>JAXJNA010000045.1:0-23186 GCA_036312945.1 Anaerostipes hadrus
ACGAGGTAGATAGGGCAGAGGTGGAAGTACGGTAACGTATGGAGCTGACTGTTACTAATCGGTCGAGGCTTTAACCAAAGAAGGCTGAAGTGTAAAAGATGTGAATAGTTCTTGTATGTTGTTTTGAAGGTATATCCTTTACAATTTAATAAAGGGGCATAGTTTCAATGGTAAAACATCGGTCTCCAAAACCGCAGTTGGGAGTTCGAGTCTCTCTGCCCCTGTTACGAAAACAGATTGAATTTTATTTAGTCTGTTTTTTTTCTTTTTATAGGAAAAAACAGGCCTATGTCAGATTTTATTCTTTGAATCTTAGTACAATTATCTTGTGAAATGTTACAAAAATATTACAAAACGTCACAAAACTACTTTACAAAAGAAGAATAATATGCTAAATTTAATAAATGTAACAGAAATGTAACAAATATCAAAGAGTAGAATTGAGGCAGAATTATGATAAAGACAATAAAGAAAGCAGCTGTTATAATAATGGCAGTGGTAATAATGATAACGACATTTATGATAGCTGATCAAACATCGTCAACAACCGTTCAGGCAGCATCAGGATACAGTGGAAAGATTTATAAACACTGGTGCAAATTAAGAACAGCAAAGTCCAAACGTTCTAAAACGATCAAGAAACTAAGCGTAGGAACAAAAGTTACAGTATTATCAACAAGTGGAAGCTGGAGAAAAATTAAAGTTGGCAACAAAACTGGATATGCATTAAAAAAATATGTTTATATCAGTACAAATGCACCAAAACTTACAGGAAGTACTTATAACAAAGGACAAACAGTTGCAAGTTTTGCACAACGATTTGTTGGGAATCCATATGTATGGGGAGGAACAAACCTGAATACGGGAGCAGATTGCTCAGGATTTGTAAAAAGCGTCTATAAGTCATTTGGATATAATCTTCCAAGAAGTTCATCCTCACAAAGAAGTGCAGGACGTAAGGTTTCTTACAGCAATAAACAGCCAGGAGATCTGATCTGTTATAGCGGGCATATTGCTATTTATATAGGCAATGGAAAGATTGTTCATGCAAGCTCAAGAAAAACAGGAATCAAGATTTCACCAAAGGCTAATTATCGAAAGGTACTTTCTGTAAGAAGAATTGTAAAATAATTAAGAAAGCAGGATAAGATATGAGATATGAAGGAATGATCTATCGGCCACCAAGTGAAGCATATAGTTTGATCGTACAAGTGACGATCGGATGTAGTCAAAATCGTTGTATTTTTTGTAGTATGTTTAAAGAAAAAAGATTTAGGATCAGAAAAGTACAAGAAGTCTTAGAAGATTTACAAGATGCAAGAGATAAGTATCGATATGTAGAGAAGATTTTTTTGGCAGATGGAGATGCACTGATTTGTAAGATGACAGATCTTGAGGCAATCCTTCATTTTATCAAAGATCAATTTCCAGAATGTAAACAAGTAACTTTATATGGATCGCCAAGAAGCATTTTGATGAAAAAACAAGAAGAGTTAGACAAATTAGGACAACTTGGGATATCTATGATCTATATGGGATTGGAATCAGGAAATGATGAAGTCCTTACATATATGAAAAAAGGTGTAACATCACAAGAGATGATAGAGGCAGCACAGAAAGTAAAACAGGCAAAGATCCGTTTATCTGTGACAGCTATATCAGGGTTAGGTGGAAGACGGCTATGGAAGGAACATGCCAAAGATACAGGACTTGTTTTATCCCAGATGAAGCCAGATTATATAGGATTGCTCACACTAATGATAGAAGAAGATCTTCCGTTAGCAGATAAGATCAGAAGCGGAGAATTTGAACTATTAAATCCATATGATATTTTGATCGAGACAAAAGAAATGTTAAAATATATGGATTGCCCAGATTGTATTTTCAGATCGAATCATGCGTCGAATTATGTGAATTTAAGAGGAACATTAAATCAGGATAAGGAAGCAATGATCGATCTGTTAGACGAGGCGATCAAAGGAAATGTTCATTTGAAATCAGAGTGGATGAGGGGATTCTGATATAGATAGAATCAAGAAACGAGACAATAGGAATATTATGAGCCTATTGTCTCGTTCCTTTTTATACAGAGAAAATCATAATTTAATGAATTCAGGTTTCTTATTTCGAAAGATGGTATAATAACGAATTCCAAGGTTAGACAGGAAATCAGGTAATTTATGAAAATCATAAGCCATATGTTCTGGACAATGGCCATCAGATCCGATCGTAATAATTTCGCCGCCAAGTTCCAGATATCTTTTTATGATCTCATGATGAGGATTTGGATCATTCATTCCGTATTTAAGTCCAGCAGTATTCACTTCAATACCTTTTCCATTTTCAATGATCATTTTTAAAATGGCATCTAAAAGATCAGAATAATCTTTATAATGAAATTCAAAAGAAGGATCCTTGATATAGCGTGCTGCATAGTCAATATGCCCATAGACACAATAGTCTTCAAAAGAAGAAATATTTTTTAAGATATCTTCAAAATAATGAGCAAGTCCTAAACGGGCAGGATATGTTTCAAAATAAATCGCATCATATGGATCCATAAAATCAACAATATGAGTAGAACCAATGATAAAATCAAAAGGCTCATCCTTGACGAATGCAGCACATTGATCTAGGGTTGATGGCATTAAGCCTAGTTCCACTCCATAATTGATCTCAATCTGATCCTGATAGCGCTCTTTCATTTTAAATAATTCTTCTCTATAGGAAGGAAGATCTAAAAGGAAATCAAATCCATCAGGGTTATCAGGATAATCAATATCATGATGCTCTGTAAAACAAATGGTTTTAAGGCCAAGAGAAACAGCATGTCGGATCATTTCTTCCATAGGAGATTCGGAATCGGAAGAAAAACTGGTATGTAAATGATAATCTGCAAGAATCATAAAAAACTCCTTTGTAAATAGTTAATATAATACTTTTATTATATACATTATGACAAAAAGGTAAAGAAAAAATAAAATCTATGTAAAAAGTTCTTTAAATATAAGAGTAGGTTTGTTAAAATTATTTATGTCGGAATAACGACAAATGAAATATATGTGGAAGATCCAATAAGAGGGATCTGTAAAAACACAGGAGGAATCGTAAAAAATGAATACACTAACACATGTCGGTAATCTGTTTGCGTTTATCGGCGGACTTGGAATGTTCCTGTATGGAATGGATATCATGGCATCAGGACTTCAAAAGACAGCAGGAAATAAGATGAAAGACCTGCTTGGCTATTTAACAAATAATCGTATTTTAGGTGTACTTGTAGGAGCATTGGTTACAGCAATTATTCAGAGTTCATCAGCAACCACTGTTATGGTTGTAGGTTTTGTAAATGCAGGGATCATGAATCTTACACAGGCGGCCGGTGTTATCATGGGAGCCAATGTAGGTACAACGATCACGGCATGGCTGGTATCAGCTAATGAATGGGCAGGGGCGTTAAAACCAGATTTTTTTGCACCATTTATTTTAGGAATCGGAGCTTTCATCATCACATTCTCTAATAAGCAGAAGATGACACAGAAAGCGGAGATTGCCGTCGGATTTGGTATTTTATTTATTGGATTATCATCTATGTCATCATCCATTGGAGTATATCAGGATAGTCCGGTATTCTACAAAGCATTTCAGGTATTAGGAGGAAATCCGATCCTTGGTATTTTAGTTGGTGCGATTGTTACAGCAATCATTCAGAGTTCATCTGCATCTGTTGGTATTTTACAGACATTAGCGATGAGAGGGATCGTAAACTGGAGATCAGCGATCTTTATTACTTTAGGACAGAATATTGGTACTTGTATCACAGCAATCTTATCTAGTGCGGGTGCAAATAAAACAGCAAAAAGAGCAGCTGTGATCCATTTAAGTTTTAATGTACTAGGTGCAGCTATTTATGGGGTGATCATGACGATTTTCTTTGGAATCTTCCCAGATCTTGCAATGCAGCATATATCCAGTACACAGATTTCCATTTTCCATTCGATCTTTAACATATCTGTGACGATACTGTTATTCCCATTTGCTAATGCATTGGTGAAATTATCTGGACTTATCATTCGTGAAGATCCAGTAGAAGACGAAGAGGAAGAAGAACCAGAAGAGAAAGCATTACGTCACTTAGACCCACGTATTCTTGAAACACCTGCATTTGCAGTTGAGAATGCGGTGAAAGAAGTGGTACGTATGGGTGAGATCGTATTAAAGAATTTAAATCGTGTAACAAAAGAAGCGATGAGTGGAGAACCAAGACAGAGTAAGATCGATAAAGTTCATAATGATGAACAGGTGATCAACCATTTAGAACCAATGATCACAGAATATCTTGTAAAGATCAGTCATTTGGCGATCACAGAGAAAGAGATGAAAGTTGTCAACAATCTGTTCGATTCGATCACAGATATCGAGCGTTCTGGAGATCATGTAGAGAATATGGCAGGATATCTGCAGCATATCAAGGATATGAAAGAAAATATTTCAGAAGATGCGATTGAAGAGCTTAGAAATATGAATAATCTTGTAAGAGCTGCATTTGAGTCAGCAATCCGTGCGATTGAATTTGACGATACCAAAGAAGCAAAAGAAACATTATCTTATGCAGAGGATGTGTATTGCACAAGAAAGATCATCAGAAAGAGACATATTCAGAGAATGAAAGACGGAGAATGTTCTCCAGATGTCGGTGTATATTTCCTTGATATCATTTCCAGTATGGAAAGAATCGCAGGATATGCATTTACAATTGCAAGATACATTTTAAGTCAGAATGATGAAGAAGAATAAGGAAAAGTTTTTTATTCATTGTGACGAAGAAACGGTGTAAAATTTGGTAGAATTGTACAAAACCGTTTTATTGTATACATGATAAAAATGCTAAATTTCACTTGAATTTTTTGTCAGTATTGTTTAAAATAAAAAAGAAGTTTGTCAATAGATTAACAGATTGGCAAATCCATCAAAATTTAATTAATCAAGACTTAGGAGGAATTTGAGATGGCAGTTAAAGTAGCAATTAATGGATTTGGACGTATTGGACGTCTTGCATTCAGACAGATGTTCGGAGCAGAAGGATATGAAGTTGTAGCAATCAACGATTTAACATCTCCAAAGATGCTTGCACACTTATTAAAATATGATTCTTCACAGGGAACATATGCATTAGCTGACAAAGTAGAAGCTGGTGAAAACTCTATCACAGTTGATGGAAAAGAAATCACAATCTACGCTGAAGCTGATGCTAAAAACCTTCCATGGGGAGAACTTGGAGTAGACGTAGTACTTGAGTGTACAGGATTCTACACATCTAAAGAAAAAGCATCTGCTCATATCGAAGCAGGAGCAAGAAAGGTTGTTATCTCTGCACCAGCAGGAAACGATCTTCCAACAATCGTTTACAACGTAAACCATGATGAATTAAAAGCAGAGGATACAGTTATTTCTGCTGCATCTTGTACAACAAACTGCTTAGCACCTATGGCAAAAGCTCTTAATGATCTTGCAGCAATCAAATCTGGAATCATGTGCACAATCCATGCTTACACAGGAGATCAGATGACTCTTGACGGACCACAGAGAAAAGGTGACTTAAGAAGATCTCGTGCAGCAGCAGTTAACATCGTACCTAACTCTACAGGTGCTGCTAAAGCAATCGGACTTGTTATTCCAGAATTAAACGGAAAATTAATCGGATCTGCTCAGCGTGTTCCAACTCCTACAGGATCTACAACAATCTTAACAGCAGTTGTTGAAGGAAATGTAACAGTTGATGAAGTAAACGCAGCTATGAAAGCAGCTCAGACAGAATCTTTCGGATATAACACAGACGAAATCGTATCTAGCGATATCGTAGGAATGAGATATGGTTCTTTATTCGATGCTACACAGACAATGGTTCTTCCATTAGATAATGGAACAACAGAGGTTCAGGTTGTATCTTGGTATGACAATGAAAACTCTTACACAAGCCAGATGGTAAGAACAATCAAATACTTTGCTGAATTAGCTTAATTTGATATTGGAATGAGGACAGGCCTGTAATTATACAGTGTAATAAGACTCAGATAAGGGGTCCGGTCTTTTGGACCGGACCCCTATTTTTAATCAAGGATTGAGAAACCCTGATCAATTAAGATATGCCTTATGGCATACAATCTTAGGAGGAAAAACGAAACATGTTAAACAAAAAATCTGTAGATGACATTAATGTAGCAGGAAAGAAAGTCTTAGTACGTTGCGATTTCAACGTGCCTTTAAAAGACGGACAGATTACAGATGAGAATCGTCTGGTAGCAGCACTTCCAACAATCAAGAAACTGATTGCTGATGGTGGAAAAGTAATCCTTTGCTCTCACTTAGGAAAACCTAAAGGAGAACCAAAACCAGAATTATCTTTAGCACCAGTAGCAGTACGCTTAAGCGAACTGTTAGGACAGGAAGTTAAATTTGCAGCAGATGACAATGTTGTCGGAGATAATGCAAAAGCAGCAGTAGCTGCTATGAAAGATGGAGAAGTGGTACTTCTTCAGAATACTCGTTACAGAGCAGAAGAAACTAAAAATGGTGAAGCATTCAGCAAAGATCTTGCAAGCCTTTGTGATGTATTCGTAAACGATGCGTTCGGTACAGCTCATAGAGCACATTGCTCAAACGTTGGTGTAACAGAATATGTTGACACAGCCGTTGTAGGATATTTAATGCAGAAAGAGATCGATTTCTTAGGAAATGCGGTTAATAATCCAGAAAGACCTATGGTAGCCATCTTAGGTGGAGCGAAAGTCGCTGACAAATTAAAAGTAATTGATAACTTACTTGAAAAATGTGATACACTGATCATCGGTGGAGGAATGGCTTATACATTCTTAAAAGCACAGGGATTAGAAGTTGGTAAATCTTTAGTAGACGATGAAAAAATCGACTATTGTAAAGAAATGATGGCAAAAGCAGAGAAACTAGGAAAGAATTTATATCTTCCAATTGATACAACAGTAGCAGACGGATTCCCAAGTCCTATCGATGCTGAGATCGAAGTATCTGTTGTAGCAGCTGATGCAATTCCAGCTGATAAAGAAGGTCTTGATATCGGACCAGCTACATGTGAGAAATTCGCAGAAGCAGTAAAAACTGCTAAAACAGTTGTATGGAATGGACCTATGGGTGTATTTGAAAACCCTATCCTTGCCAAAGGAACAATTGCCGTTGCTCAGGCTTTAGCTGATACAGATGCAACAACAATCATCGGTGGAGGAGACTCTGCAGCAGCTGTTAACCAGTTAGGATTTGCAGACAAGATGACACACATCTCTACAGGTGGTGGAGCTTCTCTTGAATTCTTAGAAGGAAAAGACCTTCCAGGTGTAGTAGCAGCCAACGACAAATAATCATTGCACTTAAATATTTAATATTTAATACACTTTATAAACAAAATGTCAAGAAAGAAGGATATTAGTCTTATGCGTAAAACAATCGTAGCAGGAAACTGGAAAATGAACAAAACTCCTAGCGAGGCAAAAGCATTAATCGAAGAATTAAAACCATTAGTAGCAAGTGAAACTTCTGATGTAGTATTCTGTGTACCAGCAATCGACATTCCAGCAGCAATTGAAGCTGCAGCAGGAAGCAACATTGCAATCGGTGCTGAGAATATGTACTTTGAAGAAAGTGGAGCTTACACAGGAGAAATCGCTCCTAATATGTTAACAGATCTTGGAGTAAAATATGTTATTCTTGGACATTCTGAAAGAAGAGAATACTTTGCTGAAACAGATGAAACTGTTAACAAGAAAGTATTAAAAGCTTTTGAACATGGAATTACACCAATCGTTTGCTGTGGAGAAACTCTTTCTCAGAGAGAACAGGGAGTTACAATCGACTTCGTTCGCCAGCAGATCAAGATCGCATTCCAGGGAGTAAGTGCTGACCAGGCTAAGACTGCAGTTATCGCTTATGAGCCAATCTGGGCTATTGGAACAGGTAAAGTTGCAACTACAGAACAGGCTCAGGAAGTTTGCGCAGCAATCCGTGCATGTATCGCAGAAGTATATGATGAAGCTACAGCAGAAGCAATCCGCATTCAGTATGGTGGATCTGTATCTGCAGCCAGCGCACCAGAATTATTTGCACAGCCAGATATCGACGGTGGATTAGTTGGTGGAGCATCATTAAAACCAGACTTTGGTAAAATCGTAAACTATAAATAATTTGATTAATTAAATGATGGGTCCCTCGGATATTGAATATCCGGGGGATTTTTTCTTTTTTATATAATGGTAGAATTCGTTAAAAGATTAAAGAAATAAAAGACTAGAAGCAAGCAATAAATCGGTTTATAATAAATAATAAGATCAAGCACAAAAAAGATTTCGAGAGTAGATAAAAAGGGGGCATATGATATGGAGAAATACAAAAGAATTTTTGTCATTGTCTTAGATTCCTTAGGAATCGGAGAAATGCCAGATGCAGCCAGATTTGGAGATCATGATGTAGATACCTTTGGACATATTTGTGATACCGTGGGAACACTAAATATTCCAAATCTAAAAAAACTTGGATTGTTAAATTTGCATCCAACAAAAGAAATGGAAGAAGAAAGACATCCAATTGCCTACTATACCAGATTAAAAGAAAGCAGTAACGGAAAAGACACCATGACAGGTCACTGGGAGATGATGGGACTTAAGATCGAGAAACCATTTCTTACCTTTACGGACACAGGTTTTCCACCAGAATTGATCCATGAATTAGAAGAAAGATGTGGAAAGAAAGTCATTGGCAATAAATGTGCCAGTGGAACGCAGATTTTGGATGAATTAGGTGAAGAAGAGATTAAAAATGATTCAATGATCGTATATACATCTGCTGATTCTGTGATGCAGATCTGTGGAAATGAAGAAACTTTTGATCTTAAGAATCTTTATCGCTGTTGTGAGATCGCAAGAGAACTTACGATGAAAAATGAATGGAAAGTCGGAAGAATCATTGCAAGACCATATGTGGGAAAGAAAAAAGGCGAATTCGTAAGAACAAGCAATCGAAGGGATTATGCTTTAAAACCATTTTCAAGAACAGCCTTAAATGCATTAAAAGATGAAGGATTTGATGTAATTTCAGTAGGAAAGATCAATGATATTTTCTGTGGAGAAGGAATTACAAAAGCATATCATTCTGAAAGCTCTGTGCATGGAATGCAGCAGACCGTGGATGTATGCAAAGAAGATTTTCATGGACTTTGTTTTACCAACCTGGTAGACTTTGATACACTCTGGGGACATCGAAGAAATCCAGTCGGCTATGCAAAAGAAATCGAGAAATTTGATGTTGGTTTAGGAAATCTGTTAGAAGTTTTAAAAGAAGATGATTTATTGATCATCACTGCAGATCATGGAAATGATCCAACTTATACAGGAACAGACCATACAAGAGAATACACGCCATTTATTGCATATTCAAAGTCTATGAAAGAAAATGGAAGACTAGAAGATCAAGATACATTTGCAGTGATCGGAGCTACGATCGCAGATAATTTTGGAGTTACGATGCCAGAAGGAACAATTGGAAACTCTTTATTAAGTGAATTAGAATAGTACAAGTGAAAACAAAATACCACAGAAAGCAATGAAGACCTTCTGTGGTGTTTTGTTTATAATTTGGTATGTATATAAAATGAAATTTCGCTATTTTTTATAAAATCATTATGAGAAAATTATTCATCTAAAATCGAATCCATAAAAGAAATAATACCAGCTTCCACCTCATCTTTGATCTCATCATAATTATGAATCTCATGGCGATAACCAGAATAAACACGAGTTTTTACCGTATGTCCAGTATCTACAAGCCAGTTGGTAACTTCATAAATACCTTTTCCGTATTCACCAACAGGATCTTGATCCCCACCGATATTATAAATAGGAAGATCAGAAGGAACCTTGCCAGCCCATTCCGTGCCAGTGATCGCTTTCATCATCTGAACAAAATAAAGCAGAGATTGATTTGTAGTTGGCCGGGTAAATGCATCAAATGGATCTTCTGCATGATCTCGCTGAACATAAGGGTCAGAACAGATCCATTCATTACCAATGGAAACATTACCACAACGTTCACACATCCATCCCATTAGATCAGCAGTAAAGGAAGGGTCAGATTCTTTTCCTTTTCCTTCAGCTACCGCAGCCAACAAGGCAGATTCAGCTTCCGTAGCACCACGGAAATGACCAGCTGTACCACAGATTGTGATTCCTGCAAGTTCTTCTCCATATTTTGCAGCAAAATCTCTCGTAATAAAAGATCCCATGCTGTGTCCAAACAGAAAATAAGGAAGATCAGGATACATTTTGCTGACGATTTCTTTTAACTTATGCTCATCTTCCATCATCGTATGGAAACCAGCATCCCCCCAGTCACCCCAGGTATCGTTATACATTGCAGTTTTTCCATGTCCAACATGGTCATCTGCAGCAACGATATACCCTGCATCCATAAATTTTACGATCATATGGAAATAACGACGGGAATGTTCACCAAAGCCATGGATCACCTGTACAATTCCTTTTGGTTTGCAGGCAGGTACATAAACCCAGCCTTGCACCTCATCACGATCATTAAAGGAATGAAAACTAATTTCATGAAGCATACTAAGCACCTCCAAATCTGTTAAAACTAATATGTAATAAAAACGAACAAACATATCAGTTATATAAAATTGCATCTGAATTTATTATACTCCGAAATGAAATGTACGTCTATAAATACAATCATATAATAGTTGAATTTCAAGAAGAAAATCGTTATAATATTAACGGACATAAAATAAGATTAATTTTTGGGAAATGAAGGAGAAAATAATGAGTAAAAAACCAACAGTCCTGATGATTTTAGATGGATATGGATTAAACGAAAACAGCGAAGCAAACGCAGTAGCAGAAGCAAAGACTCCTGTAATGGATAAATTAATGAAAGAATACCCATTCGTAAAAGGAAATGCATCTGGAATGGCAGTCGGACTTCCAGAAGGTCAGATGGGTAACTCTGAAGTAGGACATATGAATATGGGTGCAGGACGCATCGTATATCAGGAATTAACAAGAATCACAAAAGAGATCCAGGATGGAGATTTCTTTAAAAACGAAGCAATGTTAGAAGCAATTGAAAACTGCAAGAAGAACAATTCTGCATTACATTGCTTTGGATTATTATCAGATGGTGGAGTACACAGCCACAATACACATTTATATGGTGTTCTTGAAATGGCTAAGAGAAATGGTCTAGAGAACGTATATGTTCATTTATTCTTAGATGGACGTGACACAGCTCCAACATCAGGAAAAGGATTCATTGAGGAATTATTAGCGAAGATGGATGAGATCGGAGTAGGTAAAGTGGCATCTATCTCTGGACGTTACTATGCAATGGACCGTGACAATCGCTGGGATCGTGTACAGAAAGCATACAATGCGATCGTTATGGGACAGGGAAATACAGCTGACAGTGCAATCGATGCAATCGATGCTTCTTACAAAGAAGATGTTACAGACGAATTCGTAGTACCAACAGTTATCGTTGAAAATGGTGAACCAGTTGCAACATTAAAAGAAAATGATTCTGTGATCTTCTACAACTTCAGACCAGATCGTGCAAGAGAGATCACACGTTCTATCTGTGATGACAAATTCGATAGTTTTGATCGTCCAAACGGATACTTCAAGACAACATTTGTATGCTTTACAGAATATGATGTAACAATCCCTAACAAGTTAGTTGCATTCCACAAAGTAGAGATCAAGAATACATTTGGAGAATTCCTTGCACAGCACGGATTAAAACAGTTAAGATTAGCTGAGACAGAAAAATACGCTCATGTAACATTCTTCTTTAACGGTGGAGTGGAAGAACCAAACGAAGGAGAAGACAGAATCTTAGTGAAATCTCCAGCAGTAGCAACCTATGATCTTCAGCCAGAGATGAGCGCTCCAGAAGTTGGTGCAAAACTTGTAGAAGCAATCAAATCTGACAAATATGACGTGATCATCATGAACTTCGCAAACAGCGACATGGTAGGTCATACAGGAATCGAAGAAGCAGCGATCAAAGCGGTAGAAGCAGTTGACAAATGCGTTGGAGATGCAGTAGAAGCGATCAAAGAAGTAAATGGACAGATGTTTATCTGTGCTGACCACGGAAATGCAGAGCAGTTAAAAGATTATGAAACAGGAGCTCCATTTACAGCACATACAACAAATCCAGTACCATTTATCCTTGTAAATGCAGAAGAAGGATTAAAATTAAGAGAAGGTGGATGCTTAGCTGATATCGTACCTACATTGATCGAATTAATGGGAATGGAACAGCCAGCAGACATGACAGGAAAATCACTGTTAGTAAAATAAGATCTTAAAAAGACATCTTGAAAGAATCAAGAAAAGAAGATATAATAAGAATAACAGCAAAGGTGCTTATGCAGTATAGCATAAGTGCCTTTTTTTCTTAAGGAGGTGTCCGATATGGATGTATACGAAAAATTAGAAGAATTACAGGAAAAAGCACTGCATGATGACACGATACGAAAGACATTATTAAAAACAAGGGAAGAAAAAGAACCGATTCTTGCATTTTGCAAACAATGTCAGGAACTAGGATATGAGATTTATCCGATGGAACTGATCAATGCTGGAGAAGAATTTTATGCAACGATGAGAAGAAGTACGAATGGCGGAGGAGAGAACTCACCCAAATTAAGTGGCGAAGATGATATGTACGAATTATTTATGACAGCGATCAAATAAGTGCATTGATAAAAGTGCTTGACAATACAAAAAGGATACTCTAAGATATATCTATCAAAGCAAAACAAAGGCGTTCTGTTGAAAGACAGAGCGCCTTTTTCGTTATCATTGATTCGATACACTCTGCGCAGAAATAAGAATGCTTTGACATAATAGAAAGGAGAAGCCATGGAGAATCTTGTTTTATTAAAAGATGAAATCAATCAGCTGTTGGCTCGTTATGGTGTGAAATTTGGCATCTATAAAAATAACGAATTTCACGAACAGCTGTTTCCATTTGACCCGATCCCACGAGTGATCGAACATGAAGAATTTGAGGAATTAGAAAAAGGACTGATCCAGAGAGCGGATGCACTCAATAAGTTTCTTTTAGATATTTATACAGAACAAAAAATTATAAAAGACGGAGTGATACCAGAGGAATTTATATTTTCTTCGCCAGGATTTTTATATCAATGTCAGAATATCGTGCCACCTAAAAATATATTTGCACATATCGCAGGAATTGATCTTGTGAAAGGAAAGGATGGGATATGGTATGTTTTGGAAGATAATTTAAGAGTACCATCAGGAGCATCTTATCCGATGATCGCAAGAAAGCTTTGCAGAAAAGCAAGTCCGATGACATTTAAGATGGCACAGGTAGAAGAAAATCGTGATTATGGACAGATGTTAGCAAAAGTAATGAATGATGTAAATACTGGTGGTATTAATGTGGTATTTACACCAGGAAGATATAATGCAGCATTTTTTGAACACTCTTACCTTGCAGAACAGACAGGTTCAGTTCTTGCATTTCCAAGTGATCTTGAAGTGGAAGGAGAGCACTTATATTATAAGACATATAATGGAAAAAAAGAGTTGGTCGGAGCGATCTATCGGAGAGTATCCGATGAATATCTTGATCCAATGGAATTTTGCAAAGATTCTTTGATTGGAATTCCACATCTGATGGAAGTCTATCGAAAAGGAAATGTAGCAGTTATCAATACTCCTGGAAATGGAATTGCAGATGATAAAGGGATTTATTATTTTGTACCTAAAATGATAGAGTATTATTTAGGTGAAAAACCAATCTTACATAACGCACCAACGTACCTTCCATTTTATGAAGAAGACAGAGAATATGTATTAAAAAATTTTGATGATCTCGTGATCAAGGATGTCGCAGAAGCCGGAGGCTATGGGGTTGTTTTCGGAAATAAATTAAGTGAAGAAGAAAAAGTAGTGATGAAAGAAAAGATTCAAAAAGAATCCAGAAGATTTATTGCACAGGAAGTTATTGATTTTATGGACATGGAAGTCGTTGATCATGAAGACAAAGTGATGAGAAAAGCAGATCTTAGAGTTTTTGTTTTATCAGGGGAAGAAACAAAAGTATGGAAAAGTGGACTTACAAGATTTACAAGGAATCCAGATTCTTTTGTTGTAAACTCATCACAGGGAGGAGGTTTTAAGGATACATGGATATTATCTCATTAGAAGAATTAAACAGACTTTATTGGCTCGGACGCTATACAGAGCGTGTTTATACAACGATCAGAGAATACCTTTTAGGAAGGGATCGTATGATCGAAGAACCAGATTTTTATATTACATACTGTCAGAATTTTACGATTCCAAACTGCTATGGATCAGCACAGGATTTTCTTGTGAATTATGCTTTTGACAGGAAGAATCCAGATTCGATCATTTCCAATTTGAATTATGCTTATGATAATGCAATCCTTCTAAGGCATATTCTTGGAACCGAGACATTGTCCTATATGGAACTTGCGGTTAATGGGCTCGAACGTGCAAAAGAGAAGCCAGCAGTTATGGTTGAACTTCATAAGATTTTAGATTATATCCTTGCATTTTGGGCAAGGATTGATGATGACATAGATAGTGAACAGATTCGATCCGTGATAAAAGATGGCCGCTATCTGGAACGTTTAAACTTATATCTGCGACTTCGAAAGGGTAAAGAAGATATGGTGAAACCATTTCATATGCTGGTTGCAAAGCTTCGAAAAGGATATCTTACATATGATAAGGAGATGTTAGAAAGTCTCGCAATGAATGTGACCGGAGATGAAATAGATTATCTTGCTGCGATCAGGGCAAATGAATCTCTGATCAAGGAACAATACAAGTGCATCGTTTAAAATTTTCATATGAACAGATACTTTCCTTTTCGAAGCCGGTACATGGACATAAGTTTATGTATCGCTGTATTCCAAAAAGTGAGCCAGGGCAAGTGATCGAACAGATGAATGTTGATATCTCACCATGTGACTTCTGGTCATATGGATGGGATAGCCATGGAAATCGGACGATTTATGGCACAACGAATCAGAAACATGATAAATTTATCCTAAAAGTGTCAGGAATTTCAAGAAATGACTGGACGATTTATGATCAAAAGCATAGAAATATCTATTTGTTGCGGGCCCAGACAGATTATACAAGACCAGATGAGGATATGATATCCGAGATAGAGGATCATTTAGGAATGATTCGGACATTAAAAAATGATTATAAACGATCGGTAAAGATCATGGATTATATTTACGACACATTTACCTATACCAAGAATGTAACAACAGTTGCAACAAAAGCGGCTGAGGCATTTGCGATGGCAAAAGGAGTGTGTCAGGACTATGCTCATGTGATGATCGGAATCTGCAGATATTTTCAGATTCCAGCAAGATATGTGTCAGGAATGATGATCGGAGAAGGATATTCTCATGCATGGGTTGAAATCTTTTCTGATGGAAAATGGTATGGATTTGATCCGACAAATCATCTTTTGATCGATGATACCTATATCCGTTTCTCCAGAGGAAGAGATTGTACAGATTGTATTTTAAACCAAGGAATTTATTATGGAATCTGTCAGGAAAAACAAGAGATCAAAGCATCCGTGGAGGTAATCAAATGATAAAAACTGTAGCATCGGCACCACTCCCGGCTGTCGAAAATTATATCGTAAAGAAGCAAAGGCTAGAACCAGAGAATTTAACAGGAAAGGAAAAAAGGATCAGTGTAGTCACAGGAATTCATGGAGACGAATTAGAAGGACAGTATGTATGTTATGAAATACAACGTCGTATCAAAGAGCATCCAGAATATCTGACAGGAATCGTTGACATTTATCCAGCATTGAATCCGCTTGGGATTGATGCGATCATCCGAGGAATTCCACATTTTGATCTTGACATGAATCGAATTTTCCCAGGAAATAGTGAAGGTTCCATGGCGGAATATATCGCATCAAAGATCATAGATGATGTGAAAGGATCTGATCTTTGCTTTGACATTCATGCAAGTAATATTTTCTTAAGAGAGATTCCGCAGGTAAGGATCAATGAACTATGCAAAGATACGTTGCTTCCTTATGCAAAACGATTAAATATTGACTATGTGTGGGTACATGGAGCTGCTACTGTGTTAGAAGCAACTTTTGCACATTCATTAAATATGATCGGAACCCCAGTGCTTGTCGTGGAGATGGGCGTTGGAATGCGTGTAACAAAAGAGTACTGCAAACAATTAGTGGATGGTATTTTTGTAGAGATGAAAGATCTTGGAATGTGGCAAGGAGAAGTTATTACACCGAAAGATCCGCTGATCTCCATGGATGGGGAAGTACACTATCTGAATGCGGGATATGCAGGAATCTTTCTTCCAACGGTAGAACATTGGACAAACGTTAAAGAAGGGGATAAGATCGGAGAAATCCTAGATCCATTGGAGGGCGTTGTGAAAGAAGAATTATATTCAGAATGTGACGGAATATTATTTACACTAAGAGAATATCCGGTTGTGAGTGAAGGATCACTGATTGGACGTATTCTGGAAAGGCAGGCGTGAGAATGGAAAAAGTTTTACTCTATCAGATGGATTCTCTTTACAGGGATTCATTTAAAATCTATGGATATCATTTTGGAGGAAATGAAAAAACAGTCTGCATTGTTGGTGCGATCCGTGGAAATGAAATTCAACAATTATATATGTGTTCTAATCTGATCAAAACGTTAAAATTATTGGAAGAAAGAAGATGCCTTGATGAGAATCTTGGAATTATGATCGTACCTTCTGTTAATCCATATTCACTCAATACAAGTACGAGGTTCTGGGCAACGGATAATACAGATATCAATCGAATGTTCCCAGGATATGATCTAGGTGAGACAACCCAAAGGATTGCAGACGGATTTTTCCGAAAAGTAAAAGATTATACTTATGGAATCCATTTTACAAGCTTTTATCTAGAAGGAAATTTCACTCCGCATGTCAGGATCATGAAAACAGGATATGAAAATGTAGAAGTGGCAAAAGAATTTGCAATGCCATATATTATGTTAAGAAATCCCAAACCTTATGATACAACAACTCTGAATTATGAATGGCAGGTATGGGGAACACAGGCATTTTCGATTTATACACCAGGAACAGATCAGGTTGATGTAAAACAGGCACGTTACGGAATTGATGCAGTGATCCGATTTCTTGCATATCATGGACTGATCCATATGAAAGTGAATGGGGGATACCGCTCAAGGATCGTAGAGGAAAATGAACTTGTAACGGTAAGAACAAAGACTTCAGGGATTCTTGTCCTGAAAGCAAAATGTGGAGATCATTTAAGTGTAGGAGATGAGATCGCAGAGATCATAGATACCTATGAAGGCGATGTGATCGAAGTGATCAAGTCGCCATGCGAGGGATGTTTGTTTTATCATGGATCCAATCCATTGATCTATTCGAATACTGCGATTGCAAAGATCATAAAGGATACAGATTTTATTTAAATGAAACTTGACGTATAAAATAAACTCTGTTAAAATGCCACTTAGCGATAAAGTAAAATATGATAGGGCATTGCGTATGCAATGCTACGGTTTGGACATCCATAATCCATTTTAAGTAAGGATTATGGATGTTTTTTGGCCTATAAAATAAGATTTGGAAAGGAGTTTTTATGGAAAACTATTTATTTGAAAAAATGCCAGTTCCAAAGGCATATATGAAACTTACACTGCCAGTTGTATTAAGTATGATCGTATCATTAGTATACAACATGGTAGACACCTATTTTATCGCCCTGACAGGAGTGCAGGAACTGGTCGCTGGAGTGTCACTCGTAGCACCGATGTTTACCTTAATGATCGCATTTGGAGATATCTTCGGACTTGGAGGAAGTTCCGTGATCTCAAGATTGTTAGGAGAGAAGAAAGATAACGAGGCAAAGAAAACATGCGCATTCTGTATCTGGATATCTTTGATATTTGGACTATGCATCAGTGCAATCCTATTATTATTCCGTACACAGATTCTCGGATTATTAGGAGTTGGCAAAGATACATACCAGTACGCCAATGCCTATTATACTTGGATCGCAATCGGTGCAGTATCCATCATTTTCAGCATGGTGCCAAGCAATATCCTAAGAACCGAAGGATTAGCAGTCCAGTCAATGGCAGGATCGATCATCGGATCTATTGTAAATATCATCTTTGACCCAATCTTTATCTTTGGATTAAACCAAGGGGCAGCAGGAGCCGCCATGGCAACAGTTCTTGGAAATATCATTGCAGATATTTATTATGTATATGCAGTTATGAAGAAATCAAAGAGACTGACATGTTCTCCATCTCATATGAAGATCACAGGAAGAAGGATCAGAGATATCCTAATGATCGGAATCCCAGCATCCATCACAAATATCATGCAGACCTTTATGATGGTCATGACCAATAATTTTTTACTTCCATATGGAACAGATAAAGTTGCAGCGATGGGAATCGCATTGAAAGTCAATATGATCACAGCTCTTGTACTCGTAGGATTTGCCTTCGGAGGACAGCCGCTGGTCGGATACAACTACGGGGCTAAAAATGAAAAAAGATTAAGAAATATCCTGAAATTTGCATACCTATTTGAAATGGGATTAGGACTATTATTTACGATCATCATGTGCATCTTCGCACCACAGATCATCATAGTATTTATGGATAAACCAGATATCATAACAAATGGAGCCATGATGTTAAGATTCCAGCAGATCGGAATGACCTTTATGTCCGTGACCCTGATCTCAACCTGCGTATGTCAGGCCGTTGGAAATGCAGGAGGAGCTTTTGTTTTATCCATTAGCAGACAGGGTGTGATCTATGTATTAGCACTTTTTATTATGTCAAATGTGTTTGGATATACAGGAGTTTTGGTATCACAGGCGTGTTCAGATGTGGTTACAGCATTGATCGCAGCAGTTATTATGCTTAAGATCATGAAAAAACTTACAAATAAAAATGAATAAATATACGTTGCAAGAAGAAATCAAAAAAGCTGACAGTTTTACCATGTCAGTTTTTTTACAATTCTAAGAAACTTGCTTCCAAGAACGGAAAATGTTTCTCCTCTTTGCTGGTAGTCCGTCATTGGGAGAATTTCTATTTTTAAATCTGGATATTGCCCAATTTGGAAGCAACACAAAAACGATCATAAAAGATGAAAACAGCATGGCATATTACGACAAAACACAGATGGAAAAGATCCGTGCGATCCATGAGCAGATTACATCAAATTTACAAGAGAGAGTTACAATCGAAGAATTGTCAAAACAATACGATATGCCAGCAACAAGCATGAAAAAATGTTTTCGTGAAATTTATGGAGATTCCATTTATTCTTACCAGAAGAGATACCGTATGAATGTTGCAGCCAATCTGTTAATGGAAGATTCCAAAGTAGAGATTCAAGAAATCGCATTGAAAATGGGATACGAAAATCTAGGAAAATTTTCATCCACATTTAAAAGCGTGAAGAGCGTGACACCAGCCAAATATAGAAAGCATTAAAAAGATCAGCAAATCGGTCATTATTTTTCCAGAAGTTTTTTAATATAGTATCTGGTTTGATTTTATTTAATTTAGCCATAGCCACACCTCACTTTATCAAACATATGTTTGATAAAGTGAGGTAAGTATAACATAAATAAAGAGAAAATAAAATATATTGACAAAAAAGTATAAATAAAATATAATAATACAAACTTTATAAAATAAAGGAACTTTAAAAACAAAAGGAGATGGAAAAATGGAGAATAAAACATACGAACAAGATTTTAAAATGATTCGATCAGCAATCGATGGAGCTAAGAATCCAATGAATCAATTAGGTGGATTTTTTAAAAGCTATGCAATTGTTAATATGATAACCGTTGTGTTATATTTAATCATTAGTTTATATCAAGGATTCGTGAGGGAAATGTATATTGGGAGAATGATATGTTTTGTTTATCTGGCGTATTATATTTTCCGAATGTATAAAGAGGAAAAAAGCAATACTAATCATTATTATCAGGCGATGCTTTATATTTATGGAAGCGTTGTAGTTGTGATCCCAGTCATTTTATGGATTGCAGGAATTATCGGATCATTTACATTAAATAATGAAGCTTCTCAGGCAGGAAAAATGTTAGAAATGTTGATGAATTTACAGGTGTTTTCAGCAATTATCTTATTAAGTGTATCATTTTTAATCGTCAGTTTTGTACGTGATAACAAAATATATGCTGTATGTGCGATAGGTAATTTAGTCGTTTACCTGATCGCATTTGCGATAGATCAGGAATTATCGATTGGAAATATCGTGATACACTATCAAGATTTGTATTATTATGTTATGCTTATTATTGGCTATATGATATTAGCAAAATGTATAAGAAAAGAATGATTATAAATGAAAGAGGATATGTTACAGGGTGAAAGAATATCAAATACAGGAAGCATTTTGCTCAAAACTCAGACTACTGATCATCAGTCATCTGATCACAAAAAAAATGCTTTTTACAGAACTAAAGAAATTAACAAATGCATCAGACGGTAATCTGAGTATACAGCTGAAGAAATTAGAAAGCTGGGAATATGTGAAATCTGAAAAGAAACTAATGAATGGGAAAGCGGTAACACAATATGAGATCACAGAGATGGGAATTCAACAGTTTGAAGAATATGTTGATTTTTTGGAATCTGTGATTAAGGGTAAAGGTATCTAATATCAGAAGCACAAAAGTGTATTTGAATTAAAAAATCCGCTATACTTAAAACAAAGTATAGTGGATTTTTAACATTTCGTGGAGGTTTATATGGTCAATATTTTAAAACTGCCAGTAGGAATCGATAGTTTTGAAAAAATCAGAAAGAATCGGTTTTATTATATTGATAAGACAAAGATTATAGAACAGTTGGTGGAGACAGGTGGAGAGGTGACTATTTTTACACGTCCACGTCGTTTTGGTAAGACCTTAAATATGAGTATGATGCGCTCTTTTTTTGAAATAGGTGCGGATGAATCATTGTTTGATGGCTTATATATTTCGAAAAATAAAG
This sequence comes from Anaerostipes hadrus, assembly GCA_036312945.1. Lineage (GTDB taxonomy): Bacteria > Bacillota > Clostridia > Lachnospirales > Lachnospiraceae > Anaerostipes > Anaerostipes hadrus_C. The sequence goes on from JAXJNA010000045.1 coordinate 21,170, forward strand.
CACTTTGTGAAGAATACCTGGGAAAATATCCAGTTATTTTTCTTTCATTAAAAAGTGTGGAGGGATTAACTTTTGAGGATGCAAAGTATCGCATGACAGAGTTGATAGGTCTAGAAGCAGAGCGATTTGGATTTTTGGAAGATAGTGAATATTTGTCAGAAAATGAGAAAAAACGATACAAAGCTATTATTTCATTAAATAATGGTATGAATACAATGGATGAAAAAATGCTGATATCAAGTCTTCAGGTTTTGTCACAATTATTGTATAAGCATTTTGGAAAAAAGGCGATCATTCTTATTGATGAGTATGATGTCCCTTTGGATAAGGCTTTTCAGAATGGATTTTACAGAGAGATGGTGTCATTGATCAGAGGTCTTTTCGGAATGGCGTTGAAGACCAATGATAGTTTGCAGTTTTCCGTCTTGACAGGGTGTCTGCGAATTACAAAAGAAAGTATTTTTACAGGACTTAATAATTTTAAAGTGTTGTCTATTATTGATTCCAGATTTGATGAGCAGTTTGGATTTACTGATTATGAGGTAAAAGAGATTTTGAAATATTATGATTTCGAATCACATTTTGAAGAGATAAAAGAATGGTATGATGGATATCATTTTGGAAAAGCTGATATATATTGTCCATGGGATGTCATAAATTATGTAGAGCAGCTTAAGTATGATCCGACATTAAAGCCACAGGATTTCTGGTCCAACTCAAGTGGTAATGCTATCGTCCGCAGATTTATAGATAAGGCTGATATATCGACTAAAAATGAGATAGAATGTCTGATAGCAGGAGAGAGTATTGAAAAGGATGTTGTATCAGAAATCACTTATGATGAGCTTGATAAAAGCATTGAAAATTTATGGAGTGTTCTTTTTACAACAGGATATTTAACGCATAATGGATATACAGAAAGCGGAAAATACCGTCTGGTAATCCCTAATAAAGAGGTTCGAAATCTTTTTGTAAAAAAAATCAGAGAGTGGTTTTCTGATGTATCAAGAAATGATGGAAAAACATTGGAAGAGTTTTGCAGTGCATTTGTAGATAAAGATTCCGAAAAGATAGAACAGATTTTTGGAGACTATCTCTGGAATACGATCAGTATACGTGATACAGCAGTTGCAAAAGAAAAGAAGGAAAATTTTTATCATGGTATTTTGCTTGGACTTCTAGGATATAAATCAAACTGGCTGATCAAGTCAAATGCAGAATCAGGAATTGGTTACAGTGATATATTAGTGGAGGTTCCGACCAATAGAACAGGAATTGTGATCGAGATAAAGTATGCAGAGGATGGAGATCTGGATGCAGCATGTGAAAAAGCATTAAAACAGATTGAAGAGAAAGATTATGTGGCAAAATTAAAGCAGGATGGTATGCAAAATTTCATCAAATATGGAATTGCTTGTTTTAAGAAAATATGCAAAGTAGAAGTTGAATAGTAAATTGTAGTTTGAAGACGGAAATTATTGGTGGAATATTATAAAAAGAGATCATGTGCCTGCAACCCACTCGCGTTCGGACTCCCACGTAGCTGTACTAAGCTCCTGAATGGTCTAACGACCATCCACTCGCTAAGTGCAGACGTGTCCGTACGGTTGCTGACACACGATCTCTTTTTATAATATTCAAATAATTTACGTGATTCAAACCACTACGCAGTGTGTATGTTTTATTGTATTGGCTGATAAGTTTTGTATTCGTTGACAGAAGATAAAGGAACTCTTAGACACCGATTTAGCGAGATGTTTTGAAATATAATAAACATCTGTCTACTACTACAAAAATTGAAAACCAATAACATTTAACATACACACCCTTCCGTTTGAAAATTCTTAATTTTATACGAGAATGTCTTCAGGTATTCATAAAAACATAAAAAAGATAGAGGTACGAAATGATAGAATTTCATCAATGTCATTAACTTAAGGAAGAAAGCAGAAATTGTAATTATTTATAAAATTATTATTTCTGCTTTTTGATTTTTATATGAATACACTTATCCTAT
>JAXJNA010000046.1:0-4429 GCA_036312945.1 Anaerostipes hadrus
ATATATCGTAGACTTAGCATGTGCGATCGCAGAAAATACACAGGAAAGATTCTTACTGATCGTACCAAACGAAGGAGCAGTTGAGAACTTTGACCGTACAGCCATGGTAGAGATCCCATGTATCGTAGGAAGCAACGGATACGAAAAGATCTGTCAGGGAGCAATCCCACAGTTCCAGAAAGGATTAATGGAACAGCAGGTAAGCGTAGAAAAACTGACAGTAGAAGCATGGATCGAAGGAAGCTACCAGAAGTTATGGCAGGCACTGACATTATCTAAGACAGTACCAAGTGCGAAAGTAGCAAAACAGATCTTAGATGACCTGATCGAGGCTAACAAAGATTACTGGCCAGAATTAAAATAAGAAACCAAAACATATGCATGGGAAGAAAGGTGAAGAAAGATGTTATTTTTTAAGAAGAAAAAGAAAGATGATGCAATTGAGATCAAAGCGTATTTTGAAGGAACCGTCCTTCCATTAGAGAAAGTAAATGACCCTATGTTCTCTGACAAACTAATGGGAGATGGAGTAGCCATCGAGCCAGATGCGGGAAATCTATATGCTCCAGTGGATGGAAAAGTAGCGTCAATCTTTGATACAAAACATGCCATAGGATTTGTATTAGACAATGGAGCCGAAGTTCTCATGCATATCGGAATGGATACGGTAGAATTAAATGGAGAAGGATTTGATCTTGATATTTCCGTAGGAGATGAAGTTCACGCAGGTGAACTAATGGGATCCATTGATCTGGATTTTGTGAAATCCAAAGGAAAAGAAACGGTTACACCGATCGTTTTGACAGCAATGGATGAGTATAAGATTGAATTTGTAAAGACAGAAGGTCATGTAAACATTGGAGATGTTTTATACAAGATTTCTAAATAGTTATATGAATTAAAGTTTAAAGAAGAGGGACTTTGCGAGAGCAAGGTCCCTTTTTAAAAGAAAGGATATAAAAATGAAAAGATACTTTATGGCATTTATTGGAGTTGTATTGATAGGATTCAGTGTGGCTGTGTTGAATTTATCAGGATTTGGGGTGGATCCATTCAGTTGCATGAATATGTCAGTGAGCGCACATCTGCCATTTTCGTTTGGTGTGTGGCAGATTTTTGTAAATGCAGTGATCCTTATGCTGCTTATAATTCATGTTGTAAAAGAAAAAAAGAAAATAGGTGCGGTATTTGGATTTGGAACGTTATGGAATATGACAGGAGTAGGCTTACTTGTAGATTTTTTTACAACGAAGTATCATATATTTTTTCAAAATCCTCAAAATCTTGGAATTAGAATTCTATTTCTCGTTATAGCAATTTTAGGTATCTGTCTTGGATGCTCCATCTATATGACACCGGAACTTGGAAGTGCGCCATATGATGCATTAGGCGTACAAATTCATGAAATAAGTAAAGTCCCTTTTAAATTATGCAGGATTACAACAGACCTTATATGTGTTATAATAGCTCTTATATTCGGTGGTAATATAGGAATAGGCACAGTGATCACAGCTTTTGGAACAGGGCCATTTGTACAGTTTTTCAATGAACATGTTTCAAAGCCGTGGTTGCACCATAAGAGAAGAGGAAAATATGCGACTAGAAGAACTACTCAATCAGTATAGTGATAGATTAAGTGAAAATGATCTATACATATGGGACTATGTGGAGAAACACAAAAAACAATGTGAAAATATGACGATCGAAGAACTTGCAAGAAAATGTAATGTATCCAGAACGACAGTACTTCGATTTACAAAAAAGCTGTCTTTAAAAGGTTTTGGTGAGTTCAAAGTACATCTTAAGATGGAAAATGATGACAAGAAACAAGATACAAGCAAAGCTGTAAAAGTTTGTCTCGCATATGAAGAAATGATGCAGGATATGGTGCAGCAGGATTTTAGAGAGATCAGTAAGCTGGTCTATCAGGCAAAACGAATTTTTGTATATGGAACAGGTATGGTACAAAAGATCGTTGCAAAGGAATTTAAACGATTGTTTTATTTTACAGATAAGCGTTTTTATGATTTTAGTGGAGTAACAGAATATGAGACGGTAGTAAAGTACGTAGATAGTGATGATCTTGTTTTGATCATTTCTGTGTCAGGAGAAGCAGATTCTACGATAGATTTTGCCAAGAAAGTAAGGATCAAAGGAACACCGATCATTTCGATCACAAAACAAAAGAAGAATCCATTGGCAGAGATCAGCAATTATAATTTATACATATCAACAACAATTGTAGAACAAAACATGTATAAAGGGCGTTATGAATCCATGACATCTTATTATATTCTGGCGGAAATGCTGTTTTTGCGTTATTTAGAATATTTAGAGGGAAGGAGCCAGTCTGATGAGAGCTAGGAATATGGAAGAATTGATACAGAAGAAATTTGACATTTTAAATGAAAATGATCTTCAAATATGGGCATATATCGTGCGTCACAAAGAACAGTGTAAACAGATTTCGATTCAGCAGCTGGCAGTTTTTTGTCATGTATCGCATACAACGATCCTGCGATTTGCAAAGAAGCTGGGGTTTTCTGGATATAGTGAGATGCGTTCCTTCTTAAAATGGGAAGATAAAGCAGAGATCCTATACGAAGAAAAAGATATGGATCGAAATGCAAACAGTTTTATAGCAAATATCCGGCGTTTTGAGGATATGGATATGGATAAGGTTTGCCAGATGATAGAATCTGCAAGCAGGATCTATACACAAGGTTCAGGATCGACACAGAAATTAGCGGCACAGCATCTGAAAGAAAAGTTTTTGTATCAAGGCATTTTTATCAATACGATAGAAGGAGCAAGTGAATATGAGCTTCTTTCAGAGAAATTTACCGAAGATGATCTTGTGATCTTCTACAGCCTTTCAGGGCAAAATGAAAAACAGATCCGCAAAATGAGAAGTGCAAAAGAGAGGGGAGCAAAGATCATAGGAATCGCAATGCATGGCAAGGGTGAATTTTATGATCTTGCAGATGAAGTTTTGACATTTCAGTCAGAAGAAATACATACGATCGGGTATGGATTCCTATATTATCCGACATTACATTTTCACATTGTCAACGAATTTCTGACATTAAAATACATGGAACATCAATTGAAAAAACAAGAAACGATAACAGAAAACAACGAAGAAAAACATTGATAAACCGCATAAATAAGCCATTTGTGAAAAATCACATGTTTTGTGAAATGCAACAACATTGATGATACGTTCCTGAATGAGGCGAAACTATTGTATCAGGATAAATACGATAGTATGATGAACTCAACAAAGAAAAACAAACAACATTCAGGAGGAATGAAAAATGGCAAAGAAAAAATATTCAATTACAGTTGCAGGTGGTGGAAGTACATTTACACCAGGTATCGTATTGATGCTCTTAGATCATATGGACAGATTCCCAATTCGTTCCATCAAGTTTTATGATAACGATGCAGAGAGACAGGAAACAGTTGCAAAAGCATGTGAGATCTATTTAAAGGAAAATGCACCAGAAGTAGCATTTGATTATACAACAGACCCAGAAACAGCGTTCACAGACATTGACTTCGTATTAGCACATATCCGTGTCGGAAAATACGCAATGCGTGAAAAAGATGAGAAGATCCCTCTAAAATACGGAGTACTCGGACAGGAAACATGCGGACCAGGAGGAATCGCTTACGGAATGCGTTCCATCGGTGGAGTTATTGAGATCCTTGATTACATGGAAAAATATTCACCAAACGCATGGATGTTAAACTACTCAAATCCAGCAGCGATCGTTGCAGAAGCAACAAGAAGATTAAGACCAGATTCCAAGATCTTAAATATCTGTGATATGCCGATCGACTTAATGGAAAAGATGGCAAACATGGTCGGATTAAAATCCAGAAAAGAAATGCAGTACGGATACTATGGATTAAACCACTTCGGATGGTGGAACAAGATCTATGATTCTGAAGGAAATGACTTAATGCCAGAGATCAAGAAACATATGGCAGCAAACGGATATGCAGATGCATTATCAGATTCTAACCAGCATGTAGACGAAAGCTGGGTACATACATTCCAGAAAGCAAGAGATGTATATGCAGTTGATCCAGAAACAATTCCAAATACATACTTAAAATACTATCTGTTCCCAGATTACGTTGTAGAGACATCAAATCCAGAATACACAAGAGCGAACGAAGTTATGGATGGAAGAGAGAAGTTCATCTTCGGAGAATGCAGAAAGATCATCGAAAAAGGAACAGCAGTCGGAAGTGCATTCGAACCAGATGCACATGCAACATATATCGTAGACTTAGCATGTGCGATCGCAGAAAATACACAGGAAAGATTCTTACTGATCGTACCAAACGAAGGAGCAGTTGAGAACTTTGACCGTACAGCCATGGTAGAGATCCCATGTATCGTAGGAAGCAACGGATA
>JAXJNA010000047.1:0-26789 GCA_036312945.1 Anaerostipes hadrus
CCTATAATTTTAAATTTATGACTTTTTATTTTTCCACTTTTTTCAATATCTAGTAATTCAAGATCAACTTCATCACCTAATTTTAGATTGTTTTGTTTAGCAAATTCTTCATGAACAATAATTGAATTCTTATCATTTTCTTCTATATTTTTACCTTCTTTAATTGTAAATACTCCACTACTAAACAAAATATTTCTTTTAGTATTATTTGTAGCTTCGAGTGAAACAACATTCTTAAATTCGTCAGATAAATCTTCTCTATTTATTCTTTGTTCTCCGCTAACTACTTTAGCATCTTTTAGTTTCGCTAATCCATCATATTGAATTATTTTTTCTTCAATTTCTTTTAATTTTTCAATATCTTTAAATTGATTAACATTAAAATATTTACCATCTTTTTTTGTTATTGATATTGAAGAATTAGAACTTTCATATAAAGCCTTTTCTATTTCATTGCTTGATTTCATTATTGTTAAACAAGAATACAAGCAAGAAAGAACTATAGTTATTATGATAAAAATTATTAAAGTTCTATTTCTCTTTCTTGTAATATATGCTATAGCATTTTTTATCACTTTCCTAACTACTCCTCTCTATTTTCTTACTCCATAACTAATTGCATCCACTGGACAAGCATTTTTACATCGTCCACATCTGATACACTCCAGATGATTGCAATTCTCAACTGGATCTATATTCATTTGGCAAACTTTTTTACATTTTCCACAATTAATACATTTATCCTTATCCAATCTATATCTAAATATTGAAATAGGGTTAAAAATTGAGTAAATAGCTCCAAGTGGACATATATATTTACAAAAAGGTCTATATATAATTATAGAAAGTAACAAAGTAACTATTAGAATGATTCCTTTCCAATAATACAAGAAACCTATCGCACTTCTCATACTTTTATTTAATAAAACAAGTGGTAATCCTCCTTCCAGCATACCAATCGGACAAATAAGTTTACAAAAATACGGAGAACCCTGACCTAAAATATCAACCAAAAATAAAGGTAATATTATTACAAATACAAGTAATATTATGTATTTCAATTTTCTCAAATGTTTATCAAACTTAAATGTTTCAACTTTTTTAAAAAAGGGAATCTTGTGTAGCAAATCTTGAATCAATCCAAATGGACACAGCCATCCACAAACAAATCTTCCCACCAATGCTCCTATAAAAAACAAAATCCCAACTATATAATAACTAATCTTATATTTTGAATTTCCAATTACTGCCTGTAGTGATCCTATTGGACAAGAACCTTTTGCTCCCGGGCATGAATAACAATTCATACCCGGAACACAAATTTTCTTTAAATTCCCACCGTAGATTTTACCAGTCTTAAACCCTTCAAAGTAAGAATTAGTAATTAAAAACCAAATGGATTGAAATAAATGCCTAAAACGATCTCTTATTTTATATTTATCTTTTTTTGTACTACCATTTATAATATTTTTAATTCTATCCAATTCCAATACACTCCATACAAATTCTTATCGCCTTATCCAAGACAACTTTAGTTTCTCCATTACTATGACCATAGTAAATCATCGCCATACTAATAAAGATAATTAATAAAGACAAGGCACGGCTTTTTAAAAACTTATTAACCATATACCAATCACCGCTTTACATTTATTTATTTTTTATTTTTTTCAATTCTTTTTCAATTACCTGCTTCCATTCCTTTGCGCTCTTTGCCCCAGAATAAGTATCACCTACAATATTTCCATTACTATCAACAAAGAAAGTCTCTGGCATAGCCTGTATACCATTCAATCTACCATTAAAGTTTGTCTTATCTGGCATTAAGAAAGGATATGAAGCCTTTGTCTTTTCATGTATTAACTTTGATTTTTCAATTGCTTCCTTGTTTTCACCGTTATCATCAACAGCATCTGTAACAACTCCAACGATATTTACACCCTTGCTTTTCATTTCATTCTGAACCTCAACCAAATCAGGAATTTCCTTTACACAAGCTGTACACCAAGTTGCAAATACATTTACCATAGTAAGATCATACTTCTCAAAATCTTTACTTGTAAAATCCTTGCCATTTATGTCCTTTGTTGATAGTTTACGTAAATCTTTAACCGATTCTTTGTTAAATGCTTCTGTATTTTCTAAATCAGTTTTTTCTGATAGCACAAAACCATTTTTAGGACGTTCTTTTTTATCTATAATCTGAATCTCAGTTCTTTTTAATTCATCCAGAAGATTACTTTCAGCTCCGCTATTTGTGCTTAAATAGCAATCGTATTTTCCATCACTTGAAACTCCTATTTTAGTATGAGTATCACATTTTGTAATTTTAGATATTTTTTCTTCTGATGTATTTTTTTCGAATATACCAATAGTCCCAATTCTTTCAAGCTCATTTTGCCAATTTTTATATCCATCGCCCATCTTTTCTATAACTGCATTCTTTTGTTCTTCTGTCATTTTTTCAAATGTCAAAATAGCATACTTTAGTTCTTTATCTATAGGACTTTGATTATCTAACATCGCTATCTTTTTATCAGCTATATAATTTCTAAATTTGTCTGAGAGTTTAAATTTAAGCCCTAAATATTCATAAACATATTCTTTCTTTGCCTCCAATGTATAATCTGATGGCTTAAAAGTTTCATTTTTGCCATTTGCATTAATTGACATGCCTGCCTCTTCAGAACTTATGGATTGTCCTTCTTTAATTTTATTGTTTTCATTACTTTTTTGACACCCAACTGCGTTTAAGCTCAAACCTAATGCAAGTAATAGGCATGCTCCTCTTGATACTATTTTCTTCATAAATTATTTCTCCTTTATTTTTTACACAATAGTATTTTATAGCTACTTTCAATAACATTCTACACACCTTTTATGAAACGTTGATGAAATATATATAATTTTTTATTTTTCCAAACTATGGTATAATAATATAAATATTATGCTTATACAGCAAACAAAAAGCCCAGATCAAGAGTGCAAGCACCACTTCTGAAGAAGTGGCAGGCTCTTGACAGGGCTTTTTCTTTTCTGTTGATAGCAGACAAGAGGAAATAAGAATAAGTGTGTTCATGTGTCATAAAAACAGTAACTAAAACATTAAAATCAAAATTTGTATGGAAAGCTTATTTGACATTTTGTGCTCGCAGGAGTATTATAAAAGCATGAAAGGAAAGTAAACTTTCCATTTTTTTAGAAAGGAGCATGTTGTGAAAAATCGTTTGGAAGAATTACGAAAACAAAGAGGAATTAAACAAGAAGATTTAGCTTCTGCTCTTGAAGTATCTCGTCAAACAATAGGTTCTTTAGAAAATGGACGTTATAATCCCTCTATTATATTGGCATTTAAAATTGCAAGGTACTTTCAAATGAGCATTGAAGAAATTTTTATCTATGAGGAGGAAAGTGAAGATGAAAAATAAGGGGCAGATTTGGTATATCGGTTATATTGTTTCGTTGTTTTTGATTGTGATAATTTTGGTTACAGATTTTCCTAAAATGGTAGATATTGGACTTACTATTTTATTCAGTGCCGTTTTTGGCGTTTCTCATGTTCAAATTTTGCATGATAAAATGATGAAAAATGATGCAGACTACAAAATCAATGTTATGGACGAACGGAATATCATAATCAAAGAAAAAGCGGGAAATATAACAAATATGTTTAACACAATACTGTTAGGAGTGGCAACAGTTATATTTATTTGTTTAGACTACATCATTCCAGCTATTATTGTCGGAAGTATCATTGCAATCCAGCCGATTATTTTAATCATTATCAGTAGTGTGCTTGAGAAAAAAATGTAGAAATAAAGGTTCATTCAATCATGGATTTCACTCATGATCATCTTCCTCTCTGCTTTGATTTTTTCTTTTTAGGAATTATGTATTCTGTAGTTTCTTCCTTTACATTCTTTTCTTCTGCAGCTATTTTTGTATCTGAGAATGGTTTTACACTTCCACTTGGATGATTGTGCATTAAAATGATGGAATGTGCATTGGATAAGATCGCACTCTTAAAAATTTCTCTTGGAGAAGAAACGGTCTGGTTTACTGTTCCCATAGAAACAATATTGGCATTTTGAACAACCCCATGTGCATCCAGATTTAATACACACAAGATTTGTCCTTCTTTAAGCTGTTCCACCTCACTTCTTAACTCTTCCATCTTAATGGTACGAATCTCTTTTTTATGTACAACACGTTCTAATGCATCATGTTTCTGCTGCTCGTAGTCCTGCCTCATACTTTCAATCCGCACTGATACATCATCCAAACCATATCCTTTTTCCAATAATGCCTGCTCTAGCTGCTCATAACTGGAATATCCATAAAAATTTAAAGCTTCATCATTATTTGAAGTCATAGTTCTCACCTGCTTTCTTTTTTGATTAAGTTACAAATGGCTTCCATCTTCTCGATTCCTATTCCTGGTATCATAATTTTTAATAAGTCTTCCTTGGAATATCCTTGTTCCAGTTTATCAGAGATAAAATCTATCTCTGTACTTTTTAGTTCTAGCAACGCTTCACTGAATTTTTTATCTATTCTACATTTTTGCTTCTCAATCAAATATATACATGCATTCCAAAAAGTGAATTCAATCTGTTCAAAGTTATATTGGCTTTGATACCATTGACAAAAAGAACGGAATATCTCTATACACTGTTGTGCTTCTTGTTCATGTCTTATTCTTAATTTTTCTATTGCTTCTAATGAATTCACATAGCCATCCCTCCTTCAAAAAATGGTACAAAAAAAGCACGTCTGCTATACGACATGCTTTTTGCCTTGTTTTACAATTGTAAGTTTATCATAAGAAATGTTTCAGATTGTCCCATTTTTAATGAAATACTATTTTATTTATTCACAATTTCAAAAATGATAGTTCCACTCACATTAACAATATCTTTTTTCTTATCTACATCATCTAAATGTAAATTCTCAAACCCTTTCATATGCTGCGCAACTATCCAACTCGGATCGTTCATAATTTTTGAATAAATATTAAAAAGATGTTTCCGATATTTTTCTAAATCCGTGTGAATATTCGGTCTAAAAAATTCACAATCTTTGCATTTAACTTGATAAATATCTGAATATATTTTCAATTGTAAAATCGTATCTTTATACTTATCAAAAAGTAATGGTATACATTTTATCTCTAATTGCTCAAATACTCCCTTATATTTATTAGTATCAAATAAAATTTCCAATTTAATTTCTTTATTTTTGATTTCATACTTTGTAATTGGAAATTGTATGTTATCCAAACTACATAATATCTCCATATCATTTCCTATCTATATGTAAAAGTTATATGTGCATCCTGTGCAACCATAAATGTTTGTTTATTATCATATGTAGATGCAATTCCCGAAAAATAAGCTTTATATTGAGAACCTTTTTTTTATTTTGCATACATACTACTTGTACTTTTTTGCCCTGTTTGTGTTCCTTTTCCACTTGCACTTACAAACCCAGAGCCTTTTGCAACATTTGTTTTAGCTGTTACAATCCTTATATTATTTTACTTAGACACCTACTCCAATTTCTTTACTGACAACATTGCTGAAATTACATAGAGCAAAAGCAATACTGCATAAGATTCTATAGCCCATTCCAAATGAAAATATTCTTTTATCCCCGTAATTCCACCAAATACTGCCTGTATCACTGCATAGCTCAATAGGATACTCAATAAAATTCCTATCATTCCACTATAAACAGATTGTAAGAATATAACTCCTCCTATTTTTCCATAAGGCATTCCTAATATATGCAACAGTTGGTAACTTTCTTGCTTTTCCATCATGTAAACTCTTTCTTCTATCAAAATAATTACCATTGTTACAACTGCAGTTAACGTAATCAAAGTCATTCCTAATGCTTGTATAAACATCAAAAACTGTCGATATTCTTTCATTTTTGCTGCATGATTATCATAGTCAAAACCTGTCAAGTGCTTCTGATATTCTTGAATCTGCGGATCAAATTGTTCATATGAAGTTGATTTTTTCAAAAAAATCTGTATACGAGAACTTGTAGGCAATATTTTCATATTATGAATTGTTTGATTTAACCCTATGATCGTATATGCTGTCGGCGGTTGAACCGAATTTGTAAACCAATTAATCCTTTGTCTAATAATTCCACCTATCTTAACCTGATATTTTGTACATTTTAAATTAGACTTTGCCTGTTGCTCATTAATATATCCTTTTAATCGGCTATCCTTTGATGTAATTTGTACGAAATCTAAGGTATCTCCTACCGAATACTTCTGATCCTTATATTGATTCTTTTTTCCTTGATACTGTCCCTTTGAAAGAAATGTCTGCATCATACCTCCATCACCATCTTCTTCCACCTCATAAGAAGGAACCATCAGCAGTACTTCTTCTCCTGATAATATTTTATCCATATGAATTGCTCCATCTGACAGTGATTGTTTCATCTTTTCCAACTCTGATTTTGAAAAACCAAAAAATTGAATTCCTCTGGTATTATTTGAGATTGAAAACTGTTTTGCGATACAATCATCTAATATTCGATCATTCATATATGTTGAAACATATGGATTTTCTGATTCCTCTGGCGCATTTAATAAATACAGATCATTAACTTCTAAATATGATTTCACTGACTGAATATCTTTATTTTTTTTCATATTATTGATTAGTTTATCGGGCACAATTTTTGTATAATCTGGAAGATGGAAAATTGAATCTTCGTTTGGAACTGCATAAAGTTTTATTTGACTTCCTTTTTTATCCGTGTAAGCAGTATCTGTCAATTCTTGATTCGTAAGAAATTCATAATCATAATCCTCTGACATTTTCCCATCAACCGCTCCAAACTGTGCCTGATATTGTGTAACATATAGATTAACTGATAAAAATAACGTGATTGTAACTGCGATCATTAAAACAATCATAACTAATTTTCGAATACGCACCTTAAAATATCGAATAGACAATTGAATTATTGTCATTTTTTTGACTTTCTTTGGTTTACTTCTAAATTTTATCTTTTGATCTGATTTTCGAAACAATTCCATCGGTGATAAATATCTAATTTTTCTTATCATAAATACCCACGCTACAATTGCAGCAATTGCTACAAACCCAAAGCTGAATATATAATATTTACTTATTATGCTTAAAACTAATACTGTTCCTGTTACCTTTGAAAAAATCCATAAAATAAATTTTGCCCCTGCTGTTCCAATCAAGCTTCCTAATATTCCTCCTAGCGCAAATAATACGATTACTTTCTTTCCTATATATACAAAGCAATCCATCTTGGTCATTCCAAGACATCTTAATATGGATAATTTTTCTCTCATTGCTTCTAAATAATATGAAAAAACATATAAATCCAGTAAAACTTCACAACCAATCATTAATACAATCAAAAATGTTGGTATTTCATATCTTCCGCTTGTATCTTGTGTTTTTTTATTTTCATTTGATATTAAATTTTTATGCTTTTGATAGATCTTTTCTTGAAAATTTTTTTCGTTTTCTATCAATAAATGTCTTGTATTTACTAATTCCTTATTTTGTAAAGAAGTATTCGATTTACTGACTAGAATTGTTGGAAATATTCCAGCTTCATCCTTTGGATGATTCCATGCTACAGAGTAATCATTTATAATTCCAGAAAGGTAATATTTCTGTCCCAAGATTTCAATAGATTTTCCTACTTTGTTATTCCAATGCTTTGCATAAGCTAATGAGTTACAAACTACAATATCTTTTTCCTTCTTAGGAAAAGATCCCTTCAATAAATGAATATTTCCCAATGTCTTTGCATTCTGATCAGCATATCCAAAAATAATATTTTTTTGATTTTCTTCATAATCAAATAATGTGATTGTCCCGATTCTTTTTACATATGGCTGATATTTTTTTGAAATTTTTTTCTGTGAAAATGATAGATTATCTGTATTTTGTTCTGCATGATATAAGATATGATCAAAATATCCATAGATATCTTCTGTTTGTTTTTGTACATTCTTTATAAATGTTCCAGAAACTATAAACATTAGAACAGTTACAAGAAATGAAAAAGAAATTGCTAATAATACAATCTTTGCTGATTTTTCTCTGCGTATTTCTTTCCATACCCATGAAGTATTTTTCATTTGATCACCTCATTTTCCCTCACATCCAATAAATCTATATCATTGATGATTTCTCCATCATCAATTGTAATCTCCCGATCTGTATAGTCTGCAATCTCCTTATTATGTGTCACGATTATATACGTCAGTCCAAATAAGCGATTGGTTTCTTTCATAAAACGAATGATTTGATCTCCTGATTGTTTATCTAAATTTCCTGTCGGTTCATCGGCAAGTATAAGATCTGGTCTTGTTATTAATGCTCTTGCTATTGCAACTCTTTGCTGCTGACCTCCTGATAATTGACTTGGATAAAAATCTGTTCTATCCTTTAACCCCAGTAAATCTAAAAGCTCTTCTTCATATGAATGATCATATGCTTTTCGTCCTATATCCAATGGTAAACGGATATTTTCAAGTACTGTTAATTCTTTTAATAAATGATACTGTTGAAATACATATCCAATATGCTGATTTCGAAACTTCGTCAATTCTTTATCTTTGAATTGGTGAATTGATTTTCCGTCAAAAAACACTTCTCCCGATGTAGGATTTTCAATTCCTCCTACTAAATTTAAGAATGTAGATTTTCCCGATCCACTCCGTCCTATCACTGACATGAAAGTTCCTTTTTCAATTGATAAGTTTGCATTCCGAATTCCATATATTTTTTGATTTCCTTGTAAAAAGATTTTTGATAATCCCTTGATTTCGATAAAACTCATATTTACCACTTCCTCTCTTTTAGTATGTTCTAAAATTTTATAGATGATTTATTTTATTAGCTATCCTATAGCACCTCCAAAATCAAAAAATGCCCTGAACAAAACGTTCAAGACATAATAAAAATATTTGAGTTGTTTATATATAAATTAATTGCTCTGGAATAAAAATATCCCAGAGCAATTAATCATAGTTAAAGAGACTTTTTCTCTTCTTCCATCCAGACTGTACTGTCGGCTTCGGAATTTCACCGAATCATGCCTTACGGCTTGTGGGCTTTACCACCGGTAGGGAATTACACCCTGCCCTGAAGATTTTATTTAATTATATAATAATTATAGTACTCTTAACTTTTTTTGTCAAGTTTTTGGCTAATCCGTATAATATTTGCTTTTTTATCATCTGTCCGATGATTTTCTTTCATTTATAAAACTAAGATTTTTAGATATTGACCTTTTGTATCAACACCATACTCTCGATATGAACCGTATTCGGGAACTGATCCACCGCTGTAGCTCGCTTAACTTTATATCCTGCTGCCTCAAACACTTCCAGATCTCTCGCAAGACTTGTCGGTTTGCAACTGATATATACCATCTGTTCAACCCCAAAATCAATGATCTTCTGAATCGCTTTTGGATGGATTCCATCTCTAGGAGGGTCAAGCACGATAAAGTCTGGCTTATCTTCTAATTCATCCACAACCTTTAATACATCTCCTGCAATAAATTCACAGTTATCCAATCCATTTAATTCTGCGTTGACTTTCGCTGCCTCTACCGCTTCCTCAACGATCTCGACTCCAACAACTTTCTTGGCAACTGGTGCTAACATCTGTGCGATCGTTCCAGTTCCACTATACAGATCAAAGATTACTTTATCTTTTGTCTCCCCAACAAAATCTCTGGCAGTCTTATAAAGTACTTCTGCCCCTAATGTGTTTGTCTGGAAGAATGAAAATGGTGAAATCTTGAATTTTAATCCTAAAATTCCCTCATAAAAATAATCCTGTCCATATAAAATATCTATCTTGTCTGCCTGTACCACATCTGCAAGACTGTCGTTTGTTGTATGAAGAATCCCAATGATCTTTCCACTTAATGGTAATTCTAACAATGCATCACGAAGTTTTGTAAGATCTGCTTCAGCCTGTGATGTCGTTACAATATTTACCAAAATATCTCCAGAACTTTCCGCTCTTCTTACAACTAAATGTCTGAAATATCCTTCATGACGCATCTTGTGATAGAATGGCAGCTCCATCTGTTGTGCGATATTTAATGCACATTTTACGATCAGATTGTAATCATTGTCCACAATCTGGCAGTCTGTGATGTTTACAATATCATGGAATGTGTTCTTTTTGTGCATTCCTAATGCTAATGGACCGTCTTTTACCTCATCACCAAAAGAGAATTCCATTTTATTGCGATATCCATGCACTTTGGGACTTCCTTTGATTTCTTCCCATATATCATCATTGACATAATCTTTTAACAGATCACGTACCATTCCCTCTTTGATCTTTAACTGGTTTTCATAAGATACCGTCTGATAAAAACATCCACCGCATATTCCAAAGTGTGGACAGACTGGTTTTGCATCTTCTAACGGAGATTTCTCTAATACATCTAACAATCTTACCACACAGCCGCTTTTTCTCTTCTTGGTAACCTGCCCTTTGATCGTCTGCCCATCAATGACACCTTTGACTGTAACTTTCTGATCTTCGCAGATAAATGTTCCCTTATTCGGGAATTCTGTCTTTATGATCTTTCCTTCAATGATATCTTTTTTCTTCATTGTCATCCCTTTCTTATCTTATCAAATCAAACCTATCGCAGAAAAAAGATGGAAATACCACCTACGATACTTCCATCATTCATATTATAGCATTAATTCGTCAAACTGTTCTTTGTAATATCCATGGGCATAATGTGCCTGTCCTTCTTCGTCAATCTCCATGATAAGAAATGTTGGCTTCCTTCCTGGCTGACGAGGATAAGATATACTTCCTGGATTCAAGATCGTTACATCATCCCCAATCTCAATATATGGCACATGAGTATGTCCATACATTACAACATCATATCCATATTCCAAAGCATGTTCTCTTAAATAATCCACACCTGAGTTTACATAATAGCCGTGTCCATGAGTCACTAATACTTTATAATCGCCAATTCTCACTTCTTCTTCACTTGGCAGATCTAAGTAGTAATCATTGTTTCCTGCGACCATAACTACTGGACAGTCCGCTATTTCTCGTATGTATGAATCTCCACGTTCCACATCTCCGCAATGGATCATCATATCGATGTCGCCTACCTGTTTTAAAACTCCCTCGATATCATCATTGCGTCCATGGGAATCACTGATCACCAATATCCTCATAAACTTTCTCCTTGTTTTATTTACAAAACTTCTCGTATACGTCTCAGTGCCTCGCCTCTGTGACTGATTGCATTCTTCTCATCACTGCTCAGTTCGGCACTATACTTCCCATATTGTGGTAAATAGAAGATCGGATCATATCCAAATCCATTCTCTCCTTTGATCTCATATCCTATAATCCCTTCCATAGTACCACGAATCACCTTCGTTTGTCCATCCGGAAATGCAGCTGCAACCGCACAAACGAATCTTGCGCTTCTCTTCTCTTCTGGTACATCTTTTAATCTTTCAAGGATCACACTGTTTTTCTTCACATAAGAAGTGTCTTCTCCAAGATATCTGGAAGAATAAATTCCAGGTTCTCCATTTAATGCATCAATTTCTAATCCTGAATCATCTGCAAGTGTTAACTGCCCTGTGACTTCCATCACTGCTTTTGCTTTGATCAGCGCATTTTCTTCAAATGTCTTTCCATCTTCTACGATGTCAATGTCTACTCCTGCTTCTTTCATAGAAATGATCTCGTATTTGGATTCATCTAGGATCTCTCTGATCTCTTTCATCTTATGTTCGTTGCCCGTGGCAAAGATTAATCTCTGTTTCATTATTTTCTCCTTCTTGGCGGTTTCGGTCCAAGGTACTGGTAAAATTCTCCTCGGATCATTCCATTGTAAACTTTACGTTTCTTCGTTGGTTTTCCAAGATATTTTTCTGTATCCTCATAAGAAGTGATGACATACTTAGACCATGTATCCAAGCGGTCAAATGCTTCTTTCATCTCTGTATATAACTGTGGGAGAGTCTCCTGATCTTCCAGTCGTTCTCCATATGGAGGGTTTGCAATGATAAATCCATATGGCTTTGGATGTCGTAAATCTTTGACTTCTCTTTGCTGGAAATGAATCAAGTGGTCAACTTCTGCATCCTGAGCATTCTGTCTTGCGATCTTTAGCATTCTTGGATCTTTGTCATATCCCTGAAGATCCATCTCTACATCATGATCGACCAGATCATTCGCCTCATCAATAGCGTCATACCATGCTTTCTTTGGCAGGAAATTGCTCCAGTGTTCCGATTCAAAAGAACGATTCATTCCTGGTGCCATATTCATCCCCATCATTGCCGCTTCGATCAAAAATGTTCCACTTCCGCAGAATGGATCGACTAAGATTCGATCCTTATGCCATGGTGTAAGCATAAGAAGCGCTGCTGCCAGTGTCTCACGGATCGGTGCTTCACTGACCAGCTTACGGTATCCTCTCTTATGAAGTGGTGTACCTGTTGTATCTAAACTGATCGTCACCTGATCCTTTAAAATAAAGATGCGGACCGGATAATCATCTCCATCTTCATTAAACCATGATACTTTGTATTTGGACTTCATACGATCAACCATAGCCTTCTTAACAATTGACTGGATATCCGGTGCGCTAAACAATTTACTCTTCGCTGTTGATGCCTTCTTCACCCAGAAACGTCCATTCTCTGGAATATAATCTTCCCATGGAAGTTTCTTTGTACCTTCAAACAAGTCATCAAATGTATATGCTTTAAATGAACCTATTTTTAATAAGATTCTTTCTGCTGTTCTTAAAAATATATTCGCACGGGCAATCCCATCTAAATCTGTACGAAATGTGATTCGCCCGTCTTCTACTTTAACAATTTCATATCCTAAGTCCAGGATCTCTCTTTTTAATACTGCTTCCAGCCCAAAATGGCATGGTGCAATCAGTTCGACTGTCTTCACTCAATTCTCCTTTGTATTTTTATTCTGTTCCTATTCTACCTTTTTCCTTATTTTTCGTCAACTGTCAACTTTTGTAACATGCTGAGTCTCTGACTTATTTTGTTCTTTTTCTTCCATATAATAATAAACACCACCAATGATATTATAAACTTCAAATCCATCTTTCCTCAAGTGTCTGGCTGCCATCATACTCTGTCCGCCGAAATCACAATAAACAATGATCTTTTTCCCGTTCATCTGTTCATAACACTCTTTTAAGATTCCATATGGACAGCTGATCGCATTTTCTAAATGTCCTTCTTTGTACCGTTCTTCCTCTCTGACATCCATCAGAATATAATGCTTTTTATCTCTTGAAAGCTTGATTCCCTCTTTTAATGATATATTTTCAAATTCCATAAAAGTCCTCTTTTTGTTAGCATATGCACATCACAGACTCTTGGAACTAACAAGTATTTTCTATAGAAAAGAGGAATCCTTATTCCGATTTCACAAGGATTCCTCTTTTCTAATTAATACTCATCATTCGCATTTTTGCTGCTGTTTGTTGAACTATTCTGACTTTTGTTTTTATTCTGGTTCTTTGATCTGTTAGATCCTCCGCTGTTGCTTGTATTGGAAGACTGATTTTTGTTACTTGAATTAGAACAATTCTTTGCCATGTTCATTCTCCTTTCTTTTTAGTACAGCATTATTTTGTGCGAAATCTCTTTCATATATACACAAAAAAAATTATTTTACTTTTATTTTACTTTTTTTGAAAAAATCACTTGATTTTTTTCAACCAATCATATATCATGAACTTATCGAGGATATGTTTATTTTCGATTATAACCCCTTATTAATTTATTTATACTCCCCTCAAAAAGAGCAGATTTCCCTATCTGCTCTTTTTACTATTTACCTTTAATGTTTTTGAAAATGTACAAATGATTTTATTGACATTTTCTATAGTATGTGTATAATTAAGATTGTTCAAGAACAAAGGCGTTCCGATCATAGGATTGGAATGCCTTTTTTTGTATATCAATGGTAATTCCTTGGGTCTTCTCCATCGATATACGAAATTCTTTCTTAAGACTTTATACATAACCGCGTACTAGTTTTTGACAAGTTTTTGGCATCTTGCAGACAAAAGTAACGGACACATCATTGACTTGAACACAGACTTGCTATGTTGACTAGAATGAGACTAACAATGACGACTAGAAATGAGACTAGAATGAGACTGACAATGACGACTAGAACGAGACTAGAATGAGACGAAATACTATGACTAGTTTTGAAGCTTAAAAGTAAGACCCAACACAATACCCAAACTACATATGACATTAGAGAAGCCTCGGACAAATGTCCGAGGCCTTTCTCTTTGTATATGTTTTTAGGATCATTTATGATCATCTTACAACATTTCATCCGGTTTCTTACGGTCTTCCGGCTGCATAAATCCTGCAAGTAAAAGTTGATAACTTCCAAAATAAGAAATAAACATCCATGCCATTCCTGTAAATATCGCAGAACCTGCTGTTACACCGATCGTCTCCACTAGTTCAAATATAACTCTGGCATAAATAGACAGCTTAAAGATCTTTCCAAAGGATACATCTTCTCGATTCTTACGGTCCATTCTTGTTCTCTGATTAAAATATGTGAGCATTGTAATAAAAATACAGACTGTTAAATAAGAAATAATATTTGCGATCCATTGTGTAAAGAACATGATCACGATAAAAATGTGGATCATTGGTACCATAGATACCATTGCCTGATTATTAAATTCAACATTCTTCATATTCTTAAATGAAAAAGTATTCATCATGTTCCCAACAGCTGTATTCTTTACCACCATCTCATTCTTAGCAAATACCAGTTCCATCTGATACTTATTACTTAAATCTTCTGTTGATACTTTATCCTTGGATGTATCTGCCACAAAATGTACACCGCCGATCTCAAAGTCCATCTCCTGATCAACAGATAATGTTCCATCTTTTAATTCAAATGCAGGCAGTCTGTTTAAAATAAAATTCTTCCATCCACCAACACTGACTGTAAATCCTGCAATATCCATCCCATATCCGAGGATCGTTGTGATCAATGTGATCGCTGCAAGAAATAAAATGACTTTCCCTTTTGTAAGGTCAAGAAGTCTTTTGTACTGGCTTGGTTTTAAGCAGGCGATCTTAAACTGCTCAAACCAGCTGATTTTCTCTGATTTGTCCATAAATGATTATTCTCCGTATACGATACTTTTCAGTAATTCGTCCTTCTCTTTTGTTCCTTTGATGATTTCTACTAATTTGGCTGCAAAATCGATCGCTGTTCCCATTCCACGACTTGTAATGATTTTTCCATCTACTACAACTTTATCTGTCTGGTAATCTGCGGATTTTAATTCTGCTTCCATCGCTGGATATGAAGTCGCCTTTCTTCCTTCTAAAAATCCGTATTTTTCAAATACTGTTGGTGCTGCACAGATGGCTGCAAGATACTTCTCGTTCTTATATGCCTTCTGAAGTAATTTCCCCAGTCCTTCATGATCTTTTAGATGAAGAGTTCCTGGCATTCCTCCTGGAAGTACATACATTGCTCCCTCTGCTTCTATCACTTCATGAAACATGATATCTGCTTCAACTTCAATACGATGTGCACCAATGATATTTCTAGAACTTCCAATAGAGACTGTAACTGTTGGAATCTCCGAACGTCGCAGCATATCAACTACAGTTAAACCTTCGATTTCTTCAAATCCATCTGCCAAAAATACAAAAACTTTTCCCATCATAATTCTTCTCCTTTATTCTTTCTATATTATAGCATCGTTCTTCTTTTCTTCCTCTTCTTTATTATTATAATAACTTTAAAGAAAAAACGGCAAAAAGTCAACCCATCTGGCTCTTACTGGTATTTCTTTCCCATTTTCGATTGACATTTTCGTTAAGAATCTGTAAAATAGATTTCGATAAATTATGTATGTTTCCGTAGCTCAGCTGGATAGAGCGACCGCCTCCTAAGCGGTAGGCCGGGTGTTCGAATCACCTCGGGAACACTTCATGTGCCGGAGACTTATGCCTCGTTTCCGGCACTTTATGTTTATAAGGAGGAATCTCAATGAAAGGTTTATTTATTATCAACCCATCATCCGGTAAACAAAATATTGATTCTATGTTACGAGAGATCATGGCAACGCTGATCCTTGATCAGATTTGTTCCCATGTTGATGTTTTTTACACAAAAGGTAAGGATGATGCGAAAAATCGTGCTGCCGAATTAAAACCAGGAGATTATGGTTTTGTTGTATCTGTTGGTGGTGACGGTACATTAAATGAAGTTACGAATGGTCTGATCTTAAGTGAAAGTAATATTCCTATGGCAATCATTTCCGCTGGAACAGTCAATGACTTTGCTACATATATGAAACTTCCTCAGACTGCGGATGGTTTCTGTCAGATGATCAAAGACTTCCAGACAAAGAAGGTTGATGTTGGACGTGTCAATAACGAATACTTCATCAATGTTCTGGCTGCAGGTATGTTAACAGATATCGCTTACAAAGTGCCAAAAGATAAGAAAGCCGTTCTTGGTAAGATGGCCTATTATCTGGAAGGTGTAAAAGAATTTCCAAAACAGCTTTCACAAAATATGACTTTAACATTTAACAGCAAAGAATATTCTGGAACTGAAGATATCATGTTGTTCTTGGTTGCAAACTCAAAGAGTGTCGGAGGTTTTGCAGACGCAGCCCCTCTTGCATCTGTTTCTGACGGATATTTAGATGTTATGATCATCAAGAAAATGGCACTTCTTACAGAAGCACCAGATCTGATCTTTAAATTATTCCAGGGAGAGCATCCAAAGCATCCTTCTATCGAATATTTCCAGACGAAGGAATTATCTGTTCTTCCAACAGAACAAACTGCCGAGATCGCCATCGATTATGATGGTGAGATATTAGAAGAAGGACTCCCAGTCGATATCTCTATCGTACCAGAAGCCCTTAATCTGATCATTTTACGTACAACTAATTAATCTGTACTATATATTAATGAAGTTTTACAGAACCAATCTGTTTTC
The DNA here is from genome assembly GCA_036312945.1 of Anaerostipes hadrus. Lineage (GTDB taxonomy): Bacteria > Bacillota > Clostridia > Lachnospirales > Lachnospiraceae > Anaerostipes > Anaerostipes hadrus_C. Next base: position 17,076 of record JAXJNA010000047.1, read on the forward strand.
CATCGTAACTTATAATATATTTGTTATCTTTACATTTATATGTAAGTTTGGAAGCGGATTGGTTTTTTTCTAACATCACTGTCACGTCATTTAAATGTTTTAATGGAATCCTATATGGAGATAATTCATTTCCTGTTTTTAAGAACCCATATGTATCATCTTTCAGTACAGTGTTCATTGTCTTAAATGGTGCAATCGTCTTATAATTGTTAAATCCATAATTTAACATCTTGATCGTATCTTCATATAACTCATATCCATGTGCACAAAGATCTACTACGATCAGCTCCTGATCTCCTCTCTTGGCAAATGTTACAAGAGTACCTCCTGCTTTTGTTGTATATCCTGTTTTACCACCTTCAACGCCATCATAGTTAAACATTGTTCGTTTTACCATCTTATGATGATTCCAAAGCTCTTTTCCATGCTTATCTTTATTCGTTGGTGCAATATAATAATTAGGCTTGCATGCAACATAACGGAATGTTTCATTTTCAAGTGCTGCTTTTGAAATCTTTGCCATATCTCTTGCTGTTACATAATGATCATCATCATGCAATCCGTTGGTTGTTACAAAATGAGATCCTGTGCATCCAAGTTCTTTTACTTTTTTATTCATCAATTCTACGAATTTCTTTGTAGTTCCTGCTGTATGTTCTGCTGCTCCGTTACATGCCTCATTCGCAGATTCTAACATGATCGCATTCAGTACATCGATCAGTGGAATCTTCTCTCCTGCCTTAATTCCGATATGTGTACTTCCAGGCTCAATGCTGTTAACTGCATAACTTGAAAATGTAACTTCATCATATAAATCTTTATTATTCTCAATTGCAACCAGTGTTGTCAGGATCTTTGTGATACTCGCTGGATAATGACGGTCATCTACCTTCTTCGCATACAAAATCTTTCCTGATTTCGCATCAATGACGATTCCTGATCTTCCATGGATCTTTGGCTGTTTTGCCGTTGTTTTTTCTGCTGTTGCGACACCATCTGCTGCCTGAACATTCACCTGCGGTGTCTGAAGTTGTGTCGCTGCAAGCAATGACATGGCCGCCATTGCAGTAATTTTCTTAATGATCTTTTTCATGATTTCCTCTCCTTTGTGTGTTAGATCAGACCAAATTTCTTCAAGCCTTTTTCAATTCCATCTTCATCAACTCTTGCTGTCTGATATGGTGCGATTTCCAATAATTCTGGTACAGAATTACCCATTGCCACACCATATTTTACATATTTGATCATATCGATATCATTGGCACTGTCACCAAATGCATAAGAATCTTCTCTTGAAATTCCCGCATGATCAAGGATCACTTCTATTCCCTTCGCCTTATTAACACCTAATGGTACAAATTCTACTGAATTTACAGGCTCATGATATGTACCTTTGTATTTGTGTCCAAGAATCTCTTCGATCTCCGGTTTCTTTGCAAGCTCCATATGATGGTATGTCCATTTTGGAACATCCACTGCCTCATTTAATGGATATAATGTTGTTTTACAGTCTGCTTCTGTTTTATTCTTCATCGCAATATAATAATCATCTAAGTTCTCTGGATCGTAATATCCATGTTTTTCTCCTTCTAAGATGATTCCGATCTTCTGTTTCTTTCCCCAGTCGATCACCGTCTGTACTTCTTCTGGTGTCATTAGTTCCTGATGCAGGATCTTGCCTTCATACTCTACATAAGTTCCTGCCCCTAAGATCACTCCATCAAATCCCATATGGAAATATTCTTCTGGAATCATTCCCTTGCTTCTTCCCGTGCACATAACGATCTTGTGACCATTTGCGATCAACTGATTCAATGCATTAACTGTTGATTCTGGAATTCCAACTCTGGAATCATATAATGTTCCATCGATGTCAAAAAATATTATCTTACTCATTGTTTTCTTTATTCTCCATTAAATATTCTCTATCTGCCAATCAATTGGCGCTAGTCCATGTTCTTTCAAAAATTCATTTGCCTGACTGAAATGATGGCATCCGAAAAATCCTCTGTATGCTGATAATGGGCTTGGGTGCGGTGCTTCTAATATCAAATGATTCGGATTATCAAGTAATGCTTTCTTACTCTGTGCTGGACGTCCCCAAAGCATAAATACGATCGGACGGTCCTGTTGATTCAACACTCTGATCGCCGCATCGGTAAACTCTTCCCATCCAATACCTCTGTGAGAATTCGCACGATGTGCCTGTACAGTCAAGACTGTATTTAACATCATAACACCTTGATCTGCCCATTTCTTTAAATATCCATTATTCGGAATATAGCATCCAAGATCTTCGTTCAATTCTTTATAAATATTAACCAGTGATGGAGGTGCTTCTACTCCAGGTTTGACGGAAAATGACAGTCCGTGTGCCTGTCCATCTCCATGATATGGGTCCTGCCCTAAGATCACAACTTTTACATCCTTTACTGGCGTAAAATGAAATGCATTAAAGATATCGTCAGCTGGTGGAAAAATCAGCTTGGTATGATATTCATCCATAACTTTCTGATATAATTTTCTATAATATGGCTTTTTGTATTCTTCTTTTAAATAATCTGCCCAGTCATTCGTAATTGGCGGCATTTTTCGACCTCCTTTTTAAAATCTTTTCCCATTATATCATAATTTGTAGTAAAATAAAATTCGATATGAATATGAAAAGAAAAGGAGGGTATTATTTTGAAGCAAATGAAAAGCTTACTGGAAAATCCCCATGGATTTTCTGTCTCCCTTGTATTTGACGGACTGCTTGTCGGAATCTTTGCCGGATGCATTTCTGTCATTTACCGCCTGCTTTTAAATAACGCTGAAAAACTATTATTTACGATCATTGCATTTACAAAAACAAGACCTTTCTGGATGGCTGTCTGGTTTGTCGTTTTGATCGTTATGGGACTGATCGTTGGATGGCTCATGTCTTGGGAAGGCATGGCTTCTGGAAGTGGTATCCCACAGGTTCAGGGAGAAATGAAAGGTTATTTAAATCAGAACTGGCATCGGGTTCTTTGTTCTAAGATCGTTGGTGGGACTTTATGTATTCTTGGAGGTTTATCTCTTGGACGCGAAGGCCCTTCCGTACAGCTTGGTGCCATGACCGCAAAAGGTGTTGCCAAAATCACGAAAAAATCACCGACCAAACAACGTTATATGATGACTTGCGGTGCCGGTGCTGGTCTTGCCGCTGCCTTTAATGCACCGCTTGCAGGTGTAATGTTTTCTCTGGAAGAACTTCAGAAGAATTTCAATAGTTCCATGTTAGTCTGCATTATTTCCGGATGTGTAACTTCCGATTTTATTTCAAAAAATGTCTTTGGATTATCTCCAGTTTTTGATTTTCACTTAAAGGCTGCTCTTCCTCTTGGACATTATTGGATGTTAGTACTTCTTGGTATCTTGCTTGGGCTTTGTGGTGCTTTTTATAACTTTATCATGCTAAAGGGACAGGATTTATTTGGAGCAATGAAAAAAATACCAGCAAAATACCGTATCGTATTTCCTTTTGTAGTATCTGGGATCATTTGTTATACTCTGCCTTCTATCTTAGCAGGTGGACATGCTATGATCTCTCTGATCACAGGACATACTTTACTTGTTTCCACGATGTTATTGTTATTAGTTGCTAAGTTTTTCTTCTCCGCCTTCTGTTTTGGTTCCGGGGCTCCTGGTGGAATCTTCTTTCCACTGTTGATTCTCGGTGCATACCTTGGTGCGATCTATGGAACATTGATGATTCAGGCAAGTGGAATTCCTTCCTATTATTTAGTGAACTTTATTACGATTTCCATGGCTGGATTCTTTACTGCGATCGTACGTGCACCGATCACAGGTATCCTGCTGATTGCTGAGATGACTGGTACATTTGAACACTTCCTTTCACTGGCAGTTGTTTGTATCATCAGTTATCTTGTTGCGCATCTGTTAAAGAGTGAACCAATTTATGAAAGCCTGCTAGGACGGATTCTTGCCAAAAACGGCTTTAAAGAAAGCGAAGATGCTGATCATAAGGTTCTTCGTGGATTTGCTGTCGGCACTGGCTCCATTGCAGCCAAACAGCTTGTAAAAGATGTTCCATGGCCAGAACATTGCTTGATCGTTACTTTAAATCGCGGTGATGAAGAGATCATTGCTCGAGGAAGTACTGAAATTCATGCTGGTGATACGATCATTGCCTTGATCGACGATAGTTATCTTGGAATGGTCACAGAAAGCATTCAGCTGATCTGCGGTGAGATCATTCCTGAATAATTTTATATTCAATTTACTTTTATTGAGAAAGTTTTCAGTTTATATATGTTGCGATTGACTAACCTTACTTTTGACTAATAAAATATAAGAAAAAGATACATCATATAAGTTCGAAGGAGGGATTATCATGCAACCATTAACAAAAGTCATGCAGGGAGCGACTTGCACTGTCAAGTGGGCATTAGGCTTACCTGAAACTGTTGAAAAGCTCCGCGAACTGAAAATTGAACAGGGAAGTAAACTGCAAGTTGTTTCTAAAAACAGCGATTATATGATCATCGGTGTTGGTTCAAAACGGTATGCTGTCGGGAATGAAATCGCTGGAAGAATTCAGGTTTAGATAATGATAAAAGCAAATAAGAACGAGAAAATCTCCATATAACTTGATTTTCTCGTTCTTATTTTGTTTATATTTGCATCATAGATCAATACTCGTATTGTTCAGGATATCCCCTGCCTGTTGATTCTCTCAAGTCCATCGACATCATGATCTGCATATCTTCCTTTGATAATTCAAAATCAAAGATATCTGCATTCTGCATGATCCGTTCTTTGTGGACAGATTTTGGAAGGCTTACGATCCCTCTCTGCAAATGCCAGCGTAAAATGATCTGTGCTGGTGTTTTATTATATTTCTTTGCAAGAGCTGTGATCTCTGGTTCTGATAATTGTTTTCCTTTGCCTAGGGGTCCCCATGCTTCTACAACGATATCATGTTCCTGGCAATAATTTACGGTCTCTTCCTGCACTAGAAATGGGCAGATTTCAATCTGATCAACCGCTGGTGCAATGTTGGCTGTTGTTTCTAATTGTTTTAAGTGTTTTGGACGAAAATTGCTGACTCCAATATTCTTGATCAATCCCTGTTCATAATATTTCTCAAGGACTTTCCAGGAACCTTTGACGTCATTGATCGGCCAGTGTAATAAATACATGTCTACATATTCAAGGCCTAATTCTTTCAATGTCTTTTCAAATGCTGCTTCCTGTTTTCCTTCTACCATATCTTCGTACCACAGCTTACTTGTCACAAAGATCTCTTCTCTTGGAATCTCGCAATCTCTGACGGCTGCTCCAACCAAAGATTCATTCTCGTAATAAGCAGCTGTGTCTATATGACGATAGCCTGCTGATAATGCATCAAGACATGCCTGATATGCTTCATCCCCGCGGCTGTCCCAGCTTCCAAGTGCTATGACTGGTATTTCATTTCCATTGTTTAATTTAAATGTTGAGCTTACGTTCATGTCTTCCTCCTTGTATCTGTTATCTTTGTCTTTATACTACAACAGGAACCATCGTCCCTTGATAGTTCCTATTATAGTTGATTTTATTTAATTTGAGAACTGTTGATATGGCAATAATTTCACAGTCTGCTTTGTATTATTTGTCAAATGTATCTTTGATCTTCTTCATGATAGGCTCTGCTTTTTTCATCATTTGTGTTGCAATTCAACAATTATAAATTATGATATACTGGTTTCATTTTATCAAACGTACAAATCTGTTCAAATCCTAATGCTTTCAATTCTTCTTTCGTCTCATCCACAAATGCCCCAAGATGTTCTGGTTTGTGGCTGTCACTTCCGATGGTTATGATCTTTCCACCTAATTTCTTGTATAGTTTTAAAATATCCCTTGATGGAGTCAGGTCTTTTAATCCGTATCTGTGGCTTGAAGTATTGACCTCAATTCCTTTTTCATCAGCGATCACTGTTTTTAAAATCTTTGTAAGGATTGGTTTTAGTTTTTCAAATGGGTAAACGCCTGCTTTATCGTATCTGGTGATCAGATCCATGTGTCCTAACACACTATAATTATGATAATTCTGTACGAGATACAACATTTCCTCATAATAACGTTCATTGTATTCTTGCTGTGTCATTCCATTTTGAAATCCCTGATCCCAGAATTCCTTATCTTCAATCTCATGAACAGATAAAATAATAAAATCAAAAGGATATCTAGAAAACAGCTTCTCATATTTTTCGACCGTATGTGCCTGCATGCCGAATTCTAATCCGAATTTCAGGGAAATTTTATCCTGATACAATTCTTTCATTTTTTGAAATGTTTTATAATAAACTGGATAATCAACATTCGCTACCGGCATTTGATCTGGTTCTCCAGCTCCGCCCTTCCGATAAATCATTTCTCCTGGTTCATCCCAGTCTTTTTTTATTCCGTAATCTACGTGATCTGTAAAACAGAGTTCATCAAATTCTTTTGTAATCGCATCTTTTATGACTTGTTCCATTGGGTAATTGGAATCATCACTGAATTCTGTGTGTACATGGTAATCAGTCCGCATAGTATACACCCTCCTGTTTGTTTTTTATTTTTATGTTATAATTATATCGTCTTAAAAATCCGGTTTCAATTCAAAAACCGCCAATTACTATAACAAAACTGACAAGCAAGGAGAAACTATGGCTTTATCAAAATGTGCTTTAAATACCAATAATAAAAAGAAAGAACTCCAGCCACATGGTTCCATTGAATTTCCATGTGCGGCTTATGAATCATCGCATACTGATTCCATTTGTGATTTTATTTCCTGGCATTGGCATGAGGAATTTGAGATCATTTATATTGTAAAAGGTACTATGAAGCTTCAGTTATTAACCGAAACATTTTCTGTCCATGCAGGAGAAGTTGCTGTTATAAATGCAGCAAAACTACATGCCGCCTCTGGAGATCCTTATTGTGAACTTCAATCCCTCGTTTTCTCCCCTCTCCTGATCACCGGCAGTGTAAACTCTTCTTTTGCTTCCAAATATATTATGCCATTAATCTCATCCGATCAGTTTTCATGCCTGCTGTTAAACAATAATAATACTCCTGTTACAAACTGGTTTTCTACTGCATTTGATGCATTAAAAAATGATATCTTTGGATATGAATTTATTGTTCGGGAACAACTGAGTCATCTGATGCTATCTGTATATTCTGAATTGAAACCTGATTTAAATCAAAGAAACAGCCATCAAGATGTGGTTTCTATACGTGTAACAAACATCTTGTCTTACATACAACAGCATTATTCAGAAAACATCTCTCTTTCTGATATTGCAGAAACCGTGAATCTCAGTGAACGAGAAACTCTTCGCTGTTTTAAAAAGTTTATTGGAGAATCCCCAATTCAATATCTATTAAAATATCGATTGATTCAAAGTGGATCAATGTTAAAAGAATATCCAAATCAAAATATTTCCTTTATCGCAAAGGAATGTGGTTTTGATTCTCCGGCTTATTATGCCAAAAAATTTAAGGAATTTTATCTTTGTACTCCTAGGGAATATCGAAAATCTTAAACCTCAGTGATTCCTTGCTATTTATATATGCAAATGATAAAATCAACATAACAAGCAATGGAAAGGAGCGTGTGCATGAATGGATAATAGATTAAAACTGCCAATAGGAATTGATAATTTTGAAAAGATTCGAAAAGAAAATTTCTATTATGTAGATAAAACAAAGCTGATCGAACAACTTCTTGAACGATGGGGAGAAGTGAATCTGTTTACAAGACCACGCCGTTTCGGAAAAACATTGAATATGAGTATGCTGAAGTATTTCTTTGAGATTGGGACCGATCAAACATTATTTGACGGACTTTATATTTCAGATAATCAGCAATTAAAAGAAGAATATATGGGAAAATTTCCAGTCATATTTCTTTCTTTAAAAGGAGTCGAAGGACTTACCTTTGAAAATGCAAAATATCGATTGATGCAGCTAGTTGGAAGAGAAGCCAGCCGTTTTCATTTTTTATTAGATAGTGATCAACTGACAGAGGATGATAAGAAAATATATCTTGCAATGATCTCCTTGAATGATGGAATGTATTCAATGAAGGAGGAAGTTTTGATCTCATCCTTAAAGATATTATCAGAATTACTGTATAAGCATTATGGGAAGAAAACCATCCTTTTAATTGATGAATATGACGTACCGCTTGATAAGGCATTTCAGAACGGATATTACAAAGAAATGACCACATTGATCCGAGGGATATTTGGAGAAGCACTTAAGACAAATGATTCTTTGCAATTTGCAGTGTTAACAGGATGTCTTTGTGTTTCAAAAGAAAGTATTTTTACAGGGCTTAATAACTTTAAAGTTGTATCCATTACAGATTCACGCTTTGATGAACAATTTGGATTTACGGATGAAGAGGTGCAAAAACTATTAGCAGATTATCATTTGGAAGATCATATAGAAGAAACGAAAGAATGGTATGATGGGTATCATTTTGGAAATACTGATGTATACTGTCCATGGGATGTCGTCAATCATGTCGACTGTCTTTTGGAAGATCCGAATGCAGAGCCTCAATCCTACTGGATCAACACAAGTGGAAATGATCTTGTAAAAAGATTTATTGATAAAGCGGATAAGACAACCAGAAATGAAATTGAACGACTGATCGCGGGTGATATGATAAAAAAATCAATTCGAATGGAATTGACTTATGATGAGATTGATAACAGTATTGATAATCTTTGGAGTATTTTATTTACAACAGGATATTTAACACAGCAAGGAAAATCAGAACGAGGAGTATATCGCCTGGTGATTCCTAACAAAGAAATCCGAGAAGTTTATATTTTACAGATTCAGGAATGGTTTAAAGATAAAGTTTTGCATAATAGAGAACCGATAGACCAGCTTTTAAAAGCAATTAAAGAAGGCGATGCCGCTACAATCGAAAAAGACTTAACGAAGATTCTTGTAAATACGATCAGTATCTTTGATACGAAATCCAGAAAAGAAGAAAAAGAAATTTTTTATCATGGAATTCTTTTAGGACTATTACGATGTGAATCTGAATGGCTGATTCAATCAAACATAGAATCTGGAGATAGACTGGTAGACATTCTGATCGAAACAGAGGATCCAGATGCAGGAATCATAATAGAACTAAAATATGCCCAAACATTTCAGGGGCTTTCTAAAGCTTGCGAAAAAGCAATGCAGCAGATTAGGGAACGCCGGTATGATGAACGCTTAAGAAATGAAGGACGAAATGATATTTTTGCATATGGAATTGCTTTTTGCAAGAAAATATCATTTGCCTGAACTACGTTTGGAAGGTCATGTTCTTTAATCGGTGGGGATAAATAGTTTACATCCTGTAGAAACGACTACCTCATCTGGTGTTCCTTCTTTTATCATCTCTGGTGTTAATTCTGTATTTAATTTCACTGTCACACCCTTCCGCTTGAAAATTCTTAATTTTATACGAGAATGCCTTCAGGTATTCATAAAAACATAAAAAAAGATAGAGGTACGAAAAACGAATTCCATTGACGGATTTTTTGCAAAATCGCAGCCAACACGGGCACTGTTTGAACGCAGTGAGTTGTGCAGGAGTGTTGGCGGATCGGCGTTTTGCAAAAAATCCGTCAATGGAATTCGTTTTTCGTACCTCTATCTTTTTTTATGTTTTTATGAATACTC
>JAXJNA010000048.1:0-39913 GCA_036312945.1 Anaerostipes hadrus
ATGTAAGTGTCAAAAGTATAAATTGCGTTTGTGCTTGCACAAATAAGCAATTTATACTTATTGACACGCCGAACAACGAGAACGGAATAAAATGGTGTGAACACACCATTTTATGGGAGTTCGAGGTGTTCGAGGATTGCGAAATTGCGTAGCAATGAAGCAATCCGGATACATCAGAGAGTGGCAAAATTTACTTTTGACACTCTCATCATGATATATTGATTTTATCTTATCATTTGAGTCTATAAATGGCAAGGTATTGATCATCAAACCAAAACCTTGATCCACTGATCCTTCTTCACATACAAATACGTCGGTATGCATTTAAACAACTGATCTGAATTCAGCAATAATACAACCAACGGTACTGGTAGTTTCCAAACAAATGCTCCTAAAAATGAAAGTGGCATTACGATTGCCCATGTTGAGATCAGATTCAGATACATCATGTATTTTACATCTCCACCACCTTTGATAATACCAATTCCGGTTGGCATCTGGTATGACATTCCAACCATCACGATGGATAAAATGATCAGAATCTGGTCTGCCATTTGATATGCATTTTGTGTCAGATCATAGAGAGATAACAATGGAATCCTTAGGAAAAACAGACTAATTCCAAGAACACTTCCTATGATCAGATAAATAACTTGCAGTGTTTTACTGTATTCTTTTACTTTTGTAGTTCCTTTGTTTTCTCCGATTGTTGTTCCGATCAATACAGCAGATGCTGAAGCTTCCCCGATTGTTATGACTTTCAAGTACTGAAACATTGTCGTAGAAACAGAATTGGCTGCAATCGCGTCTGCGGATAAACGGCCCAAGATTCCTGTTTGGATCGGTGTCGCAAGCGCCCATAACGTATTTGATAAAAAGGATGGCCACAAAATCTTGAAATAGCTGGAAAATGCCTTTTTTGTAAAATGGAAGAGATCTTTACAGAACAATTTCAATTTATGGTCTGCAAAAATTAAATATATTACTACAATTGCCAGTTCCAAAATACGTGCGACTAACGTACCAACTGCTGCACCCTTGGTTCCCATTTCTGGAAAGCCAAATTTTCCAAAGATCAGTGTGTAGTTGATCGATATGTCTACAATCAATGATAAAATGGAAACCTTTAATGCGATAGAAACCGTCTCAACACTTCGAAGTGCAGCCATTAAAATTGTAGATAGCACAAATAAAGGATATGTAAAGCGGATTAATGAAAGGTAATCCATTCCTTGTATAATGTAACTTTCCTTTTTTGTAAAAAGCATCAGAATCTCTCTTGGAAACAAGGTGGTAAACGCAAATACGATCAATCCAAGCAGCAGTCCGGTCATCAGTGCAATCCCTGTAAATGTACGAATTGGTTTTGTATTTTTCTGTCCCCAGTATTGAGATGCAATAATTACTAATGTATCTCCGATTGCAAGTGTCATCTGCTGTAGTAAAAACTGAATCTGATTGACCGTTGCCACTCCAGAAAGAGATGACTGACTATACATACCAAGCATTAGGTTATCTGCCATATTGATGCTGTATGCAATCAAATTTTGAAATACAACAATAATCATTAGATGAAATAAGGTTTTATAAAAATTTCTGTCCCGTGTAAATAGCATAAAAAATCCTTTCTAGCTGATCCTTTGCTTGTAAAATAGCAAAAACACCATTTTCCTAATAAACTGATTATATCAGAAAAATGGTGTTTTTAGCTATTTATTAAAGATTATTTTACTGTCATCACTCACAAAAATTTCATTTTTTACAGCTCTTTGATAATTTCTCTTTAACATTTCAACATGAGATAAAAATGCCGGATCATCAAAATATTTTGCTTGTTTCGGACATTTTTTTACACATGCCTGACATTTGATACAAATTCCATCAATTTGTGTTGGATCTTCTAAATTGATCGATCCCATTGGACAGACTTTCACACAAAGATCGCAGTGATCGCAATTACTTTTTGTCTTTGGTTTTGCCTTTAAAAATTTTGCCGGTTTGCCGTCAATCCCAAGTGGTGTGTAATATGAGGGAATTGGCTCAATTCCTTTTACATGAACTGGCTGTGGAATTTCTTCCAAAGTTTGTATCCTTTCTATGGTTGTTACTATCCGTTGAGCAAACTCTCTGATTTCTTCCTCATCTGACTTATCTGGACGCATCGTCGCTAATTGATCTGTAAAAGCATGCTGTGCTACGAATGCTCCTGCTGCAATCGTATGAAAATGATAGTTTTCTAGTTCATTTCTTAATTCAATCAATGCATTGTCATAGTTTCTGTTCCCAAATGTAACAACTGGTACTGCAAATGCATCATTCCCTTGAAATAATCCTTGTACCATAGGAAGTACTTTGTTTGGAACTCTTCCCGCATACACAGGAGTTCCAAAGATCACTAGTTCTTCTTTTGTAAATTCATAGCTATCTTTATGAGCTTGTGGAAGTGTAAAGTCAATCTCTTTATATGAAAGATTCATATTCTTTGCAATTGTTTCTCCTATTAACTTTACGACTTTCTTTGTATTTCCTGTCGCACTAAAATATACTGTTTTAATAGATTGAATCTTCATTTTTTCCACATATTCAACTATTTGATCAATGACATAGCTGCTTCATCTGCAATAATTGTTACATCTGGATGGAATCTTAAGATAGATCCTGGGACTTCTGGTGTGACTGGTCCATAGATGCTGTCTTTTAATGCCTGTGCTTTTTCTTCTCCGCTGACTACTAATAAGATCTTTTTAGAACGCATGATCGTTCCGATTCCCATGCTGTATGCCTGTTTTGGTACATCATCTGCTGATTCAAAGAAGCGTTTGTTTGCTTCGATCGTGCTTTCTTTTAAGTCTACGCAGTGTGTTCCATCTTCAAAATGATCCCCTGGCTCGTTGAATCCAATATGTCCGTTTCTTCCTAATCCTAATAACTGAAGATCAACCGTTCCTAAAGACTGTACCAATGCTTCATAACGTGCTGCTTCCTCTTCACTGTTTAAGTTTGTTCCATCTGGAAGATATGTTTTTTCTGGATCGATATTTACTTTATCAAATAAATATTCATGCATGAAATAGTAATAGCTCTGTTCATTTTCTTTTGGTAATCCTTTGTACTCGTCTAAGTTTACTGTTGTAACTTCTGAGAAGTCAAGATCTCCTGCTTCATATTTCTTTACTAATTCATCATATGTTCCGATTGGTGATGATCCTGTTGCAAGTCCTAACATGCAGTCTGGCTTTAATGTGACTACAGATGCAATGATGTTTGCTGCTTTTTTACTCATTTCTTCGTATGATTTTGTTTTGATGATTCTCATGATCTTTCTCCTTTTAATGCGCGCACAGTGTCATCGTGCATGGTTTCTTTTTTCTTTTTATCGTGTTCTAAATAGTAAGAATATATAAGGTCTAACATAATAAGGATCGGAAACTGTGGGGATATAACATTTCCATGATCTAAATATTTTCTTGATGCGATCAAGACTAATTCGTCACAGATATCCTCATAGTCATCCTTATTTTTTCCCGTAATTAAAATTGTGTCTGCTCCTCGTTTTTTTGATTCTTCTAACAGATAACAAACGTCTTCACTCTCTCCACTGATACTGATCCCGATCACAAGACAACCTTCCTTTTGGAATACTGCCTGCATCCTCATCAGATCTGGATCTTGAATCGAATTGATATCTACTCCAATTCTCATAAAACGAAGGCGCATTTCTCTCGCTGCAAGGCCGGAACTTCCTTTCCCACATACGAACACTCTCTTTGCCTGTCCTAATTTCTCACAGATCCTTACGATCTGCGCTTCGTCCATCAGGCTGTATGTCTTATTTAACAACTCCTGGTACATATTTAACACGGTTCTTGTATGCCCCGTGAGTTCTTTATTTTTCTCTTCAAATGATTCCTCATATTGATAAATAAATTCTCGATAGCCTCGAAATCCACATTTTTTTGCAAATCTTGATAACGAAGCTTCTGAAACAAACAAGTGTTTTGCGATTTCTTTTGCTGAAAAATCCATTTTTTCTTCATTTTTCATAAAGAAATCCGCAATATTTTTTTCCAGTGCTGTGAAATTTTCATAATTTGATTCTATGACCGGTATGACCGATTTTACATAATAATCCATACATGATCCTTTTTAAATGCGTTTATTTGATGGCATCTGCAAATGATTTTGTGATAAGCTGTGGTCTTGTGATTGCTGAACCTACAACTGCACAAAACGCTCCCAGTTCTAAAACTCTCTTTAACTTTGCTGGTGTATTGATATTTCCCTCTGCGATTACTGGATGTTTTACTTTGGAAAGGATCGTTCTTAAGATCTCAAAATCATTTTCATCAATCTTAAGGTTGCTGCTTTGTTTTGTATATCCAACCATTGTTGTTCCGATAAAATCAAATCCTAATTCATCTGCATGAAGTGCTTCTTCAATCGTAGAACAATCTGCCATCAATAATTGATCTGGATATTTTTCTTTGATCTCATGGAAAAATTCATCCAGTGTCTGTCCATTTGGACGGCTTGAGATGGTTGCATCTAATGCTATGATCTCTGGCTTGGCTTCCATTAATTCATCAATCTCTTTGATCGTTGGTGTGATATAGATCTCACAATCATCATAATTTCTCTTGATGATTCCGATTACTGGAAGATCTACCTGTGTTTTGATCTCTTTGATATCTTCTGGTGTATTTGCACGGATTCCAGATGCTCCACCCTGTTTTGCTGCAAGTGCCATTCTTCCCATGATGAAAGAAGAATGCAATGGTTCATCTGGCAATGCCTGACAGGATACGATCAGTTTTCCTTTTAAATTCTCAACTTTCGGATTCATTTTAATTCCTCCCTTGTCTGCTTTCGTTATCTTTAGTATATCTGTTTTAAAATTAATTTCAAGTTTTATTGATTGTTTTGAAAGTTCTTTCATAAATAATTTAAATTAGCCATTTTTTCATCATTTTTCTGCCTGTATCTGCAATTTCTTTCAGGATTTTCTCTGTTCTCTGAAAAAACTTGTAAAAGCACTTTTTTGTATAAAAAAAGAAGCTGTAAGCTCTATAATTCTCTTACAACTTCTCTATCATTCTTATTCATAATGCTTAGCCAGACGATAAGCCGGGTTATGTCATTGAATGGTCATCTATCTCGACTTACTGTTACCAGCAAGCTCCAGCGACCCACCTGAAAACAGATCGGGCCGATCTATCGTTTTCATCTCGGTCTTGCTTCGGATGAGGTTTACATATGCCCTGCCTGTTACCAGCCAGGCGGTAAGCTCTTACCTTACCATTTCACCCTTACCACTTACGTGGCGGTATATTTCTGTTGCACTAGCTTGAGGGTTGCCCCTACCGGACGTTATCCGGCATCCTGCCCTGTGAAGCCCGGACTTTCCTCACCGTTTCCCTTTCGTCTGAAACGGCGCGACCATTTGTCCGACTAAGCGCCAATTATTATATCATATCTTACACATCAAAGCAACTACCACCGATAAATTCTCTTAAAAGAGATGTCTTTGGAATTGCTTCGCTTGGAATATTTAAGAAATATTCTAAAAATTTTAATAGTCTTTTTGCTTCCTGATACTCTGGACAATCTTTTGGAACCGCAAATAACAAAGGCTCCGCATATTGTTTTAAGACTGCGATCTCGTAGATCTGTGCTGAATTAAACATCACATCTGCTTCTTCCTGATATGGGAAAATATTGTCTTCTTCTCCCTTTCTAACAGAATCCCATCTGGAGATCGTCTCTCTCGCATCATTTCCTCTTGTCATGGCATCTCGCACGATCCTTCGCAGTAATCTTCCGTCAGAACTTGGGATTCTATTATGCTCATCCAAGTTGATCTGATTCAACGCACTGACATAGATTCTATATTTTGCATCTTCAGGTATTTCATTCGTAAGAGTACCATTTAATCCATGGATTCCTTCCATGACCAGAACATCTTTTTCTCCAATCTTTAATTTATGTCCGCGATATTCCCTTTTTCCTGAAATAAAGTTATAACTTGGCACATCAATCTCTTCTCCATCTAGCAATTGATTGATATGTTTTGTCAAAAGATCCACATCCAATGATGCGATCGTCTCAAAATTATAATTTCCATTTTCATCTTTTGGAGATAATTCCCTGTCTAAGAAATAATCATCCATAGAAACTGGGTGTGGTGTTAATCCAGCAATTTCAAGCTGAATAGACAATCTGTGGGAAAATGTCGTTTTCCCTGAGGATGACGGCCCTGCGATCAGGATGATTCTCTTATTCTTGCTTACAATCTCATCCGCAATATCTGCAAGCAGTTTTTCCTGCAATCCTTCTTGTAACAAGATCAAATGATTGATATTTCCATGTGTGATTTCATCATTTAGGGCACCTACCGTGTCAACACCCATCGTTTTCGTCCATTCTCTAGAACGCTGCATCACATGGAAAAGTTTTGGCTGTGGTGTAAATGGTACGATTTCCTCAGTCTGTTTCCTTTTTGGAATCTGAAGCACTACCCCATGCTGATATGCAGACACCAAAAATGCTGGAATATATCCTGTCGATGGTGCCATATATCCATAAAAATAATTATCATATCCATCTAACGAGTAAATATTCGTCTTTGATTCCCTGCGGAACTGAAATAATTCTTTCTTTCCCATAAGACCTATTCTGTCAAAATATTTTGCAGCCTGATCTGTGTCTAACGATCTTTTTGTGATCGGAAGATTCGCTTTGGCTAGCTCTTCCATACGTTTTTGAATGGATTGCGCAAAAGCATCATCTATCACACGATCTTCCAGGAAATCGCAAAAAATACTATTTCCGATTGAATAATCTAATGCGATCTTTGTCGTTGCACCAGTTCCAAGCAGATCTTCGCATGCTTTCAAAAACATAAGTGTAGCGGTTCGTTTATATGCCATATAGCCTGCCTGTTCTTTTAATGTCACAAAACGCACATGGCAATCTTTTGTCATAGGAGTAAACAACTCTTTTAACTTTCCATCCATATAGGCAAGCAAAATGATCGGCTCCTGAGGCTGCTGCACCTGTTTCGCAAGATCAGAAAGTGTTGTTCCTTCTTTTACTTCATAAATGCTTTGATTCACTGTGACTTTGATCATACGCCATCACTTCCTTTTTATATAACTACTCTATTTAAACAACTTTATAAGGGCTTCCTGCTTTATATGTGATCACATTCATATCACTGAAATGAGTCCTGATCAGATCTTTCATATCATCGATAAATACCTGTTCCAGTCCATAATGTCCAGCATCGATCACACACATGCCCATATCAATTGCATCAAGGCCCTCATGATGCCCGATATCTCCAGTTATAAATACTTCTGCTCCTGTATTTTTCGCTTCAATAACCATGCTTCTTCCTGATCCTGGAACAATTGCAAGTTTAGAGATCTTTGTATCTGGATCTCCAAATACCATGACATTTTCCAAAGAAAATGCTTCTTTTACTTTCTTTGCGTATTCTCCAACACTGATCTCATCTTCAATCCTGGCAACAATCCCTATTCCTTTTCCAAACGCTTTCTCATTGTGGCTTTTAGATAGCTCAACTGGTCCCTGTATTACCTTCAGATTCAAGCGATCTGCTACTTGATCTCCCATTCTGCAGACATCGTAACATGTATGCATTCCATATGCACATATATCGTGGCGGATCAGTTTTAATAATTTCTTCTGAAGAAAATCATCACTCGTGCATTTGTTGATCTTTGAAAAAATAATCGGATGATGCGCAAGGATAAAATCTGCTTTTTGATCGATCGCATAATCTACGACTTCATTTGTGATATCTAATACAACTAAAACTTTCTTTATCTCTTTATCTTTATCTCCAACAAGAAATCCCGGATTATCCCAGCCTTCTGCTGTCTCTAACGGAACTTCTGTTTCTAAAAATGTGATCAGTTCTCTACAATTCATAATAACAAAGTGCCTCCGTGATATCTCCAAGTAAATCTTCCACTTCTTCTTTTCGTCTTCTGATGTGTTCTTTTGAATCGTCTGTAAGACTTTCTTTGATCTTTGAATATTTGACATATTCCTGATCTAAATATTCAAGAAGTACTGGATGTTTAGCAAGGATCAGTTCTTCTCCGAAACGATAAAAACACTCTTTGTCATACTGCTGTTTTCCATGAACTGCACGGATCACAACATAGTATTTTCCATCTTCTTTTAAGAATTCCTCTTCTAAAATCCGGAATCCATGATCATTTAAGAAATGTCTCACTCGCTCTAAATGAGACTGTGGGGATAAGATCAGTTCTTTTACATTCGCTAATTTATCAAAGTCCTGCTCTAAGATTCTGACAACCAGATCTCCTCCCATTCCTGCGATCACAATAGAATCTACGTCATCTTGTGGTAATTCATGTAATCCATCAGAAAGAATGCAGGATACAACCTCTCCTGCATTCTCTTCTTCAATATGTGCTTTAGCGCGGTTTAATGGTTCTTTATTTACATCCATCGCATAGGCTCTCGGGCAGTTTCCATTGCTTGTTAAATAGATTGGTATGTATCCGTGATCTGTCCCGATATCTGCCACTACATAACCTTCTGTGACAAAAGATGCGATCGTTTCTAATCTCTTTGATAATTCCATAATCATACCTTAATCTAAATAATCTTTTAACTTTCTGCTGCGGCTTGGATGTCTTAACTTACGCAATGCTTTTGCTTCGATCTGACGGATACGTTCTCTTGTAACGTTAAATTCTTTTCCAACTTCTTCCAGAGTTCTTGCTCTGCTGTCATCCAATCCAAAACGTAATCTTAAGACTTTCTGTTCTCTCTCTGTCAATGTTCCAAGTACTTCATCTAACTGTTCTTTTAACAGTGTAAATGCTGCTGCATCCGCTGGCACTGGTACATTTTCATCCTGAATGAAGTCTCCAAGATGACTGTCTTCTTCTTCACCAATTGGTGTTTCTAATGATACTGGTTCCTGAGAAATCTTTAAGATCTCACGAACTCTTTCCACTGGAATATCCATCTCAGCTGCGATTTCTTCTGGAGATGGTTCTCTTCCAAGTTCCTGAAGAAGCTGTCTGGATACACGGATCAGTTTGTTGATCGTTTCTACCATATGCACTGGAATACGAATGGTTCTTGCCTGGTCAGCGATCGCTCTTGTGATTGCCTGACGGATCCACCATGTCGCATAAGTACTGAATTTATATCCTTTGCGATAATCAAACTTCTCTACCGCTTTAATAAGACCTAAATTTCCTTCCTGAATCAGGTCAAGGAAGAGCATTCCACGTCCAACATAACGTTTTGCGATACTTACAACCAGACGAAGGTTGGCTTCTGCCAGTTTCTTCTTCGCTGCTTCATCCCCTTCTTCCATTCTCTGTGCAAGTTTGATCTCTTCGTCTGCACTAAGAAGTGGTACTTTACCAATCTCTTTTAAATACATACGAACTGGATCTTCAATGCTGACACCATCAGGAACAGCAATTTCTGTTTCATCATCGATTGGATCATCGAGATCTTCATCATCGTCTGCAACTGCGGCAAGAGTCAGCACATCGATTCCATTTTGTTCCAGATAATCATAGATTGCTTCCATCATATCGGAATTTAATTTCATATCTTTGAAATATGAATCAAGCTGTGCATACTCCAAAAAGTTTTTATTCTTTTTTCCTAATTCCACCAGACCTGCAAGTTTCTCGGTGAACTGTTCCATTGTACCTTCCATAATTCGTCCCTTTCTTCTCTTCCTATTTTAACCAACCTATAGTGAAATATGCAGTTTCGCAAGGTTTGCTTTCTCCTTGATCAGGTCCTGCCATCTCAAAATATCATTTGTTGCGTTCATCTGTTGTTCAATGCTGTCTTCCTTAACCCTTCGCACGATATCATTCAACGCCTTATCTCGATCTTCCGCTGATGGACTGATCTTCAATGTTGTGTTAAATAATTCTGCGATCTTCTTCTGATCATCGAGATCCGTATACTGATTTAATATCTTTCCTGGAATCACTGCTTTCTCTTCTTCATATTGTTTGAAAAGCAATAATGCCACTCCATGGTAAATCTGTTCATAGAAATCATCGGGTCCTATAATTCCATCAAGTTTCTCAAATAACTGTGGTTCATTGACCATCCATGTCAATAATAGTTTCTGCGGCTGTTTCTTCTTCTCTTCTTTTGCCTCACTCATCTGCAGACGTCTCTCCTGCTGACGCGGTGTTGTCTGCTGTCTCTGAGCACTGCTGTATCCAGAAGTCCCATAATAATTCACAAGATCTTCCAGATCTTTTGCTCCGATATAATATTCTCTTGAAACAGCTTCAATATAATTCTTGCGTTCTAACGGTTCTTCGATCGTTGCCAAAAGTTTGGCCGCTTCATGTTGAAACTGTGTCTTCGATTCTGGATCGTCCTGATCATATCTTCCTGCGGCTACTTTTACCTGAAACATAAAACTACTCATTGCTTTTCTGATTCGTTCTTCCAGTGCCTGTGCTCCTAATCCTTTGATAAATTCATCGGGATCCTTATACGGAGTCAGATCAAGGACACGAACCGTAAGTCCTGCTTCTTTCAAGATCGGTATCGCTCGCAATATCGCTCGCTGCCCCGCTTCATCACTGTCAAATGACAAGATGACATTCTCTGTATATCTCTTAAGTAGTGCCCCATGACCACTTGTAAATGCAGTCCCAAGCGCTGCAACTGCATTTGTAAATCCTGCCTGATGCATGGAAATAACATCCATATATCCTTCACACAAGATAATCTCTTTCTTTCTTGAACTTCTTGCAAAATTCAATCCGTAAAGATTACGGCTTTTGTCAAATAATTTGGTTTCTTTTGAATTTAAATATTTGGGCGAACCATCTCCCATGACTCTGCCTCCAAAGCCGATCACGCGGTTGTTCACATCCATGATCGGAAACATCACTCTGTTCCAGAACTTATCACTTCCACCACGTCTTTCATCGATCGTCACCAAAGCTGAATCTTTCAAATCTTCATCGCTGTATCCCTTGCTCTTCAAGAATCGATACAGGTCATCATTATAAATATCAGCATATCCAAGACCAAAGTGTTTGATCGTAGCATCTGTGATCCCTCGGTCTTTTAAATATGCAAGCCCTTTCTGTCCCCGCTTGCTGTGAAGCAGATAATAGAAATAATTGGCTGAAAGTTTATTCATCTCCCGAATCCTGGCTTTCTCATCCATCGTTCGTTTGGCTTCTTCATTCAATTCCTCTTCCGGAAGTTCCATCCCAGCTCTCTCTGCCAGATATTTTAATGCCTCCGGAAAAGAAAAATTCTCATATTCCATTAAAAATGTAAAAACATTGCCTCCGGCTCCGCAGCCAAAGCAGTAATACATCTGTTTATCTCGGCTCACAGAAAAAGAGGGCGATTTTTCATTATGAAACGGGCACAAACCGAAATAAGAACTACCTTTTTTCTTCAACGATACATACGTCGAGATCAGATCAACAATATCGTTCCGGCTTCGCACCTCTTCTATGATTTCTTCACCATAAATCAACGCTTGTCCCTCCTTAAAAAATCCCTCTATATATTATTATTCTACACCTTTTTTTATTTCCCTTTATTTTTGCATAAAAAATTTGGGGATAAAAATCTCAGTGTATTTCTCAATTGCAAAATGGTCTGTCATCCCAGCGATATAGTCACAAACTGCCACAGGTACATCTTCTGGTTTATCGATCATCTTCTTATTATATTCTGGCAATTGCTCAACATGTATCAGATAATACTCATATAACGGACCAATGATATTCTTGATCTTGTCTTCTTCTTTCTTCGTATTCGGTTCTTCATAAACTCTCTCAAACATAAACTTTCGAAGACCGATCATGGCATCTCTTACTTCTTTTGACATCACAATATCCTTCAGATTCTCACTATGTTTTACAATATCAAGCACCATCGTATTGATCCGTTCCCGATATGTTGTTCCAAGGACTTCCGTAAATTCTTTTGGAAGATCTTCTTCTCTTAGAACCTTTGCCCGTACGGAATCGTCAATATCATGGTTGATATATGCAATTTTGTCTGCCAGTCGTACAATCTTTCCTTCTAATGTATGCGGTATGCTGTGCATTGAATGATTTTTCATTCCATCTAAGACTTCCCATGTAAGATTTAATCCCTGTCCATTCTTCTCCAGACACTGAGCGACCCTGACACTTTGTTCATTATGCTTAAATCCTTCTGGATTCATCTCATTTAACACTCGTTCTCCTGCATGTCCAAACGGTGTATGCCCAAGGTCATGTCCAAGTGCGATCGCTTCTGTCAATGTCTCATTGAGATCTAATGCTCTTGCGATCGTTCTGGCATTCTGCGATACTTCCAAAGTATGCATTAATCTTGTTCGATAATGGTCGCCAACTGGAGATAAAAATACCTGTGTCTTATCTTTTAAACGGCGAAAAGCCTTGCAATGGACGATTCGATCCCGATCCCTTTGGAAACAGGTTCTTATCTCACATTCCACCTCAGGCTTTTTTCTTCCTTTTGTATGGATGCTTTGTGTCGCATACGGACTTAATAATTCCATCTCTGTCTGTTCTTGTTTTTCTCGGATATTCATAAGATCAGCCCTCCCATCTGCTTTCACAAAGCGTTCCATTCAATATGCTATTTGTTTCTTCTATGACTGTTTGATATCAGCTTCCATCACAGAAAGGGCATCTAGAGATATCTTCATAACCTCTTTGACTTCCTCTTCTGTCATAGAAAGATATTTTGCCAGTTCTTCGATCTTTGGTTCTCTTCCAAGTTCTTTTGATAAAAAGGTAGATGCATCGTCTAAGCGGTTTGCCTTGATCGCCATCGCTTCTCCCACACTGTCAGAGCCTCTCTGCATTGCGATCGCATCTAAAATAGAATCTTCTACCGCTCTCTTTGCATGTGCCAGAAATCCGTCTGCATCTTCTCCCTGATAGATTGCCATTGCTTCTAAAAGGCCAATATTACCTTCCTGTACGAGATCTCCAAATAAGACACCTTTCCCCATATGTGTTCTTGCTATTTCAAGAATCTGTGGAAGAAAACTTTCAATCACAGCTTCCCCATCACCTTTCTCTACAAGCCATGCATGGATCAGTTCTTTTTGTTCTTCTTCCCCCGGAAGATCCATCTGTTCTAATTCTTCTTCATAGAATCGGATCGCACCTTGTTCTTCTTCTGAAACATCCGCTTTTTCTTTCGCCTCTTCTTCTGCAACGATCTGTGCTTCATCAACACCCAGAACGCGGATCCCAGCTTCTACAAAACTTGCGATCAGAAGTTTTTGTGCTTCTTCATTTAATTCATAATCGCTAAAATAATCTAATAATTCTTTGTGGTCGATCTGATTACCATTCGTCTTTGCGATCTGGATCATCTCTTCCATATTCTTTAGAAATAAATTCTTATCCATGTTTTACAAACTCCTTATTTGATGAATGCAAAATACACGATCACTAACAGACCGAGTATGATTCGGTATACACCAAATGCTTTAAAGTCATTCTTCTTAATATATCCAAGTAAGAATTTGATCGCTACGATTGATACAAGGAAGGATACAACCATTCCAACGATCAGTACGATCAGCTGTGTTGATGTAAATGCAAGGCCAAACTTCACAATCTTTAATAAACTTGCTCCAAACATCACAGGAATCCCTAAGAAAAATGAAAATTCAGCAGCAACTGTTCTAGAACATCCAAGTAAGATTCCTCCAAGAATCGTTGCACCAGATCTAGATGTACCCGGAATTAATGCCAATACCTGAAATACACCGATTCCAAGTGCCATTCCATAAGATAATCTGGAAAGATCATTCATTGGTCTTCTTCTGCTTCGTTTGTTGCGGTTCTCGATGATGATAAATAAAACTCCATAGATGATCAGCATTGCTGCTACAACTGGTGGATTATAAAAATGATCGTTCAACCAGTCATCAAACAAAACTCCAATAATTGCTGCTGGAAATACCGCAAGAATTACCTTTGTCCATAAAATGATCGTATCCATCTTCTCACTATGATTTTTCTTCGGTGAAAAAGGATTCAGTTTATGAAAATATAAAACAACGACTGCCATGATCGCACCTAGCTGAATCACAACATCAAACATTTCCTTAAAATCACTTGTCATGTTTAACTTGATAAATTCATCTGCTAAGATCAAATGTCCTGTACTACTGATTGGTAACCATTCCGTAATCCCCTCAACAATTCCAAGTAATACGGTTTTAAGTAACAAAATAATGTCCATAAAAAACTCCCTGTCTGTACAAATAAGGGTGTTTAGGAATTCCTAAGCACCCTGTTTTATTTTCCTTACTGTTTCTATTCTTCTGCTTCTTCGTCATCTCCGAGAATCTTAACTTTTTCTTCCCAAAGTTCTTCAACAGCTGTAGATAATGGTTTCGCACCATCTTTTTCTTCTACTAATGGCATATCTCCTGCGATGATCTGTCTTGCTCTCTTTGCACTTGCAAGCACGATAGAATAACGGCTTGAGATAACTTTCTCTTCTTCACTGTCACCGTTGATGACCTTCATTAATTCTGTATATGATGGATGTAACATAATAATTCCTCCTATAGCTGTTCTAATTCTTTTTTTGTTGCTTCTATAAACTTAAGATTATTTCCAAGCAGGCATTCTTTTGCCTGTACAATGGCATGAATTCGATCCGCGCAGTCTTCTACCTGATCATTGATCACGATATAATCATATTTATCCATGTCTTCTGACTCTTCTTTGGCGCGATTTAAACGTTTATTGATCACTTCCTCTGATTCTGTGCCTCTGCCTACTAAGCGTTCTTTGATCGCAGCTGCACTTGGTGCTGTGATAAAGATCAACAATGCATCCTCATATTGTTTCTTAATATTAAATGCACCCTGCACCTCAATCTCTAAGATTACATTATGTCCTGCGGCAAGTTCATCTTCCACAAACTTTCTTGGCGTTCCATAATAATTGTCCACATATCTGGCATATTCAATAAATCCATTATAATCGATCAGATTTTTAAAATCATCCACGGTCTTGAAAAAATACTCTCTGCCATCAACTTCACCTTCTCTTGGTTGTCTTGTTGTTGCAGAAATTGATAAACTATATCCGTATTTTTCTACCAGTTTCTTTGCCACCGTTCCTTTTCCAACTCCGGAAAATCCGGAGATCACCAGTAATGAACCTCTCTTTTCCATGATCTTTCCCTTCTTATCTTACTCTATGTTCTGAATCTGCTCTCTTACTTTCTCAACATTCGTCTTCAGTTCGATCGCATGATCCGCAAGATCGACATCACTTGATTTGGATAAGATCGTATTCGCTTCTCTGTTCATCTCCTGTGCCATGAAATCAAGTTTTCTTCCGATGCTTTCATCGCTTTCCAACACATCTGTCATAGAACTGATATGACTTTGCAATCTTACGATTTCCTCATCAACAGCAATCTTATCTGCATACAATGTAACCTCTGCTGCGATCCTGTTTTCTTCGATCGTTGAGTCTTCTAAAAATTCTTTCACTTTTTCTTCTAATTTGCTTCTGTATTCCGCAATGATCTGTGGAGAACGTTCCTCAATGAACGCCACATCTGCTGCCATCTGATCAAGTTTGCCTAAAAGATCTCTCTTAAGGTTTGCTCCTTCAATTGTTCTTGTCTCTACAAACTTCTCCGCAGCCTGTCTTAATGCAGCTTCTAGCAACTCCCACCATACTTCTTCATCTTGCTGTACTTCCTCAATTGTTACAACTTCTGGATATTTGGCGAGGGCTTCTGCAGTGATCTTGGTTTCAATGTTAAAATCTTCCTGCATCTTTTTAAATACCTGCATATATTCTTCTGCCATTGCCTGATTATAATGAAGACTTACCGCTGTCTCTGACAAATCTTCATAAGACACATAAATATCAATCTTTCCACGACTTGCGTATTCTTTCATGATATTACGGATATTCGCCTCAAACATGGCTAATTTCTTGGGAAGTTTTAATGAGATGTCACAATATCTGTGGTTGACGGATTTCATCTCCACTGTGACCTTCTGATTCTTGTCATTGGACACTTCCCCATGTCCAAATCCTGTCATGCTTCTGATCATAAAATCTATCCTTTTCTGCGCCGCGGTTTAAAATCCACAGCTTTTCTTTTTCGTCAATGTTATATTATACGCAAAATTTCGCTTCTCGTCAATGTTTTCGACACGAATCTTATTGATCTTTTTGCTCTAATACTTTTTGCAGACATTCCAGATAATGAAGGATCATTCCCTGCTTTAACGGAACAAAAAATCCTATGTCTAATTCTTCATATTTAAAATGCTTGACTCCGCCTTCTTTTGCACGATCCCAGTACTTCATCATCTCCTGAAATGACATATAATAGCAGACATGCCTTGATGTAAAATAGATCAAAAGAAAACTAATACCGCCTTGTTCTTCATACTGTCTCATAAACTCTACCTGATGTTCATGAATATTCTGAAGCGGGAATATATCTTTTGCACATTCTTTCGCGTCAAAACAAATAGGAATCCCCTGTACGACCCCGATATAATCAACAGTACTTTTCTGATCAAAATAAGCAAGTGTGATATGGCGTTTTGTCTTATCAAATCTGACTGGTTTGATCGATGTTGGTATTTTCTGTACAAGGGCAAGTTTCTGCTGGCGATATTTTTCATTCGTATAATTGATCAACTCCTCAAGGACCGATCCTCGAAGTCCCTTTACATTCCATTTATCTTCTGCCATGACTACTCTCTCCCAAACAAGTCATTTTTGATCATTTCAAATCGCTTTGGAAGCGGTGCTTGAATTTTCTTCCCGGATAGATTTTTACATGTCTTCATATCCTGCGGAAAAACAATCTCTGTGCAATGAAGCAGCTGGTCTTTTAATCCAAATTTCTGCTTCATCTCCTGATTGATCTTTTTATCACCATACTTAAAATCTCCGATCAACGGATGTCCAATGCTTGCAAGATGTGCTCGGATCTGATGAGTCTTTCCTGTGATCAGTTTGACTTTCAATAGTGTAAATTCATCATTTGATGTCACTGGTTCATAAGCTGTTTCAATATGGCTTGCTCCTGTGATCTCCTGTTTTGATACCTTTACCTTGTTTGTTTTTTCGTCTTTCTTTAAATAGGCACTGACTTTTTGTGATCTTTCAAGCTTTCCTTTTACAATGCAAAGATAGTATTTTTCCATATCACGATGTTTTAGCATTTCTGCCATCGTCTGTAATCCTTCCATCGAAATCCCACAAATGATGATTCCTGTTGTATTGCGGTCCAATCGGTTACAAATCGATGGTTTTACTACCTGCAATTCCTTTTCACTGATTAACCCTTGATTCACTGCATATGGGATGATCTGGTCATTGATGGAAATATCCTCTGGTTTTGATTTTTGTGATAAAATCCCCCATGGTTTGTTGACCATAATGACATTCTCATCTTCATATAAAATATCAAGTTTGATCTTTTGTTTTCCTGCTTTCACTTCTTCGCGAAACTTGTTGATCGTATCTTCTGCAAGATAAATACACACCTGATCTCCTTGGGATAATTTCTCATTTCCCGTTGCTTTTTTGCCGTTTAACTTGATATTTTTCTTTCGAAGCATCTTGTATACAAAACTCTTTGGAGCTTTATTTAAATATTTCGAAAGAATCTTATCTAATCTCTGTCCTTCTTCTCTTGTCGTTATGTTTAATTCTCTCATTTTATATCCTTATTTACCCATGATTTTTGCGATCCATCTTCCAGGAAGAAGTTTGCAGATGATCCTGGTTACTTTCATCGTCATCCCATAAACAGATACTGCTTTATTTTTTCTTGCATCACGGATTGCTTTTCTTACAACTTTCTTTGGATCTGCCATTACGAATTTCTTGTAAAATTTCATCTCTTCCTGTTCATATGCACGGTCAAAAAACTCTGTTTTTACTGGTCCTGGACATACAGCGGTCACTTTGATCTCTCTCCATGATAATTCCTGACGCAGTGCAATCGAGAAACTTTTCACATATGCTTTGGTTGCTGCATAAACAGTAAAACCAGGCTGTGGTGCAAATCCAGCAGAAGATGCGATCTGATAGATAAAAGATCCCCTTCTTAAATATGGAAGCACCAGATAAGTCACTCTTGTCAGCGCTTCACAATTTAAACGAACCATTCCAGACGCATCTTCTTCTGTCTGAAACTCAAAAGGACCAGAAATTCCATACCCCGAAGCATTTACCAGAATTCTTACGTCTGGCTGTTCTTTTGCAAGAACTTTTGTAAGTCGTTCAAAACTTTCTTCTTTCGTAAGATCTAACGGAAGCATCCGGACTCTTGTTCCGACGATTTCTTTCTTTAGTTCTCTTAATCTGTCTTTTCTTCTTGCAATAACCCAGATCTCATCGAGACCTTTGTATTTCTTTGCGATCTCACGGACAAATTCTTTTCCCATTCCGGAAGATGCTCCGGTTACCAATGCGATATTTCTCATATGATCATCCTTTCTCCTGGCATCTGTTATTTCTTTAATATCTCATAGGTTCCATCTAGTATATCATAATATGTATTAATATAATAATCTGCAATTTCTTTCTTTTCTTTCACTGATCCTTGAGAATATGGATCTTTCACTGCGCACACTTCCATTCCTGCACGTTTCCCTGCCAAAATTCCATATGGAATATCTTCAAAGACCAATGCATCCTTTGGTCTGGTATCGATCATCTTTGCTGCATGCAAATAAACATCTGGTTCTGGCTTACTTCTTGGAACTTCATCGGATGTGCAGATATAATCAAATGCATCTAAAATCCCATTGGATCTTAAGCAATCTTTCGCCAGCTTTCTTGAATTGCTTGTTGCGATTCCCAGTTTCATATTCCTTTTTTTTAACAACTCGATAAATTCTTTCACGCCCTCTTTTAAACGGATTTCATTGATATAGATTTCGGAAGCCATGCGATTCCATGTTCCCATGATCTCTTCGATCGTAAGTGGCAACGGAAAATGTTCCTTAAAATAAACTGCTGTTTCATGAAAACTATATCCCTCTAATTTATCATTTAACCCCTGCGGAACTTCCAGTCCATATTTTCCTAAGAAACGAATATCAATCTCTCTCCAGATCCACATGGAATCAACTAATGTCCCATCAAGATCAAAGATCACTGCTTTTTTATTCTCTAACATTTATCTCCTATGCTCCTTTAGTTCTTGTAACTCTGCCTGCGTTAATCTTCGGTATTCTCCAAGTTTTAACTCTTCATCTAATTTTAATGATCCCATTGACAGCCTTTTTAAATACAGTACTTCGCTTCCAACAGCTTTTACCATCCGTTTTACCTGATGAAATTTCCCTTCCGTGATCGTGATCAGAACCTCTGATCTCTGTGCATCGGCTTTAAGGATCTGAAGTCTTGCTTGTTTTGATCTTTCCCCATTGCCAATATCCAGACCTTCTTTGAATCTGTCGATCTCGTTCTCACCAAACTGTCCTGAAACTTTTGCAAAATACACTTTATCCACATGTTTCCTTGGGGAAAGAAGTTCATGTGCCAGCATTCCATCATCTGTTAATAATAATAGCCCTTCTGTATCTTTATCCAATCTTCCTACAGGGAACAATCTGTCTTTGTAATCTTCATGGATCAGATCGAGTACGGTCTGATCATGATGATCCTTCGTTGCAGATACAACCCCTTGTGGTTTATGTAACATCAGATAATGGAACTGTTCAAATTGAAGCAGTTTGTGGTCAAATTCTACCTGATCTTGTTCTGCATCCACCTTATATTCTGGTTTCTTCATCACTTCTCCATTCACCACAACTTTGCCCTTTTTGACAGACTCTTTTGCTTCTTTTCTTGTCATATTTAAACTGTCACACAAAAATTTATCTAATCTGGTTTTCTTTGCCATTATAACCATCTCCAGCTGGAAGAATACTTATTCTTCAGTCGTCCTTTTTTAATCTTCGCCCATCCTAACGGAAATTCATTTGTTCCAACCAGATGAATTCCTTCGGTATTTGTATCTACATCTAAAGTCTCACATTTTAAATATTTGATCGTATTCTCATCATCAATGTCAAAAGAAAGATATGGTTCATACTCACTGGCAGCCAACGCTACTGCAAATGACTGGCTCGGTTCGAATCTTCCTTTTTTCATCTCTCCTAGATAAAGACCTTTCCTTAGAACTCTTACCTTCTTCATCTCTGGAATATCTTCTTTTAGGTAAAACAATTTTCCTTGATGTTCTCTGACATGACTCCAATCAATATCCATCTTACAGTTTTTGAAGAATTCTTCTGTCTCTGGTGTCAGTTTTACTTTCTTGATCTTTTCGTATTTGAACGTTGGCTGTTCTCCGTCTGCTTTCTTCAATAAGGCAAGAAAATGCCCTTCTCCTTTGATCTTATGCGGCCATAAACGAATGCATTGTTTGATGTCTTGTCTTCCTGTTAAAGTCCATTCTGGATGT
Organism: Anaerostipes hadrus; assembly: GCA_036312945.1. Classification (GTDB taxonomy): domain Bacteria; phylum Bacillota; class Clostridia; order Lachnospirales; family Lachnospiraceae; genus Anaerostipes; species Anaerostipes hadrus_C. Next base: position 20,530 of record JAXJNA010000048.1, read on the forward strand.
CCGTGGTCAAATCCTTCACACATCTTCATTGGCACAAGAGAAAGATCTTCGTTCTTCTCTAAGAGATATTCGATCACCTGTTCATTTTCTTCTGGTGAAAATGTGCAGGTAGAATAAAGCAGCATACCACCTGGTGCTAATAGCTTGATCGCATCATCAACGATTTCTCGCTGTAATTTTGCATAAGGTTCGCTTCCTTTCTGCTGCCAGTTCTTGATCTCATTATTCCCCTTTCGAAACATTCCTTCTCCAGAACATGGAGCATCAATTAAGATCTTATTAAAAAATCCTGTCATTGATGGTACTAAATATTTAGCTTCCGTACAAAGAATCATATCATTACGAATTCCAAACATCTCGATATTACGGATCAAAGCTTTCGTTCTTGAGATACTGACATCATTTGATACCAGGAGTCCTTCTCCCTTTAACTTTGCTCCAAGTTCTGTTGACTTTCCACCTGGCGCCCCACACAGATCAAGCACGTGGTCTCCCGGTTCTACGGGCAGATAGGAAGCTGGTGTCATCGCACTTGGTTCCTGTATATAATATAATCCAGCATGATAATATGGATGTTTCGATGGTTTCTCTTCCCTGTCCACATAAAATCCATTATCTGTCCAAGGCACTTTCGTTACATGAAATGGACAGATCTTCAAAAAGTCTTCCACTGAGATCTTTAGTGTATTGACTCTGATCCCATAATATGCAGGATCATCTAAATGCTTCTCATATTCCGAAAAATCCTCGCCCAACAGACGTCTCATCTTCTCTTCAAATAATTCTGGTAATTTCATATTCTTCTTAAGAAATGCTCTGAGCACGATATCCTTCTGCAATAATATCCAACTGTTTATTAAAATGCTCTAAGCGTTCCATATCTCCTGTCTCATATATTTTATAAAATTCATCTTGAATCTTTAACACTTCATGACGATTCGCAACTTTATATAAATTCTGCATCGTATGAAGAATCTCAGATACAAGATTTGACTTCTTGCGGAATGAATCCTGTGCATCCATGATCTCATCACGAACTGTTGACATCTCATGATCTAAGACATCGATCGCATCCGATGCAACTAATAATTTATCTGTCACATGCTGTGGAATATCCCCTTTATACTTATACTGTAAAGAATGTTCCACGGTTGCCCAGAAATTCATCGCAAGTGTACGGATCTGTATCTCTGCCTGTATCCGCTTCTTCCCATAAATCGTATTCACTTCATAATAGATGATCACATGATAGCTTCGATATCCGCTGTCTTTGGAATGTGAAATATAGTCTTTGTGACTCTTGATCTCCATATCAGAACGACTCTCTATGATCTCTAATACACGATCAATGTCTTCCACAAACTGACAGATCAAACGTATTCCCGCAATATCTTCCAGTTCTTTTTCTACATCATTGACATTGATCTTCTTTCTCTGCATCTTATCCAAAATACTTGAGATAGATTTTACACGTCCATCGACTTGCTCGATCGGTGAATATCTTCCGACATTCCTGTATTCTCTTATAATATGTCGAAACTTTAACACAAGTTCATCAACTGCCAGCTCATATGGGGTGAGCATTTCTCTCCATAACTGTAATTCCATGAATTCCCTCCTGTACTTATCCACTCATTATATCATATTTTAACTTCAAAAAGAATCTTGTATTACAGGATTCTTTCTTCTTACTTCATATTTTTTATTTCATTGAAATTTCCTATACAATCCTATGCAATAAAAAAATAGTCAACTCCTATCATCTTATATGAAAGCTGACTATTTTTATCTTCATTTGTATCGTATTTGTTTACTTCTTACCATGTAAGATAAACAGAACCCCAAGTAAGTCCACCACCAAAACCACTTAAGACAATCTTATCTCCACGGTTTAGCATTCCTTTTTGATTGATCTCATCTAAAAGGATCGGAATCGTTGCTGATGAAGTATTCGCACAACGGTCTATATTCATCGGGAACTTTTCAATTGGCTGCTTCAATCTTCTCGCTGCTGCTTCAATGATCCTTTTGTTAGCCTGATGTAATACAAAATATTTAATCTCTTCTTTGGAAACGCCTGCTTCATCAAGGACTTTGTTAATACTCTTTGGTACCATACGTGCTGCAAATTTGAATACTTCCTGCCCATCCATGGCAACCTGTTGCATTGGAGAATCATCTTTTACTAAGAGATTGTTTAAATGTCTTTCTTCACATGTTAAAACATCACCTTTTGCTCCATCAGATCCTGCATCGATAAAGATTTCTCTTTCTTCATCCGCTTCCACGATCGCACATCCTGCACCATCTCCAAATAATACACAAGTACTGCGGTCACTCCAGTCAAGAATCTTAGAAAGTGTCTCAACCCCAATGATCATCATCTTCTTACCCATTCCAGCTCTCGCATATGCAACTGCTGTATTTAACCCAAAAACGAATCCTGAACATGCCGCATTGATATCCATACAGACCGCATTGACAGCTCCGATTCCTTTCTGTACCTGACAAGCCGTACTTGGTGTTGCATAATCTCCTGACAATGTTGCAACAAAAATATGATCTAATTCTTCTGCACTGATCCCTGCATCTTCTAATGCTTTCTTTGCAGCTTTCACTGCCATCGTTGATGTTGTATCTTCAATTGAAATGTGCCTGCTGCGAATCCCTGTCCTGGATGAAATCCATTCATCACTTGTATCCATCACTTTAGAAAGGTCATCGTTGCTCACTGATTTTTCTGGAAGAAAACTTCCTGTTCCTAATATTTTTACAGACATAACTACTCCACTTATCTTAATCGCTTCTTTTTTTCTCTTCTTGATCTATACTCATAAATGACAGATCAAAAAAACACTTTGTCTATCAAAGTATATTCTTTTTCCATCCGTTTGTCAATGATCTTAGATAATGATACAGACAAGACCGCCATTACTTTCATTTATGATCTTTTCCATCGTATCCTGAAGCTTTTGCTGACTCTCATCTGTCATTTTTAATGCCTTCGTCTGCATACCGTCTCCAACTAACTGTTCTAACGTCTTTCCAAAAATATTGACATCCCACATACTTTCCCCTGGCTGATTTGATCCCTGCTCAATATAGTCCATCAGATCTTTTGCCTGATATTCTTCCCCAACGATCGGAGCGATCTCCGTTGAAATATTTGCACGGATCATGTGAATTGAAGGTGCGCTTGCCTTAATTTTTACTCCATATTTACTTCCATGTTTTACGATCTGCGGTTCTTCTAATACAATTTCTTCTTTCGTCGGTGTCACAACACCATATCCTCTTTGTTTTACTGCTTCCAATGCTTCTCCAACTTCTTCGTACTCTTTCTTTTTCTTTGCTAATTCTCCCATGATCTTGATAAATTCATATTCATTGCGAATCTCCATCCCTGTTGTCTCACTCAAAAATTCGTAATAATACACTTCCCCAACTTTTATCGTGATGATCACTTCCCCACTGTCCATTGCAACGGATTCTAGTTTCTGCCCAGTTATGTACTCATATTCTTTTTCTTGTTCATCATAAATGTCTTTCATTGTTGTTTTTTCTGTGATCACATCTCTGGCCATTTGAAGTAATTCCATTTTTAATGGATGATCTTTCTTTAACATCTCTGTCCATCGTGGAACATAAAATCCAATCGATGAAATCGGAAATTCCATCAATACACTCTTTAGAATTTCATAAATATCCTCTTTTTTCATCTGTTCTAAATTCATTGGCAGCACTTTTGTCTGATATTTTTCTTCCTTTTCAGCCGCTAGCTGCTTTGTGCTTTCTGAATATGGATGAATCGTATTTAATAAAACGACAAATGGCTTTTTCAACGCTTTCAGCTGTTTGATCGTTTCTTCTTCCGCTGGCTCATATTGTTTTGCTGCAATTTCCCCAAAAGAACCATCACAAGTTACAACCATACCGATCGTAGAATGTTCCGTGATCACTTTCTTTGTTCCAATTGCCGCTGCTTTCGTAAATGGTATTTCATAATCAAACCACGGTGTTTTTACAAGCCTCTCTTCTTCTCCTTCCATGTGCCCTGTAGCACCTTCCACCATATATCCCACACAATCGATCAGCCGGACATTTAATTCGATTCCTTCTTCCGTCTTTATTGATACTGCTTCATTTGGAACAAATTTCGGCTCTGTTGTCATGATCGTTTTACCACTTGAAGATTGTGGAAGTTCATCATTTGCACGATTTCTGTCATTTTCATCTTCGATATTTGGCAATACCATCAGATTCATAAAACGTTTGATAAATGTACTTTTTCCTGTTCGCACCGGACCAACAACACCAATATAAATCTCTCCGTTTGTCCTTGCTTTCATATCTTTATATACATTAAATCGATCCATAAGTTCCTCCTTTATAGACTGATAAAGTATATGAAAGTAACAAGCAAAAAAGACCAGAAATCCGCTTATTTGCAGTTTCTGATCTTTTAATTTTCATATATGATCTATGTATCTTATACTCCCTGGAAGAATCTTTCTTTTACTTCATCAACAGGCATATCTTTTCCTGTAAATAATTTGAATGATGCAACTCCCTGCCATAATAACATTCCTTTTCCTGGAACTGTGATACATCCATGTTCTTTTGCTTCTCTTAAGAATCTTGTCTCTTCTGGATTATATACAACATCAGCTACAACTAATCCTTCACGGAACATTGTTGTATCAGTGATCACTGTTGTATCTTCTTTTGGTTTCATTCCAAGTAATGTTCCGTTGACTAAGATATCTGCTGCGTCAATCTTTGCACGCATTGTATCTTTTGCATCGAGATCATATAATTCTACCTGACATGCTGGTACTTTAGCTTTGATCTTCTCTACCATCTTCTGAGCTCTCTCGAAAAATGGATCTCTTGGGTTAAAGATCGTGATAGATTTTGCTCCATCTAATGCACACTGCACCTGAATCGCTGTTGCTGCTCCACCGGCACCAAAGATTACAATATCTTTTCCTTCAACGCCGATTCCGTGATCTTTTAAGTTCGCAACAAAACCTTCACCATCTGTGATATGTCCGTATAATTTTCCGTCTCTGTTTACAATTGTGTTAACGGCACCGATCAATTCTGCTGCTGGTGATAATTCATCCATATTCTGAGCTGCTGCTGTTTTATTTGGCATTGTAACATTACAACCCTGAATATTTAACAGGCGCATGGATTTTACGAATTCTGGCACTTCATCTTCCTTAATATCAAAGGCAAGATACGCTCCATCGACTCCACATGCCTGAAAACCGTAATTCTGCATCGCTGGTGATGCGGAATGTGCAACCGGTGAACCGATCAATCCAAATAATTTTGTTGTTCCTGAAATTCTTGCTTCCACGTTTGTAATTCTCCTTCGTTTCTTTATATATTTCAAAAGACAGATATTCTATCTTCCTTCGATGACTTCCTGGATCAGGTCTCTCTCATCCATATGATGTTTCACACCTTTGATCTCCTGATAGTCTTCATGCCCTTTTCCGGCAAGAATAACAATATCTCCTGCTCCAGCATGTTCCATACAATATTTGATCGCTTCTTTACGATCTGGGATCGTAACATATTCTCCATCTGCTTTGTGAACCCCGATCAAAATATCATTGATAATATCCATTGGTTCTTCATTTCTTGGATTATCAGATGTTACAACGGTAAGATCTGCAAGTTTTGAAGATACTTCTCCCATCTCATAACGTCTTGCTTTTGCACGGTTTCCACCGCATCCAAATAAGCAGTAGATCCTCTTAGGGTTATATTTACGGATCGTTGTTAAAAGACTTTCCAAACTCATAGCGTTATGCGCATAGTCGATCATTAATGTATAATCTCCTGGAGTCTTGATGATTTCTAAACGTCCTTTGACCTGAATTGTATTCAATGCAGATAATACATCTTCTTTGACAATTCCCATATGACGGCAAAGAGAGATTGCTGCCAGTGAATTATATACGGTAAAGTCTCCTGGGATATCTACATGTACGTTGTATTCCTGTTTCCCTTTGAGGTCATATGCTACTCCAAGGTATCCAGGTTCCTGAATTCTTGTGATATTTTCTGCATAGACATCGTTTGTATCCTTCATTCCATATGTTTCGATCGCACATGTATGATCTTTGATGATTCTTTCTACATAATCATCATCCCCATTGACGATTCCCTGTTTACACTGTTTAAACAATAAACTCTTGCAATGGATATAGTCATCCATGTCTTTATGTTCATTTTCCCCGATATGGTCTTCTGCAAGGTTTGTAAAGATTCCGTAATCAAACTCAAACCCGCTTGTTCTATGGAGCATCAATGCCTGAGAAGATACTTCCATTACAACATTTTTAAGTCCTGCGTCCGCCATCTTACGGAAAGACTCCTGTACAATATAAGATTCTGGTGTTGTGTTGACAGATGGAATCTTTTCATCTCCAATGATGGTTTCAATAGTTCCGATCAGACCAGTTTTCTGTCCTGCATGTTCCAGAACTGCACGGATCATATAGGTTGTTGTTGTTTTTCCCTTGGTTCCTGTAATACCAATTGTTGTCAATTCTTCTGCTGGATATCCAAAATATGCTGCTGACATTTCAGCTAGAGCAAGTCTTGTATTATTAAACTTGATCACAGTTAAACTCTCTGGTACTTCTACGTCTTTCTCTACAACGATCGCTGCTGCCCCAAGTTCTGCTGCCTGTGCTGCAAATTTGTGACCATCAAAGGCTGCTCCGCTGATACATACAAATACACTGCCTTTTTCAATCTTTCTTGAATCATATACTAATGTAGAAATCTCTACATCTTCACTTCCCTGCACGAGGGTATATTCTGAACGTTCTAATAATTCTTTTAAAATCATGTTCTATCTCCAATAATTCTTCTGTCTCTATACTCTTAATCGTCAATCCCTGTAAGATCGATCTCTCCATCAAATACAGTTGTTGCTGGTCCTGTCATAAAGATCGTATTCTTCTTATCATCATATTCGATCTGAAGATCCCCACCTAAAAGATGTACCAAGACTTTCTTTCCTGTTTTCTTATTCAGATAAGATGCATAGGCACTTGCACAAGCTCCTGTACCACATGCAAGAGTTTCTCCTGCACCTCTCTCCCATACTCGCATCTTGATCGTTTTATCATCAACAAGTTCAATAAATTCTGTATTCACACGATCTGGAAACATTGGGTGATTTTCAAACTTTGGCCCGATCTTCTCAATGTCGATATCTGCAACAGAATCTACAAATACCACTCCATGTGGGTTCCCCATAGAGATGCATGTGATATTGTATTCTTTTCCATCAACGATCACTGGCTGATCGATCACTTCATCAAGATCATCATAGATTGCCGGAATCTTTGAAGCTTTTGTGATCGGTGCTTCCATATCAACCTTCACCCATGTCACTTTACCGTCTTCTACTGTAAGGTCTAATTCTTTGATTCCACCCTTTGTCTCGATCGTGATCGTTGTTTTATCTGTCAGTCCATAATCATAGACATATTTTGCAATACAGCGGACACCATTTCCGCACATGGCTCCTTCTGAACCATCAGAGTTATACATGGCCATTCTAAAATCAGCTTTATCTGATGGACAGATACAGATCATTCCATCAGAACCAATTCCAAAATGCCGGTCACTGATAAATTTTGCCACTTTATTCGGGTTATTGATCTTTTCTTCTAAACAGTTTACATATACGTAGTCATTGCCACAACCGTGCATCTTTGTAAATTTCATGTATAATCAACTCCTTTTTATTATTTTACGAATAAACAGTTTTATTTTACCACATCAACGTGTTAATTGTATAGATACAATCTTTGAATTTATATTTCAAAAACCAAATACTAGTATTACAAAAACAAATGAGGAACATGCCTTATCACCATCGATAAAGAATATTCCTCATAGTATTTTTTATGAACTCTTATGCCTGCTCTAACAGTTTTTCAATTCCTGCTTTCTTTACACATACACAAAACAGATCCATTGCCTGCTGTAACTCTTCTACTGTTGGGTAAGAAGGTGCAATTCGTAAATTGCTGTCTTTTGGATCATTCTTATATGGATATGTAGCTCCTGCTCCTGTTAATGCAACCCCTGCTTCTTTGGCAAGTTCTACAACTCTCTTTGCACATCCTGGAAGGACGTCTACAGATACAAAATATCCACCTTTTGGATTCTCCCATGTGATCAGTCCGCTTCCTTTTAACTCTTTCTCTAACGTGTTAAGAACTGTCTCGAATTTAGGTTTTAAACAATCTGCTAAGATCTGCATATGTTTTCTGATTCCATCTGCATTCTTAAAGAACTGTACATGACGAAGCTGGTTGATCTTGTCATATCCGATCGTCTGGGCTGTCATCACTTTCTTGATCTCTGCAATATTATCATCACTGGATGCAACGATAGATACTCCTGCACCTGGGAATGTGATCTTGGATGTTGAGAAGAAATAATATGCTCTGTTATCATTTCCTGCTTCTTTGCATGCATCTAAGATATTCTTAACTTTTACATCTTCAAAGATTGGGTGTACACCATATGCATTATCCCAGAAGATTCTGAAATCTTTTGCTGCTGTCTTCATAGAAGCTAAACGATCAACTGTTTCATCACTATAGCAGATTCCCTGTGGATTGGAATACTTTGGCACACACCAGATTCCTTTGATACTTTCATCTTCTGCCACTAATTTTTCTACCTGATCCATATCTGGACCTTCAGATGTCATATCGACTGTGATCAGTTCAAATCCTAAAGTTTCTGTAACTGAGAAATGTCTGTCATATCCAGGTGCTGGACATAAGAATTTTACTTTCTCTAACTGTCCCCAAGGTTTCTCACCTGCTGTTCCAAATACAACCAATCTCATCATCTGATCAAACATCAGATTCAAACTCGCATTTCCTCCAACGATGATATTCTTTGCTGGAATATCTAATAAATCGCTGAATATCTCTTTCATCTCTGGAAGTCCATCAAGAACTCCGTAATTACGCACATCCAGACCATCTTTTGCATGATAATCTGTCATCGTCTCAAGCATGCCATTCGCATGATCGATCTGATCTGGTGCTGGTTTTCCTCTTGCCATGTTTAGTGAAAGATCAAGATCTTTAAATTCCTGATACTTTTTATTCACTTCCGCTTCCTGTGCCTGTAACTCTTCTTTTGACATTTCCCTAAATGATTCCATTGTTGTCTTCCTTCCTTCATGTTTTTATGTTTTGTATATGTTTATATTTTTATGTATCCTGATTAATCCCATTCAAGATTTGTATGTTCCTGTTTTCTCTCACGAAGGAGTAAGTTTGAAACTTCCTCTTTTGGATCTGCATTTTCAAATAATACTCTGTTCACTGCTTCCACAATTGGTACAGATACGTTGCATTTCTTTGCAAGTCCAAGGGCTGCTTTGGCTGAATATACCCCTTCCACAACCATTTTTACTTCTTTCATAGCTTCATCTGCAGTCATACCTTTTCCCATTAAGTATCCTGCTTTACGATTTCGGCTATGTACACTTGTACATGTAACGATCAGATCTCCAACTCCTGTAAGTCCTGAAAATGTCTCTGGTTTTCCGCCAAGAGCTTCCCCAAGACGTGTAAGTTCCGCGATTCCTCTTGTCATTAATGCTGCTTTTGTATTGTCTCCATATCCAAGGCCATCAACCGTTCCTGCTGCTAATGCAATAACGTTCTTTAACGCTCCTCCAAGCTCAATTCCAACAATGTCGGAACTTGTGTATACACGAAATACTTTATTCATAAATACATCCTGAAGCATTTCCGCTGTCTCTTTATTCTTTGCACCGATTACAACCGTTGTAGGAATTCCTCTTCCTACCTCTTCTGCATGACTAGGTCCTGATAGTACGCAAACTTCTGCATTCGGAATCTCTTCTTCAATGATATCAGATAATGTCTTATATGTAACATCTTCGATACCTTTTGCAACATTGACAATGATCTGTCCGTCTTTTATAAATGGGGACATCTGTTTTGCAACCATACGAACAACTGGTGAAGGAACTGCCATAACAACAACATCTTCGTCTGTTAAAGCTGTTTTAAGATCTGCCTCGATCATAATATTATCTGGCAATTTTACCCCAGGTAATTTCTCTACCTGCTCTCTCTTTGTGGAAAGCATCTCTATTTCATGTGGATCATGTGTCCACAATGTCACTTCATGTCCATTATTTGCTAATAATACCGCAAGGGCACTTCCCCAGCTTCCTGCACCGATAACGCTAACTTTCTTCATCTGTTTAAGTTCCTCCTAACGTTTTACTTTCTGACCTAATTTATTCTCAGTACCATTCATCAAACGCCCGATATTCGCACGATGGCGCCAGATTGCCATGGCTGTAAATATACATCCAACAATAACTAATTTCCAATCATGTGGATTGTTAAAATACAAAATAAATGGAATGATCAGCACCATGCAGATCGATCCTAACGATACATATTTAGAAATAGCCGTAATGATCAAAAATACTGCTGCACAGACCAACCCAAGCTGCCAGTGAAATGCAAAAATAACTCCCCCAGTTGTCGCTATTCCCTTTCCGCCTTTAAACCCAAGATAAAACGGAAAATTATGTCCCAGTACTACTGCAAATCCTGTCAAAAGCCAAAGATAAGCTTCTCCTTCTACATGAAAAGCCGGCATGATCACATATCTCGCAAGATTCACCGCCACAAGTCCTTTGACGGCATCTCCAAGAAATGTAATGATCGCTGCTGTCTTTCCCAAAGTTCTTAATGTATTCGTTGTCCCGGAATTTCCACTTCCGTAATCTCTGATATCGATCTTATTTACTCGTCCAACAATATATCCTGTCTGAATACACCCAAACAGGTATCCGACGATCATACACACAACAATACAAACTGCCATTATCTTTCCTTCCTTTCCCTCGCAATAATATGAATTGGTGTTCCTCTGAATCCAAATGTATTACGGATCTGGTTCTCAAGATATCTTGTATATGAAAAATGCATTAACTGACGATCATTGATAAACACAACAAATGTTGGCGGTTTTACAGAAACCTGTGTGATATAGTAAAGTTTTAATCTCTTTCCTTTGTCTGATGGCGGCTGTTTCATTGCTACCGCCTCTGTAAGGATCTCGTTTAAGACTCCTGTCTGTACACGTAATGCATGATTCTCGATCACCATATCAAGAACATCAAAGATCTTAGGAAGTCTCTGTCCTGTCTTCGCAGAGATGAAAACAAGTTCTGCATATGACATATAAGATAACACTTCTCTAACCTGGTTTGTAAACTTGTAGATTGTCTTATCGTTCTTCTCGATGAGGTCCCATTTATTAACCGCAATGATCATACCTTTTCCACGTTCGTGGGCAATTCCTGCGATCTTGGCATCCTGTTCTGTGATTCCTTCTTCCGCATCAATGACTAAGATCGCCACATCACAACGTTCTACCGCTGCAACCGTACGGATCACACTGTAACGTTCGATATCTTCTTTGACTCTGGCTTTCTTTCGAAGTCCGGCTGTATCGATAAATACATATTCTTTTCCATTACGTTTGACCGTTGTGTCAATCGCATCTCTTGTTGTTCCTGCAATATCAGAAACGATCAGACGGTCTTCTCCCAATAATTTGTTGATCAATGAAGATTTTCCTGCATTTGGCTTTCCGATGATCGCAACTCTTGGTCTTTCATCTTCTTTCTCATCTGCATCCTGTGGATTGCAGTGAACAAGAACTTCATCTAACAGATCACCAAATCCAATCTTGGAATTCGCTGAAACTGGGAATGGTGTTCCGAGTCCCAGATTGTAAAATTCATAAGTATCCAAAACAAATTTTTCGTAATTATCTACTTTATTGACTGCTAACACAATTGGTTTCCCGGATCGTCTTAACATATCTGCCACCTGATAGTCCGCATCGACAAGTCCCTGTCTTACATCTGTAAGGAAGATGATCACATCAGCTGTCTCCATCGCGATCTCTGCCTGTCCTCTCATGTGGCTTAATAACAGATCACCACTATCTGGTTCAATACCACCTGTATCGATCAATGTAAACTGATAGTTTAACCATGTCACATCTGCATAAATACGGTCTCTTGTAACTCCTGGTGTATCTTTAACAATTGAAATTTTTTCTCCTGCCAGTGCATTAAACAATGTAGACTTTCCTACATTCGGTCTTCCTACAATGGCAATGATCGGCTTACTCATAATCTATATACCTCTCTAAATGTTTCAAAACCTGTACTGTTTCTTAGTATACCTTATCTTATGAAATTCGTCCAGTGTGAAGAATTTCACAAGATATATTCTTTTTATTTACCTTTTTATAACACAATAAATGCTGCCAGATTACCACGTTTTCCATGACTTGCTCTATGTGAAAATAGTAGATCCGGATTACAACATGTGCAGATATCTGTAATATCAAGATTTTCTGGACGGATTCCTGCTTCTGTCAAAATAATCTCATTTGCTTTCCAGAGATCCAGCTGGTATTTTCCATTTCCTTTATCATCCAAAAATTCTTTTGCATCATGTCCTGTCAGTTCTTTTTTAAACTCATCTGCAACATCTTCGCTAACCTCATAGCAGCTTCTGCAGATAGATGGTCCAATAGCTGCGATGATATTTTCCTTTTTACTTCCATATTCATTTTCTAAAAATTGTACCATCTTGGCACCAATTCTTCCAACAGTCCCTCTCCATCCTGAATGTGCTAAAGCTGCAGCCTTTTCTACTGGATCATAGAAAAACAAAGGTACACAATCTGCATATCCTGTATAAAGCGGAATTCCCTGCTCATTTGTAGCAAGACCATCCATATCTTTCATAACTTTCCCACAATCTTCTTTTGTTACCTTATGGATTCTCGTCTCATGAATCTGATTTGAAAATACCAGCTTTGTATGATCGAATCCGATCGCTTCTGAGATTCTTCTGAAATTTTCATCCACAGCTTCTTTTTTATCTCCACGGTTATAGCTTAAATTCAACGTGGCAAACATTCCTTCACTGACTCCACCCATACGTGTTGAAAATCCATGTCTGACTCCTGCCTGATCTAATTTTTTAAATGTCAGATATGGAACAGACCCTTCATGTAATATCGTAGACTGATTATCGTTTGATTTTTTAAAATGCATGTTTTATCACCCTGATCTTCTTTCCTAAAATCTCTACTACATCAAAACGGATCGGCTGTTCAAAAGATAAATGATTCTTCTTTAAATAAATCATTGCGCTCTTTCGGATCTTCTGCTGTTTTCTTTGGTCTACAGCTTGTGCCGGATATCCCTTTTTGTCATCTTTTCTGTATTTTACTTCCACAAATACCAATGTCTGATCTTCTTTTGCTATAATATCAATCTCTCCGACTTTTGTATAAAAGTTTTGTTCAAGGACATCATATCCTTGCTGTTTTAGAAACCAACAGGCAATCGCTTCTGCTTTTGCCCCTGTCTCCCTGTTATTTTTCTTCATATTATATATACTTTTTTGCTTTTTATATGTATTTTTTTACAAATGTTTTCCTATGAATATCACAGATTCCCTGCTTTTTGATTCCTTCGATATGTGCTTTGGTTCCATATCCTTTATTTTTCGCAAAATCATATTCTGGATAAATCGTATCATATTCTTTCATCATGCGGTCTCTCGTAACTTTTGCAACAATACTTGCTGCTGCGATTGATGCACTTTTTGCATCTCCTTTGATGATCGGAACCTGTTCAATCTCAACGTCTGGGATTGTGACCGCATCATTTAATAAAAGATCTGGCTTTATCGAAAGCTTTGAGATTGCCTGCTGCATTGCCTTATAAGTTGCCTGCAGGATATTGATCTCATCGATCACTTCTTCGGAAGACATTCCAATGCCGATCGCAACTGCTTTCTCGTAAATCTCATCATATAAAAGCTCCCTTTTCTTCTCTGAGAGCTTCTTGGAATCATTCAGATATAAAATATCACAGTCCCTTGGCAAAATCACTGCAGCCGCAACAACAGGTCCCGCAAATGGTCCTCTTCCAACTTCATCGATTCCACAAATCGCCTGATGATCTCCATATTCTCTTTCAAAGGAAAACATCTCATACATTCTTTCTTTCTCAAGCCTTAATTTTTCTAATTTCCTGGCTTCTCGTTCTTCTTTTTTTGTCATAAGTCTTAAAATCCTTCCTATGGCTGGATCACACCTGCATTCTTCCATGGATAAAACCGGAAAATGATCCTTCCTGTGATCTTTGACCTCTTTACTGGACCAACCTCTTTGTATCTGCTGTCATTACTGTTATCTCTGTTATCTCCTAAAACAAAATATTCATCTGATGAAAGATGAAACTTTCCTTTTAATTCACATGAATCTGTCGTATGATCTTTGGAATAATCCTTTACTTCTTTGTCATTTACATAGACTTTTCCTTTTGTGATCTTTACCGTTTCTCCCGGAAGCGCGATCACTCGTTTTACAAAAAACTGATCGCCACCTTCTGGTCCTGGAAATACAATGATCTCATATCGTTTAGGATCCCGAAAACGATATGTCAACTTATCTAACAACACTTGATCTTGATCATGCAAATGCGGTTCCATCGAATGTCCACTTACTTTCGTCCGTTCGCCAACACAAGTAATAAGAACAAATGCAAATGCAACCGCGATCAAAATGATGCCCAGTAACCTTAGAATACTCTTAAACATTATTATACCTGCCCCTCAAAGGCTTTTATGCCTCTTTTGTCTCTTCTTCTGGCGTTTCCAGAGAAATTTTTCCTAATTTTCCATTTCGGAATTCCTCTAATACGATCTTTGATGCTTTTTCGTAATCTAATTCATTTCCTTTCATCTTACAATTACGATTTAAAGCAATCTGTTCTAAGATTTTCACTTTATCTTCATTTTCATCTACTTGATAACGATCAGCAAGAATTCCCTGATAATGATTTTTTAAATACTCGATCAGTTCAATCGCCATTTCATCCTGATTGAGAATTTCATCTCTGATCGATCCGATCAATGCCAGACGAAGTCCAACCTGCTGGTCTTCAAATTTAGGCCATAAAATTCCAGGGGTATCTAACAATTCAATATTCCTATTTAATTTGATCCACTGTTTTCCTTTCGTAACTCCCGGTTTATTTCCTGTTTTTGTACAGGCTTTTCCAACCAGACTGTTGATAAATGTTGATTTTCCAACGTTTGGGATTCCTGCGATCATTGCTCTGATCGGACGGTTTTTGATCCCACGTTTTCTATCTCTCTCAAGTTTTTCTTTGCAGGCATCCATAACGATCGCCTGTGTACCTTTGACACCTTTTCCTGATCTTGCATTTGTTCTTGCTACATAGAATCCTTTTTCTTTAAAATATTCTTCCCACTGTGCAGTCACACGTTCATCTGCCATATCTGTCTTATTTAGCAAGATCAGTCGTGACTTGTTCGCTGCTAACTGATCAATATCCGGATTTCTGCTGCTTAGCGGAATTCTTGCATCCACAAGTTCGATCATAATATCGATCAGTTTCATATTTTCCTGCATCATACGTTTTGCTTTGGTCATATGACCCGGGTACCACTGAAAATCCATTCTTTATTTCTCCTTCCCTCTGTTTACCACGGCCAGTATTTGATACCGACCTTTCCAATGATATTTGCTCTTTTGATATTTCCAACACTTGCACTTCTGGAATCTTCACTATTATTATAGTTATCTCCCACAACAAAGTACTGCTTACTCTTTAATGTAATCTCATCTGCTGCTAATCCTGCAGATAAAATCTTCTGATTTGAAAATGCTTTTGTTTTCTTGCCGTTTACATAGATTCTGCCGTTTTTGATCTGAACCTTTTCTCCCGGAAGACCTATCACTCGTTTTACATAATAATTTCCATTCTTATCATCTGATTTAAATATGACCACATCATACCTGCTTGGTCCCTTGATCTGATAGATCAGACGATTCACCAGATGTTTTTCACCTCTTTCGATCGTTGGTGACATGGAATCACCTTGAATCGTAAAACTGAAACACACAAATCTTACTAACAAAAATGCCAGCAACACAACTCCGACAAATTTTAAGACATACTGAATCACGATTTCCCTTTGCTGACGCTGTTTCTTGCGCATCTGATAGGTTACTGTGTATCCTTTCCTCATAGAAGAACTCCTTTCCTCTTCGTACAGAAAGATTCGTAAAATCCCTGTATACTAAAACAGGGATAAGCTATACAGCCTATCCCTCTCTTTTGATAATCTTTGTCTGATTATACTCTTTCTTTTACTTTTGCTGCTTTACCAACACGATCACGTAAGTAGTATAATTTAGCACGTCTTACTTTACCACGTCTTACTACTTCAATCTTTTCGATGATTGGAGAATGTACTGGCCATGTTTTTTCAACACCAACACCACTTGCCTGTTTTCTTACAGTAAATGTTTCGCGTGCTCCACCATTCTGTCTTTTGATGACTGTTCCTTCAAAGATCTGAACTCTTTCACGGTTTCCTTCTTTTACTTTCGCATGAACTCTTACAGTGTCTCCTGTTTTGAATTCAGCAACTTCTCTTAACTGTGCATCTTCGATGCTTTTAATAATATCCTGTGCGCTCATTGTTGTTCCTCCTTGAACGTATTCAGATGTTCTTAATACCTAATGTAACAGAGGACCATCCATATTTATAACAACTTGAACATATTATCATATTTTTTTATGTGAAGCAAGTGTTTTTTTGTATTTTTTAAGATTCTTTACCTTAACACAAATTTCTCCATTGCTTTTGCAACTCCATTCTCCTGATTGGAAACTGTAATATAGTCTGCGATCGCTTTCATGGAATCAAGGCCATTTTCCATAACAACGGCAAATCCGGCATTTTCCAACATCTCTTGGTCATTATCTGCATCACCGCATGCCATGGTTTCTTCTTTGTCTATCCCCAGAATCTGTGCCAGATGAAATAATCCATCTCCTTTGTTACAGCCTTTTTGAGAAATCTCAACATTCTTTGGCAGTGAACTTGCAAACTGAATATCTTCGATCTCTCCTAATGCTTTCTTTACTCTTTCTCTCTCTTCCATTGTCTTAAAAAGCAAAGTTATCTTTTCAACCGTCTGTCCATCTTTCTTGAGCAGATCCTTCAGATCAGGAACAATCTTTCTTGAACCTTGTACAACACTTCTTGTATTCTCGTCCAACTCATAATAGTCGATATTGTCCATATCTGATCTTTGCGCATAAGATTGTCCATCCATGCTGAAACTTGCCATTGCATCGAATTGTTTCAACCAATCCAATAACTCCAATATTCTTTCTTTGGGAAATTGGTTTTTGTAGAGGACTTTTTTCTCTTTCAGATCATAAATCGTCGCTCCATTACTAAAAATCCCATAGCGGACTTCTTCCATTGCCTTTAATTCTTCCGGAAGTGCATTCACCGCTCTTCCTGTTGCTGGCACAAAATAAACGCCTCGTCTGGCTGCTTTTTTAATTACATCCTGTGTATATTGTGTGATCTTGCGATCACGATTTAAAAGAGTCCCATCCATATCAGCTGCTACAAGTTTAATCTTACCTGTCTCCATCTTTCTCTTCCATCCCCTTCTCATACGCTTCCCAAAGATCTGGTCTTCTCTCTTTGGTACGTTTGACTGACTGTTCATGTCTCCATTTGCGGATATTCTCATGATGTCCAGATAAAAGAACTTCTGGCACCTCTTTGTCTAAAAACACAGGTGGTCTTGTATACTGTGGATATTCAAGCAACCCATTTTCAAAAGATTCATCCCCAGCAGAATCATCATTATGTAAAACACCCGGAACCAATCTTGAAATTGAATCGATCATCACCATTGCAGGTAACTCCCCACCTGTTAAAACATAATCACCGATCGATACATAATCTGTGACAATCTCTTCTAAGACTCTCTCATCAATCCCTTCATAGTGGCCACACAAAAAAACTAATTCTTCTTCTTTTGCAAGTTCCTTTGCCATCTCCTGATGAAACGTTGTTCCTTGCGGAGTCAGATAAACAACTCTAGGCTTTTTCTTCATGTCTTTGGTTAAATCTTCATATGCTCGATAAACCGGTTCTGGTTGCATCACAAGCCCGGCTCCGCCTCCATATGGGTAATCATCCACTTTCATATGTTTATTGGTAGAATAGTCACGAATATTGACCGCATTGATCTCAAGAAGCCCTGCTTCAATTGCTCTTCCGATAATACTTGTATTGAGTCCATCCATTACCATCTCTGGAAATAATGTTAATATATGAAATCTATTCATCTAATAATCCTTTCATAACATGGACTGTGATCTCACCTTTTTGAAGATCCACATTCTTAATGCATTCTCTGATCGCAGGAAGTAAAACCTCTTTTCCATCTTCCATCTTCACTTCATAGACATCATTTGCACCCGTCTGTAAAACATCAGTTAATTCCCCAAGAACTTCTCCATTATCTTCTCTGATCACAGAAAGACCGATCAGATCTGCGATAAAGTATTCGTCTTTCTCAAGAGGTACTGCCTGATCCCTTGTGACAAAAAGCCCTTTTCTTTTATACATCTCTACTTCATTAATATTTGAAAATTCTTTAAATTTCAAAACCGGCTGGTTCTTTACGAATTTGCATGATACTACGTGTAATAGTTTCTTTTCTTTTCCTGTATCTAAATATACTTCTTTTAATTTCTTAAATCGCTTGATATCATCCGTCATCGGAAATACTTTAACTTCCCCAGCGATGCCGTGTGTGTTGGCGATCGCTCCTACTTGTAAGAATTCTTCCATGGATTCATTTTATTCCTTTCATTTTAATCTTTCTTCTTATTATTGTATAAAATGGTTTAAAAAAACACAACTATTTTATTATAATCGTACTTTTTTGATTAATCTCTGTAACTAATTTAATCCGAAACTCCTGATATCCACTAAGTCCCAACTTCTTGCCAAGACGCACAACTGTCGCTTTACTTGTAAACGCTCCATCTGCCACTTCTCCAGCTGACATCTCCGGAATACGATCCAGATTTTCTAAAATATATCTTGCCACATCTTTTTCGTGGTTGGTAAACCCTTTTTCGCTTTTGAGCTGTTCCAATAGCATAATCTTCTCCTTTATCAATCCCACTTCGATCCTTTTTTACAAATGTAAAATCACAACATTTCGATAAATCGGTGTTATTTAATCCCTTTCATCTTCTGTTAACGAATACAAAAATTATTAACCAACACCGTATAACATACACACTGTGTAGTGATTTGAATAGTGTTCCGTTGTATGAGTCAGAAAGAAGATAAGAAGAAATATTTATAAGAAAAAAGGGTGACAA
>JAXJNA010000049.1:0-6588 GCA_036312945.1 Anaerostipes hadrus
AGGTGGAAGTACGGTAACGTATGGAGCTGACTGTTACTAATCGGTCGAGGCTTTAACCAAAGAAGGCTGAAGTGTAAAAGATGTGAATAGTTCTTGTATGTTGTTTTGAAGGTATATCCTTTATATATAGATTTAACATGAAGATTTAAGCATTCTTAGAGATAAGGATGTTTTTTTTCGTTTAAAAGAAAGAATCATGAGCTGTAACTGGAATCATAGATTTTCTCATGATATAATAAAAACAGAATAAAGGGGTAGAGAGACTCGAATTCTCAACTGCGGTTTTGGAGACCGATGTTTTACCATTGAAACAAGGAGCAAATAAAAGGAGATAATCTATGATTGCAAATTCAAGATGTATTGCATGTAATTTATCTAAAAAAGAATTAAAGATTCGAAAATATTCCGATGAAAAACAGAAAAAAGAATTTATTCAACGGGCTGTTAAAGTTTTATATGAATATGGAGATAAAGAATCTATTCCGATGTTAGATAAAAGAATCGATGATATTTTCAATGAATATTATGAAGAAGAGACGGATTACGAAGCACTAAAACACAAATATAATCAATATCTTCTGGAAAGAGAAGATGAAATCAGAACACGCATCAAAGAAACAGGGAATATAGAAGATTACATCAAATATGTATGCGTGGGGAATTATATTGATTTTGGAGTTACAGGAAAGATTGATGATCAAATGCTGGAAGATATGCTTGATAAAGCAGGTGAGCTTAAAATTTCCAGCAAGGAAGTACAACATCTTGAAGGAGAACTGTTAACTGCGAAAACACTTCTCTATATTACGGACAACTGTGGAGAAATCGTTCTCGATAAGATTTTTATTGAAGAATTAAAAAAGAGATATCCATCTCTGGAAATCACGGTTATGGTAAGAGGTGGATTGGCAATCAACGATGCAACGATGGAAGATGCCAAGGAAGTAGGACTTACAAAGATTGTGCCAGTGATCAGTAATGGAGCGGCAATCACAGGAACGGTCAAAGAACAGTTAAGCAAGGAAGCAAGAGAGCATCTTGATCATGCAGATGTGATCATAGCAAAAGGAATGGGAAATTTTGAATCCATGTATCAGGAAGGAATCAATCCATATTATTTATTCCTGTGTAAATGTGACTTGTTTACAAAAAGATTTGGAGTTGAAATGTTTGATCCGATCTTTTGTAAAGAAGAACGATTAGAAAATGAGTGGTAAAAGAATTTATATCAATAAAAAGATAGCTGCAGAATATGAAAAAGAAATGGCAGCTATCTTTTTTTTATATTAATATATAATTTATTCCATAGTGCGAGCTGAGAAATCAGCTTAGCTGATTTCCTCTAGCGAGCAGAGGGAACTCTGCTTGCTTTTGTAAGCTGATTGTGTACAGCAGGAGAAACCTGTCAGGTAAGGTTTAGCCAACCGCCTGTACCGAGTCCTTGGAGTCGAAGCGGTAACGTCAGATTTAAGCGTAGGACAGGGAGCAACAGAGCCGAAACGAAAGTGAAGTGATTGAGCTGGGAAATAATTATGAGGTTGGAAATGGTCGATATGTTTATATTCATAGCAGACAATATTTCTGTAACCGCTATGGCAAGGGAACAGAAACATCCCCCAGTCTGAGAGCTTGGCGAGGTTGATGATAAGTATACAATACAGAACAGCTGAGATCCTGTTATCTCCTCAAAAAAAAAAAAGAGGTATGAAAATCAAACCAAAGAAATGCGATAGAAATTCAAATGGATAACAGGAAGTCCGATACGTTCATAGTACCAAAGAAACTATTAATCACAGTGGAGGGAAGGGGCGTACACTTTATAGCTTCAAGTAAAACTGAATCATGCAGACAAAGGAGAGCTGATATCATGGTGAATGAATTGCTTGGAATACAATACAACATTGCGAAAGCTAATGTAACCGATAGGAAGGTGCAGAACCTTGCGTCCTATATCAAGGTAAACAGCCTTAAAGCAATCCATAAAACTATGGATAAGAATAAGGCAAGCGGAATTGATAAAGTGACAAAAGAGGAATACGAACGGAACCTAGAGGAAAACCTTGAGAATCTTGTAAAGAGAATGAAAGATGGCAGTTACCATCCGAATCCCACAAGAAGAGTTTATATTCCCAAGGAAGCAAAAGTATTTCGGAAGAAATTAGAAGAACGCTTTGCAAAGTATGGACTCGAAGTTGCGGAAGAAAAGACAAAAGTATTGGAGTTTGGGAGGTTTGCCAGGCAGAACAGGGAAAGAAGAGGAGAGGGAAAACCAGATACCTTTGACTTCCTGGGTTTTATGTTTTATTGCGGAATGGACGGAAAGAAGCAGTTTTTCCGTTGCAGAGTGAAAACAAGTAAGAAAAAGCTGCGCAGTAAAATAAAAGCAATGAAAGAATGGATAATGAAGCACAGGACATTGCCGTTGGAATGGATATTCAAAACTATCAATGCAAAACTGCGGGGACATTATCAATACTATGCTGTAACAGACAATATAAGAGAAGTCAAGACATTCCTGTGTATAACAAAGAAACTGTTGTTTAAGTGGTTAAACCGCAGAGAGACGCAGTTACACATGGAAAACATTCAATGAAGGGCTGCTTAGGACCTTCCCATTATTAGAACCAAGTATCAAGGTAAGCCTGTTTTACAGGTAGTATGAATGTAAGGTGAAAAGTCGTATGCGTTAATAGCGCACGTACGGTTTTGTGTAGGGATATGGGGAGCAATCCCCATATCTACTAGAGAAAAATAAAAGGAATGTAAAAACAAATGATTTTTCAAAAAGCTAAAATAGAAGAATTTGAGAATATAAAACAATTTTATTGGAACTTAATCGATGAAATGAAAGATGAGAACGATAAAATTGGATGGAAAAAAGGAATTTATCCAACAGATGAGTTCTTAATAGAAAGTTTAAAGAAACAACAATTTTTTACATTAAAAGAACAAAATCAATTATATGCATGTGTCATTTTAAATCATGATTGTAATGAAGGATACAATGGAATTTTATGGAGTGTGGAGTGTCAGCAAGAAGAAATACTAATTCCACATGCGCTAACAGTTATACCAATGAAGCAAGGAAGTGGAATTGGTACAAAAGTAGTAGAAGAAATTATAACATATGCAAGATTACAACATAAAAAGGCAGTAAGGCTTGATATACTAGGAACAAATCAGGCAGCAGAAAGGCTTTATACAAAGTGTGGATTTCAGCTTGTTCAGGCAAAAGAGATGTATTATGAAGATACGGGGTGGACAGAGTATAAGATATATGAATTGAATTTGTAGAATAAAGCTAGATTTCTTACTATGAAATTTCATAGTAACTTGAAATATAAATATTCGAATGTTATAATACAGTTATCGACATATGACGGAAATAAAATACAACAAGGAGAAGATAATATGGCAAGACCAACAAGATGTAGAAGAATATGTATGGAGCCGGCTTACGACAGCTTTTTCCCAGATGGACTCTTGACAGGAGAAGAAGTTATCATGACATTAGATGAATACGAAACGATACGTCTGATCGATCTTGAAGAATATACACAACATGAATGTGCAAAACAAATGAATATTTCTAGGACAACCGCAGCAGAGATTTATAAAAGCGCAAGATACAAGATGGCAGACAGCGTTGTGAATGGAAAGAAGCTTCTGATCACAGGAGGTAATTATCAGTTTTGTGATGGCATGACATGTCCTTTTTGTAAAAAACACTGCAATAGAGCAGCAAATTCCGTCAGACAATCAAAGATTTTAAAAAAGGAAGGTAAGAAAATGAGAATTGCAGTAACATACGAAGATGGAAAGATTTATCAGCATTTTGGACACACAAGCCAGTTTAAACTTTATGATATTGAAGACGGTAAGATTACAGCTACACAGATCGTTGATACGAATGGACAAGGACATGGAGCCTTATCAGGTTTCTTATCACAAGGTGAAGTGGATGTACTGATCTGTGGTGGAATCGGTGGTGGAGCACAAAATGCATTAGCAGAAGCTGAAATTAAATTATATGGTGGCGTATCAGGAGATGCCGATGAAGCTGTGAATGCATATTTAGAGGGAAAACTAGATTTTAATCCTAATGTACAATGTTCTCATCATGCACATGAACATTCTTGTGGAGGACATCAATGTGGAGAAGACAAACATGGATGTTCTGGCAATTAAAAGATAATAAGATATTAAAGTGATTCTCCATCTGTAGGATTGAACAGATGGAGAGTTTTGCATATAAAAGAAAACAATAGGAGAAAAATATATGAGTTTATATGAAATTTATTTCAGCCCGACGGGTGGAACAAAAAAAGTAGCAGATATTATGATCAAAGGAATGAAAAAGGATGCACAAGAGATCGATATGATCAAAGATCCAGATAAAATACTACAGATAGAATTTTCTGAAGATGATATTTGTCTAATCGCAGTACCATCTTATGGTGGCAGAATTCCATCTGTGACAGTTGATAAATTTCAAAAATTACAAGCGAAAGGGACAAAAGCAATATTGGTTGCTGTGTTTGGAAACAGAGCGATTGATGATACATTAGTTGAAATGCAAGATATTTTAGAAAATGCAGGATTTGTTTGCGTGGCAGGAGTTGAGGCAGTAGCAGAACATTCTCTGATGCATCAGTTTGGAACTGGACGACCAGATCAACAGGATGAGAAAGAGTTGATTAGATTTTCAGAACAGATCATGCAAAAAATAGAAACAAAAATGGAGTATATGAAGGTAGAGCTACCAGGAAATCACAATTATAGAGAATATAATGGTGTATCTTTAAAACCTGTTGCAAATGGCAAATGTACTTCCTGTGGAATTTGTGCAAAAGAATGTCCAGCAGGAGCGATTTCAAAAGATGATCCAAAAGTAACAGATAAAGAAAAATGTATTTCCTGTATGCATTGTGTAGCAGTTTGTCCTCAAAAAGCAAGACATTGTAATAAAGTAATGGAATTGATCGCGAGTAAAAAAATGAAAACAAGCTGTTCAGCGAGAAAAGAAAATAAATTGTATTTATAAGAATAGATCAATTCGGAGGAAGAGAATGGGAAAAAGATTAGCAGTAATATTTCCGGGAATAGGATACCATTGCGATAAACCACTTTTATATTATTCTAGAAAGTTAGCGAAAGAGCAAGGATATAAAGAAATCATTCCATTAGAGTATTCTTACACTGGAAAAAATATTCGAGGAAATGAGAAAAAAATGCAGGAAGTATTTGAAATTTTATATCAACAGGCAGAGAAACTATTAGAAACAATTGATTTTTCAAAATATGAAGACATATTATTTATTTCGAAAAGTGTGGGGACTGCTATATCATCTGCATATGCACAGAAGCATAAGATTCAGTGTAAACAGATCTTATATACACCATTAGAGCAAACATATAAATTTGAGCATCCAGATGCAATCGCATTTCTTGGAACTTCAGATTTATGGAGCAATACAGCAAATGTAAAAATGCTTTCAAATGAGCAGAATGTACCAATATATATGTATAAGAAAGCAGATCATTCACTGGAAACAGGAGATATTATAAAAGATATAGAGATTTTAGAAGATGTTATGAAAAGAACAAAGAAATATTTGTAAAAACAGCTTGACATACAACATGTGTTCATGATAATATAATCAACGTCGCTGAAATACGACAAAATATAACATATCATAAATGAAAGAAGTCCTTGACAAGAAGAATATAAAATGATATTATGTAAAAGTTACTGACGGAGAACGATCAGAACAATACAAAATAAATATCATCAAAAAATTCTTGACAGATAATGAAATAGATGATATGATATAAAAGTTGTTGCAGAGCAAAACAGCTCAGAACAACAAAATAAATTAAAAAAGTTCTTGACAAACAAAAAGAACTGTGATAAAATAATAAAGCTTCTTATACACAAGAAGCGGATCACAAAAAGATCTTTGACAACTGAACAATAAGACAACCTTGAAAATTCTAATGAATTTTTCAGATGATTTTAGTAAAAATCAACGAACGTTCTTTATAAGAACAGTAATTAACAAGGATAAAGAAGCTAGTGCTTCTTGAACTTGGATCAAGATTGAACATGAGAGTTTGATCCTGGCTCAGGATGAACGCTGGCGGCGTGCTTAACACATGCAAGTCGAACGAAACACCTTATTTGATTTTCTTCGGAACTGAAGATTTGGTGATTGAGTGGCGGACGGGTGAGTAACGCGTGGGTAACCTGCCCTGTACAGGGGGATAACAGTCAGAAATGACTGCTAATACCGCATAAGACCACAGCACCGCATGGTGCAGGGGTAAAAACTCCGGTGGTACAGGATGGACCCGCGTCTGATTAGCTGGTTGGTGAGGTAACGGCTCACCAAGGCGACGATCAGTAGCCGGCTTGAGAGAGTGAACGGCCACATTGGGACTGAGACACGGCCCAAACTCCTACGGGAGGCAGCAGTGGGGAATATTGCACAATGGGGGAAAACCTGATGCAGCGTCGCCGCGTGAAGGAAGAAGTATCTCGGTATGTAAACTTCTATCAGCAGGGTAGATTGTGACGGTACCTGACTA
>JAXJNA010000050.1:0-4284 GCA_036312945.1 Anaerostipes hadrus
AATTGCGTTTGTGCTTGCACAAATAAGCAATTTATACTTATTGACACGCCGAACAACGAGAACGGAATAAAATGGTGTGAACACACCATTTTATGGGAGTTCGAGGTGTTCGAGGATTGTGAAATTGCGTAGCAATGAAGCAATCCGGATGCATCAGAGAGTGGCAAAATTTACTTTTGACACTCTCATCATAATATGAGCAAGGAGGATGCCGATGGTTTTTAATACAGGAGCTGCGCTGTTAGATGCGGTAGTTCTGGCTGTCGTATCAAGAGAACAAGAAGGTACGTATGGATATAAGATCACACAGGATGTAAGAGAAGTGTTAGAAGTATCAGAATCTACATTATATCCAGTATTAAGGAGACTTAAAAAGGATGGCTGCCTGGAAGTTTATGATAAGCAATACGGCGGTAGGAACCGCAGATATTATAAGATCACATCTGTGGGAATAGCACAGCTTTCGTTATATAAAGAAGAATGGAAACAATATTCCAAGAGAATATCTGGAATTTTTGAAGGAGGAGAGAGAGTATGAACCGGGAGGAGTACTTAAAGAGATTGTCTTTTTTACTAAAAGATCTTCCAGAAGAAGAAATTGAAGATGCGATCGCATATTATGAAGATTATTTTGAGGAAGCAGGAGAAGAGAAAGAAGAACAGGTGATCAAGGAACTTGGTTCCCCAGAGAAGATCGCGAAGATGATCCGTGATTCTGTACAGGGAAATCAGGCAAGCAGTGAGTATACAGAAGAAGGATACAGACAGGAAACTTACGAAGATTACCAGCAGATGAGCAGAAAAGACGCACAGAAGGAAGCAAAACAAGACAGCAGATGGCATATGAAAGGAAGAAGAAACAGGAACATCATTTTGATGATCTTAATTCTTGTCTTCGTGGGAAGCTGGATGATTCCTGGTAGTTTTGGCATTGTAATTGGAATTGCAGGAGGAATTTTTGGCGGTGGTGCAGGATTGTTATTTGGAGGACTTGGGCTGGTCGGTGTTGGAATTTATAAGATGTTTACGACAGTTCCATATGGTTTATTGTTGATGGGCGGCGGTTTTCTGATGATCGCTGGTGGAATTTTATTATTATGGTCCCTTGTATGGATCTGTGCAAATGCTATTCCATGGATCATTGCAAAGATCCGTGAATTTTGGAACAGGAATTTTGGGAGAGGATGTGAATAAGTTTGAAGACATTTAAGAAAGTATGCATGATATTAATATCAGTAACGGCTGTTGCAGGGATCGGATGCATCATAGCAGCATTTGTTATGGGTGCAGATCCAAGACAGATCCGAAATTATACAGAAGGAAAGACAAGCGGCAAATTACAGACAGAGGAACGAAATATAAGAGCAGATCAGATCCGAAAATTAAATATTGATATTGGAAGTGGAAATGTGAAGCTGCAAAATGGGAATCAGGATCATCTGATCATAAAGAAAAAAGGAAGCTGGGAGCCAGTGATATTAAAGTCAGATGGAGAGATTGAAATTAAGCAGAAGAGCAGACATTTTAAATTGTTTTGGTTTCAATCAAACGATGAGATCACAGTTATTCTGCCCAAAGGTGTTACCTTTGAGGAAGTTTCCATGGATTGTGGCAATGGAGACATTGCATCAGATTCTTTGAATATCACAGACGAACTTGACATAGACTGTGGAAGTGGAGATATTGATCTGTCAACGATCACAGCACCAAAGACAGAGATTGATCTGGGTTCTGGAGATATTACACTTACAATGGCAGGAACAGAAAAAGATTATAACTATAATCTGGATTGCGGAATTGGAGATGTTAAGATTGGAGATATACTTTTTGAAGATGATCTTAAGAAACGAAATACCGATGCATTAAGATGGATTAATATAGATTGTGGAAGTGGAGATCTTACGATCGATTTCGATAATACAATATTGTAAAACAAAGTAACAGATAGATGGAGGGAAAGGAAATGAAGAAAACATTATATAAATCAAGAAAAGACCGTTTTTTATTTGGTGTATGTGGAGGATTGGCAGAATATTTTGAGGTAGATCCGACTTTGGTACGAATCCTTACAGCAGCATTATGCACAACAGGAACAGGATTGTTGTTATATATTGTGGCAGCTGTTGTCATGCCGGAGCGTGTCGAGTAATTGTCTTTTTCTTGAATCAATCCAAGGAATGTGATAAAATAGACAATCATGTCAAAATTCAGGTCAAATAAGACTTTGATCATGAAGATAAATACACATAAAGAAGAGGAGAAATCATATGAAATTACCAATATTGATCGCAATGGTTCTCTATATGGCAATGGTTATCTGGATTGGTGTCATTTACAGTAAGAAGACAAAGACATCCGAAGACTATTTCCTTGGAGGACGAGGACTTGGACCATGGGTTACCGCAATGAGTGCAGAGGCATCTGATATGAGTAGCTGGCTGTTGATGGGACTCCCTGGACTTGCATACGCAACAGGATTCAGTCAGGCAGGATGGACAGCAATCGGATTGATCCTTGGTACATACTTAAACTGGAAGATCGTGGCAAAGAGATTACGTCATTATACAGAAGTAGCAGATAATGCGATCACAGTGCCAGACTTTTTCAGTAACCGTTTT
This sequence comes from Anaerostipes hadrus, assembly GCA_036312945.1. Lineage (GTDB taxonomy): Bacteria > Bacillota > Clostridia > Lachnospirales > Lachnospiraceae > Anaerostipes > Anaerostipes hadrus_C. The sequence goes on from JAXJNA010000050.1 coordinate 2,619, forward strand.
AAAGATGATAAGAAGATCTTAAGTAGTATTTCTGCAGTCATGATCCTTATTTTCTTTACAGTATACACAGCATCAGGATTTGCTGCATGTGGTACATTATTTAACTCTGTATTTGGATTAGATTATCAGAAGAGTATGATCGTCTGTGCGATCGTTATCGTATTATATACATCCATGGGTGGATTCTTAGCGGCAAGTACAACAGACCTGATTCAGGGATTATTAATGTCATTTGCCATCGTGATCGTACTGATCGTTGGAGTTGTGAATGCAGGTGGAGTAGCGAATGTTATTGCACACGGTCAGGCAATCGAAGGATTCTTTGATGTCATGAAGTACCATGACCCAGCAACAGGAGGTGCAGTATCACAGGGTGTGATCCCAATCTTATCTGGACTTGCATGGGGACTTGGATACTTTGGTATGCCACATATCCTTGTAAGATTCATGGCGATCCGTGACCCACAGGAAGTGAAGAAATCAAGAAATATCGCAATGATCTGGGTACTGATTTCTTTAAGTGTAGCCGTATGTATCGGATTTACAGGAGCAGCACTTTATCCAAATGTAGCAGAATTAGCTGGAAATGGAAATCAGAGAATCTTTATTTATATGACAACACATTTATTTAAAGGACTGATCCCATTATTTATGGCAGGAGTTATTTTATCAGGAATTCTTGCAGCAACAATGAGTACCTCAGATTCCCAGTTACTGATCGCATCATCCTGTGTATCAAAGAACTTATTCCAAGGATTATTTAAGAAAGAAATGTCCGAAGGAAAAGTACTGATGATCTCAAGACTGACAACGATCGTGATCGCATTGATCGGTATCTTTATCGCAATGGATGAAAACAGTTCTGTATTCGGATTAGTAGAAAATGCATGGGCAGGATTCGGAGGAGCCTTTGGTCCATTAACACTGTTTGCATTATTCTGGAAACGAACAAACCTAAAAGGAGCGATCGCTGGAATGTTAAGTGGAGGTATCATCGCACTTGTATGGCCAGTGACTCTGGGTAAATTAGGTGGAATTTTTGGAATTTACTGCTTGTTACCAGCATTTATCGTATCTTCTATTCTGATCATCGTAGTAAGTTTATGTACAGAAGAACCTAGCGATGTTATGGTGAAAGAATTTGAAGAAGCAAAAAGCCTCAATGATTAAATTGTGATTGAATGACGAAAATTATTGGTGGAATATTATAAAAAGAGATCATGTGTCTGCAACCCACTCGCGTTCGGACTTCCACGTAACTGTACTAAGCTCCTGAATGGTCTAATGACCATCCACTCGCTAAGTGCAGACGTGTCCGTACGGCTGCCGACACATGATCTCTTTTTATAATATTTAAATAATTTACGTTATTCAAATCACTACACAGTGTGTATGTTTTACTGTGTTTGTATTTGTTATAACTTTCTATCTATCGTTACAAAAATTGAAAGCCAATAACATTTAACATACATTCGTCAGCTTGAAGTTTCTTGATTTTATGATTGAAAGTCTTCAGGTATTTAGAGAAAAAATAAAAGATAGCATATGAGCAACGATCGAATTCCATAGGAGTTTTGATGGAATCGCAGCTGGATCGGGCGATTGTTTGAGCGTCAAAGACTACTGATTTCAGTAACTTTCAACGCGAGTTATCGCAGGAGATCCA
>JAXJNA010000051.1:0-15016 GCA_036312945.1 Anaerostipes hadrus
AACTTTATTGTAAACCGAAAGGTAATTTTTTTGTATAACAATCGACGCGCACCCGCATAGCGGGTGGTTGTATGTGGAGTGGAATTCCATTTTTCGGAGCTGCGAAAAACTCCATTCCACTCCACAGGCTAAAGCCCATAACGCAAAAATCCCTGCTCAAAATAGAGCAGGGATTTCAAAAATTATATAGAGTGTGAGGAAGCTTATTTATGCAAAGACAGCTTTTAAATCTTCTACTGTACCAGCATTCAGCAGAGCTTCTACTGCATCATCATTCCCTAAAGTTCTTGCTACTTCAGCTAATAATCTTAAATGTGTTTTTGCATTCTCATTATCATTGCCAACCGCAAATAAGAAAATCAATTTTACACCTTTTCCATCTAATGTTTCCCATTCAATCTCATCTTGAACTTTACCAATTGCGATTCCTACCTGAGTTACAGAATCACTTTTTCCATGAGGGATCGCTACATAATGTCCAATTCCTGTCTGTCCTTGTGATTCTCTTAAATAAATATCATCTATATAAGAATCAACATCCGCAATATATCCAGCATCTTTTAGTTTTCCAGCAAGATGTTCGATTGCTTCTTTCTTGTTCTTCGCTGTCATGTTTAAATCAATAACTCTCTCATCTAATACACTTTTAATATCCATTTTTAATTCTCCTTTTAATTTCTCTTTTACTTATTGAATCAGATACTTATACAATTCAATATTTGATTTCATACTCTTTAACTTTTGTAATTTTTCTTCTGAATCGATCAGTGTTACATACTCTTTATAGAACATCTGAATACGACTGATCTCGTCTCTGGTACTTAAACGAAATGCTAACAAAAACACAACCTGTACCTGTTCATTGTCCCACATGATCGGATTCTTCAGTATTGCAATTCCAACCTTTGATTCATTTACTGCTGTCGGTGAACCATGTGGAAGACTGACCCCATTTCCAATCGTGGTTGTTGTCTTGCTCTCTCGATCCATCACTGAATCATAAAATTCCTCAGTCACAACATGTTTTTCTTCCAATGCCTGACTCATTATTTTTAAACATTCTTCTTTTGTTTTCACTTCTAAATCTGTAAATATAAATTCTGGTGAAAATAAAAGAAAACATTCTGGTGAAAATGGCGTTGCATTTTCTATCATCGTAGAATTCATATTATCTAAATATGTTCTTAAAATAGAAATTCCTGTTTCATTTAAGATATTCGGAATAACCACAATTCTCTTGTCTTTTTCTTTTCTATCTTCCGTCGAAATAATAATGTCATAGTCTTCATAATCCATCATCTTAAAATCATGAATACTTACAAATTTTATCTCATCAATCTCTGGCACAGATTTCTTAATCTTTTCTTTTACCAACTGTATGTGACCCATATTAAAATTAGAAACCATCACCGTACGATATTGATGTTTTTTTCTTTCGATCGCTGCCTGAATATATAAGACAATATATCCAATCTCATCTTCTGTAATCTGAAGTCCATAACATTCTTCAAACAAAATACTGATCGCCCAACTTGCTCGAAATACATTTTTATATTCTTTCTTAATAAAATCGATCAACGGATTTTTTTGCTGAGTTCCATAACGAAGTCTGAAGATTGTTGGCCGTAAATGAATGATCAAACTTTCTTTTACCTTTTGATCTGTTGTAAGATCTACATCCAAAATATCTCTGATGATTTTTAACATTCTATCTACAAAATCGACAAGTTTATTATCATATTTCTTCACTTGGCTTAATGTCACATCAACATCTGATATTCCAATAAATTTAGAACATAGCATCTGAATGGACAAGAATAAAACATCTTCCGTTAAAAAATGTACATGAAAAATTTCTTCCAGTTTTTCAAAAATCGCCACTGTAAACGAATATTCATTATATTTTTTCAGAATTTTTAATTCTTCTGAATAATAATCGCTGACTAGAGGCAATGCCAATTCTTTTCTTTTGTAGGCAATACAACAATAAATTAGAATCTCATAAAATGATTCATCCGTAAAATGATAATTCCATTCATTCTCTGTCTGAATAATGCATTTTCTGATGGCTGATACATCGATCGTCGAGAAGAAGTACTCTACATTCTCCTGTATCTCTTCTCCTGACTTCTTCATCATGATCAGATTCTTTAATGCAACCCTATATTCGTTTTCTTCGCTTTTGAGACGATACCCTTTTCCTCTTTCATTAACAAGAGAAATGTGATATACTTCCAGCCATTCTTCACATTCCTTCAATACTTTCAACATGGTTGGAACACTCAAAAATAATTTCTCTGCTAATTTCTGTGTTGTCATTGTCTGCCAGGGACGCAGATTAAAAAATATCTTTAATGTCTCATTTACTCTATCTCTTGGATCATAATTTCCTACTTGCAGATTTTCATCTGATAATATTTTCTGTATTTCTTCTTTTTGATTTTCATTTGCTTCTAGCCAAATTCCAACTCGTGGTTTCCGCTGTATTTCTCCAAGCTTATTTTGTAATAGGAAGTCACTCAATTCATTTAAACGATTTCTAACTGACTTCTCAGACAATCCGATTTCTTTGGCAATCTTTCCAGTTGCAATGATCTCTCCATCTGAAATACAATCAAAAATCTGTTTCATATAAAATTTATCTTTTGAACGTTTCATATTGTTTATCCTTTCAAATTTAATGACTTTCTTTTTTGCACCTCCTGTTGTTTAACTTGAATTTAGTATAGCACGAAACAATTCTGCCAACTTATCAAGAACAGGCTTTTTAATGTGGTACATTTTATCTGATGCAAAAAGAAATACGGTAAAAATTCTTTTTTGAAATGTGGTAATTTTTAATTAAAAAAGAAGAACTTCTGTTTATTTTCTAGTTCTCCTTTTGTATAAAATATAAAGGGCAGAATTCTATCTTCTACCCCTTATATTTTTATATCATTATTTCACATGTCCTTACTAACAATAAAGACAATCCCTATTGGTATCTTCACTTTTCCTGTTGTAATTTTATCATCAAAAAACAAATCTTTTTCATAAAGTTGAATACTATAGCTTTGATAAAAAATACATGCTTTGATATTTTTCTTATATCCATTTTTCACATTGACATATTGTGAGGCAGAAATAAGCACTTTATTTTTTGGATGAATATTTTCTTCAACAACTTTTTTTAAAATCCTCAGATTTTTATTATTATAATCTTTATTTACTTGGTATTCTATTGATAATTTTTCACGAAATTGCATGCCACCTTTCGGTGCCTCATACCAAGAAGAATAAACTGGTTCTTGTAGTTCCTTTTTTTCATCTTTAGCTTTAATATAATATTCTCCAAATCCAATATCTACAACGTTTGATTTATCCGTTATTCTTTTATTTCTTATGATTTTTTTATCCAATGGAATATATTTAATGCTTTCAATATTTGATGCATCTTTTATATAGAAAGATAATAAGGTATTTTTCATATCATTTGATTTTTTATCATTTGCAAATATATTTTCTGTCTTTTTTCCTAATGTTATCATAACTAATAAACATATGATAACAACTACACATTTTTTTATCTTTTTTTCTTTCATCATAATTTTCTTTCATATCCTAAATTATTTTAAATCAATTGATTATATCAAATAATATTTTTATTGTCTATATCTTATTGTTTATGTTATAATTTAAAAAGTTTATTATTAAAAACATAATATATTTACTAAGGAAGTTGTCAGGCGGTAAAAATCTCTCTGCTCCGAGCCTTACGGAGGGAGGGGTGATGTTATGAGTACATATGAAGAGTTTATGATCATCATAAATGTTGCATTGTTAATCATTGCCATTCTGAACTATACACATAAAAAATAGCCGTTCTGCTCCCTGGTAAGAATAGAACGACTATAAACGTAATATTTTCGCCGGAGCGGATGGGTTTGTTCCATCGTGCCGACTTCCTTAGTAAGTATATTATAATCAATTTTTATAAAATTATCAATGCTTACTTGTATAAATACGTATTTATACACATTTTTAAAACTTTCACAAAATACTTTCACAAAAATTATATATCAAACTATGCAAGAAAACAAAAAAGCCCTAAAACCTAGGAAAACTCTAAGTTCTAAGACCTTTATAGAAGAGCGATAGACGGGGCTCGAACCCGCGGTCTCGACCTTGGCAAGGTCGCGCGTTACCAACTACGCCACTATCGCATATAATGACTGTTCCTTTTTCAGAACAGTCATTATTTTACCTTATTCACAGTTTGTTGTCAATCATTTTTTAGTGAATATTATTTCTTCTTTTTCCTATCATATCTGTAACGGTCATTTTCAGCACGGTTGTGACTGACATCATTCTTGTATCAAACTTGAAATCTTCCGCATGATACTGCCGCATTAAGATTTTTAATGCCTCATATTTATCTTCATCTGGAACAATTTCAATCGTTCCATGCCCGATCACACTGGCGAATCCCATTGTACAGCTCATTCTTTCTTCATATAAGATGAAGTTGTGTTCGCAATCCATTTCAAACGTTGCACGATTATCTTTTTTGATCAGATCTAGCTTCTTTCCTTTCATTGCTCCATGAAAATAAAGAAATACCTGTCCATCTTTTACTTCCATTCCAAAATTCAGTGGAACAATATACGGGAATCCTGTTTCTTCGTCATTCAGTGCAATTCTGCATGCATCGCATTTTCTCATGATGCTTATCATCTCATCAAAATCTGTGATTTCACGGTCTTTTCTTCTCATGATCTGTACCTCCTACAGATACTATACATTATTTGGATCACATTGTCTAAAATTCTGCAACAACTGTCTTGCCTGCAACAGCTTTTTCTCCAGTTTTATAAGCTACTTTTGGCAGATTAGAATCTTCTAAGACAATAACCATAACATCTGGGCTATATCCTTCTTCCTTGATCAGATCGATATCAAACTCTACCAACTTATCTCCTGCCTTTACTTCTTGTCCACTCTTGACAAAAGCCTTAAATCCTTTTCCGTTTAATTTGACTGTGTCGATTCCGATATGAATTAAAAGATTTAATCCTTCTTTTGTCTCGATTCCAATCGCATGTAAAGATGGTTCCATTAATGCTGTGATCTTTCCATCTGCTGGTGCAACAACGACACCTTTTTCTGGTTCGATCACAACGCCATCTCCCATAGCACAAGTTGCAAATGCCTCATCTTTTGCCTGTGTCATTGCAAGAACTTTTCCTGTTGCTGCCGCAACTAATTTACCATGTCTGATTTCTTTTTTCTCTTCTTCTTTGGAGGAAACTATGGGTGTCACCTCTTCTTCTTTGGAAGGGTCTGTTCCATGCTGTGCATAATATTCCACATATTCTTCAAAATTACTCTTGATCACAGATACCTGTGGTCCATAAATAATCTGAATTCCTGTTCCTTTTTTGATGATTCCTTTGGAACCAGATTGTTTTAAGTACTGGTCTGTCACCTTAGTTTCATCTGTTACTGTGATACGAAGTCTTGTAGCACAGCAGTCAATATCTTCAATATTTTTGATTCCACCAAGTCCTTTTAAGATCATAAAGGAAACTGGATCCTCTGGTGCGTCTGTATCTTCATTTGCTGCACCTTTTTTGGCCTGGTAATCAGCTTTTGTATATAATTTTACCTCTTCTTCGTCATCATCTCTACCTGGTGTTGGAAGATCAAATTTCTCAATGACAAATTTAAACAAAAAGTAATATAATACTGCATAAACTGCAAATACTGGAAGGATCATCATCCAGTTACTCTTTGTCTGTCCCTGTAATACACCGTATAACATAAAGTCGATCAATCCACAAGAGAATGTTGTTCCGATACAGATCTTTAAGATATGCATTAATGCAAATGACAAACCTGCTAATCCACAATGTAAGACAAATAATCCTGGTGCAATAAATAAGAATGTAAATTCAATCGGTTCTGTAATTCCTGTAAGGAATGATGTTAATGCTGCTGAGAATAATAATCCTCCAACGATTTTTCTTTTCTCTGGTTTTGCACAACGATACATTGCGAAAGCTGCTCCAGGAAGTCCTGCCATCATGAAAGAATATTTTCCTGTCATAAATCTACATGCTTCTACTGCAAAATGTTTTGTATTTGGATCTGCTAACTGTGCAAAGAAGATATTCTGTGCACCTTCTACCATCTTTCCAGCAACTTCCATTGTTCCTCCAAGAGATGTCTGCCAGAATGGTAAATAAAATACATGATGTAATCCGAAAGGAATTAATGCTCTCTCTAAGAATCCAAAGATTGCTGTTCCAAAATATCCAGAGTTCATAACCAGATTACCAAGTGCAAAGATTCCACTCTGAATGGTTGGCCATACAAAGAAACAGATGATACCTACACCGATATGCGCGATAACACTAATAATTGGTACAAAACGTACACCTGAGAAGAACGCTAATGCCGCTGGTAACTGTTGTTTATAAAAACGATTATGTAATGCTGCTGTTACAAGACCTACGATAACACCTGCAAATACCCCCATCTGAAGAGAATCAATACCACAGACACTTGTGATCTGTCCGTTTAAGACACTCTTTGCATACGTTCCATCTGCTAAAATCTTTCCTGATAGTTTTAACATCGCATTAATTGTTGAATTCATTACAAAGAATGAAATACCTGCAGAAAGTACTGCAACTGCTTTTTCATTTTTTGCCATTCCTAATGCTACTGCTAATGCAAAGATCAATGGTAAATTTCCAAAGATTGTATTACCGACCTGTGACATGATCGTTAAAAGCGCATTCAGGATAGTTCCCTCTCCCATGATTCCTTGTAAATGATACGCTGCGATCGTATCAGCATTAGTAAATGAAGATCCCAGTCCTAGTAAGATACCTGCAATTGGTAATACGGATACTGGAAGGAAAAATGATTTTCCTATCTGTTGCACTACCGCAAATGCGGAGCTTTTCTTTTTGTTTGCCATCTTTAATCCTCCTTTGTGACAAATTGATACATAGTTACTGTCTGATACACTTCCCCTGCGTCAAATACTGGTGCATCAAACTCTTTTGTGTTAATACTATTTGGGAAATAATGTGGTTCCATGCAAAATCCACATCCTTTTCCATAGATCACTCCTCCTTTTCCTTTTGTTGGTTTCATTGTATTTCCAGTGTAAAACTGTAATCCTGGAAGATCTGAATAAACTTCCATTTTAATACCCTGTTCTTCGTCCATTGCTTCCGCCATTTTTCGGAAACCACAGTCTTTATTGCGGATCACAAAATTATGATCATATCCTTTGCCGATTGCCAGTTGTTCATCTTTTTCCCCGATATCTTTTTTTATTTCTTTCCACTCCCGGAAATCCATTGGCGTATTTTCTACTTTCCGGATTTCTCCCGTTGGAATTGTATCTCTATCTACAGGTGTAAATTCATCTGCATAAATCTTTACTTTTGTATTTTCGATCGTTCCACTTTCGTGTCCGCCTAAATTAAAGTAATTATGATTTGTCAGATTGATCAGTGTTTTCTTGTTACTGACTGCGTGATAGGAAACGAGCAGTCCGTTAGCCTCTGTTACTGTATAAATAATGTTTGTCGTCAATGTTCCCGGAAATCCTTGTTCCCCATCTGGACTTACATAAGTAAACTTCACTGCATGATCATCAATGATCTCACTATCCCATAAGACTTTGTGAAATCCATGTTCTTTGTCACTGTGAATGTTATGTCTTCCACGATTTTTTGCTACATGATACTCTTTCCCATCAATTTCGAATCTGGCATTTGAGATACGGTTTACATTCCGTCCGACAGTTGCACCAAACATGATTCCATTTTCAAAATATCCTTCTAAAGTATCATACCCAAGTGCAACATCTTTGACCTTTCCCTCCTTGTTTTTTACAAGGAGAGAAACAATATTTACACCAAAATCAGTAACTTTAACTGCAAATCCATTTTGATTTTCAATCGTGTATAGAAATGCTTCTCTTTTATCTTCTAAAAAGCCAAAACTTTCTTTTGTTACACCCATATCAGCCTCCTTCTTAGTGTCCATTTTCCATTAAGTCCATAACAACAGGATCTGTAGAATGAACTCCTTTTGCTTTAAGTTCTTCAATCTTTTCTTTAAACTGTGGCAAATATTTTGCATGCGCAACTAACAGTTCATCTAAAACTTTTGTTGTATTTTCATTATTTTCTACAAGAGGATTTAATACGAATGCTTCTAATGCTTTTCCGTAATCTCCTGTCAATGCCGCTTCAATTGTACATTCTTCCATTGCTTTCATCATCTGAAGCCATCCTTTTTCTGCTGATGGAAGCTTTCCAAATGCCATTGGCTGTGCTCCTGTCGCTGAAATGATGCTTGATACTTCCACGATAGAGTCATCATCTAAACATGAGATTGCTCCATTGTTCTGTGTACTCACTACCATATGAATCTTCTTATTGGCATAAATTGCACGGATACATTCACAAGCTGCATCACTGTAATAAGCCCCTCCACGTTTTCCAAGTTGTTCTGGTTTCTCATGAAGTTCTGCATTTTTATAAATTTCAAACAACTCATGTTCTACCTGCTTCATTTGTTCTGCTCTTGTTCCGCCTTCTTTGAACTCTTCAATCGCATGATCGAGCATTGCCTGTTTCATATAGTAATATCTGTGATATCCACAAGGCACCATGTTCATGCTGTGAAGTAATTCTAATGGGAATTCAGCCTGATAAATATTAGCTGGTGTTCCTCCACCTTTTTCATTAATATGATCAATTAAGATTGGGGTCATATCATTTCCATCTTCATCAAATACTTTGTGCCAATGGAAATGGTTAATTCCTGCATATCTGTAATTTAACTGGCTGATATTTTTTCCAAGAATCTCTGGTTCTGCCATCATTGCAATCGTTGGCACATTGCAGAGTCCGATACATTTTTTCCATCCAAAGTGTTTGATCACTGCTTCTGTTACCATTCCGCTTGGATTTGTGAAATTGATCAACCATGCATCTGGACATAACTCTTTCATATCTTCTACAATCTGTCCGATCACTGGAATTGTTCGAAATGCTTTAAACATTCCTCCTGCTCCATTTGTTTCCTGACCAAGCATTCCATACAATGATGGAATTCTTTCATCTTTAATTCTAGCATCTAAAAGTCCTACTCGAAATTGTGTTGTAACAAAGTCTGCATCTTTTAATGCTTCTCTTCTGTCTAATGTTGTATAAACTTTTACATCATATGGAGATGCATCCCACATTCTCTGTGCCAGTGCTCCTACAATCTCTACTTTTTCTTTTCCATCTTCGATATCGACCAGCCAAATTTCTTTAACTGGAAGTTCTTCATATCGTTTGATGAAACCTTCCATCAGCTCTGGTGTATAACTACTTCCTCCACCAATCGTTACGATTTTCACTGTACCTTTCATTGTTCTATGCCTCCTCAAATATGTTTGTTTTCTTTGTTCTGTTCACATCATACAGAATCAGCTTTTTTCTCACAATGGATTTAGTGGATGCGGATATTTTTTCCCAAAAAAAGTTTCAGAATCATGAAAATTTCTGAAACTTTTTGAAACTTTATTTTCTATGCAAAAAGAGCCACCTTGTATTCCTCTTTGGAAAAGGTGACTCTAGAATCTGTCTTGAATATTTTATGATTGGTGATGAATATCTCGATCATCCATAAATCCTATGGATTCTTTGAGGTATTCAATGTTCTTCTCTCGGTCCATATTATAAATACAACCAAAGACTACATCCATCATATACTGCATTGCAATATGAGATGAAAATTGAGAGATTCGGTCTCTTAGATTTTCTCTGCCGCTGATCGTTAAGGCACAAGTAACATATTGTGGATATAAATTCCCACCTGATTTTCCGACATATATGACTGGTACTTTCTTTTGATGTAATACTTTCAGGATTGGTTTCACAAACGTTGCCTTTCCTGAATAGGATAAAATGATCGCTGCATGTTTAGAATTACTTGCTAATGCTGTCAATCTCTGTTTATAAAATCCTTTTGGACATTCTACACTGCTTTTCCCTGTTGTCAGCATCTTATCCTGAAAATTTTCTGCAACATTCATATTATGTGAATGTGTATAAATATCAATAACTTCTGCCTTGTGCAATAATTGTGCTACTTTGTGCAATTCAATAAAGTCCATATAATCATAGGTATCATAGATTGCCGTCTCATATAATCTGCTTAATTTCTTTGCGATCATCTGCGGTCCATCTTTTCGTTCAAAAGGATAGTTCACATCAATCATCTCAATATCTGATTGCATTTCTGAGATATCTTTCGCTAATATGACTTTTAATTCATTGAATCCTTTTAATCCGATCTTCTTACAGAAACGATGAATCGCTGATTTGGATACATATATTCTCTCTGCAAGTTCTACAACTGACAGCTCTAAGATATCTTCTTGATTTTTTAGAATGTAATATCCTATTTCTGTTTCAATTGGTGTTAATCCATCTGCTAATTCAATCATATTTTTTAGTGTCATAAGCACCTCTTTATTTTTGATTTATTTCAGTGTTACTTATTATTTTAACATTGCTATTTTATTATCTCAAATGATTTATTACTTTCATTACCAAAAAACTATATCTAATTATCAAAAGCCAAACATGCAGCTCCAATCAAACCACAATCTTCTCCCAACGCCGCTGGCGATGGATTCAATAGAACCTTTCTTTAAAAAAAGAACTTCTGTTTATTTTCTAGTTCTCCTTTTGTGTAAAATATAAAGGGCAGAATTTTACATTCTACCCCTTATATTTTTATATCATTATTTTACAGTTTGTTGTTAATCATTTTTTAGCGAATATTATTTCACCGGACAAGCTGCCCCAACATATTCCATCCTGTTTTCTCTCACGCTCGTAATATCTGCATTCTCTCCACAGACACGGCAGTTCTTATTCTTCGATGGGAATTTAACTACTCTTGTATTCATCGTTAATCCATCCATCACAAGCATCTTCCCTGTCAGCAATTCTCCGATTCCTAACAGATACTTGATCGCTTCTAATGCCTGAATACATCCAATGATCCCTGCGACTGCACCGATAATTCCTGCCTGACTGCAGTTTGGCACAGAACCGCTTTCTGGTATCTCCTCAAAAATACATCTGTAACATGGCTGGTCTTCTTCTGGAACATAGGTCATAACCTGACCCTGAAACTGCAAGATTCCTGCATGGCAAAATGGTTTCTTTAACAACACGCATGTATCATTGATCAGGAACTTTGTCTCAAAGTTATCCACAGCATCGATGATAAAATCGTATTCTTTGAACAATTCTTCTGCGTTATCCGCATATAAATATTCTGGATAGGTGTTTACCTTGATATGCTCATTTAATTCAAGCATTGATTTCTTTGCTGATTCTGCCTTATTTGTTCCTTCTCTTTTGCTTGTGTGAATGATCTGTCTCTGTAAGTTTGACACGCTGACATCATCTGCATCCACAATTCCGATCGTTCCAACTCCTGCTCCTGCAAGATATAAAGCCGCTGGTGCACCTAAGCCGCCAGCTCCGATGATCAGAACTTTTGATTTCTTTAATTTCTTTTGTCCGTCACTTCCTACCTGTGGCAGGATGATCTGACGATCATATCGTTTGACCTCGTCTGGTGTTAATTCTTCTGTAGACGAAAACAGATGCAGTCCGTCCTTCGAAACGTCCTGCATCTGTTCTTTTTGGGATGTCACATGTAATAACCATTCTCGGTAACCGCCGGATAAGTTCAAAGCTTCATACCCTTCTTGTCTTAACTGTTCGGCAATTGGGGCGCTTTTTTCTCCATAGTTGCAATATACGATCAGTCTCTTATCCTTTGGAAGTTCCTCGATGTGAGAGAAATCACCAGCCCATTCGTAAGCCTTCGGTATATGTCCATGCTGATATGCGATCTCACCTCTTACATCTAGATAGATATAATCATCATCGGACAGTAATTCTACTTGCTGTACCGTGATATCCATATTCTTTCCTCTTAATCTTAATCCTATTCTTCAGCGAATAATGCTGTAGATAAATATCTGTCTCCTGAATCTGGAAGTAATGCTACAATTGTCTTTCCTTTGTTCTCTGGTCTCTCTGCAAGGATCGTAGCTGCTTTTAATGCTGCTCCTGAAGAAATACCAACTAAGATTCCTTCGCTGTGTGCGAATGCTCTTCCTTCTGTAAATGCATCTTCATTCTCGATTGTGATAACTTCATCATAAATCTTTGTATTCAGTGTGTCAGGTACGAATCCAGCACCGATTCCCTGAATCTTATGTGCTCCAGCTGTTCCTGTTGATAATACTGGAGATGTTGCAGGTTCAACTGCTACTATTTTAACATCTGGGTTCTGTTCTTTCAAGTATTCACCAACACCTGTTAATGTTCCTCCTGTACCAACACCTGCTACGAAGATGTCTACTTTACCGTCTGTCTGATCCCAGATCTCTGGTCCTGTTGTTGCTTTGTGTACAGCTGGGTTTGCTGGGTTCACGAACTGTCCTAAGATGACTGCTCCGTCAATCTCTTTTGCGAGTTCATCGGCTTTGGCGATAGCGCCTTTCATTCCTTTGGCACCTTCTGTTAATACTAATTCTGCACCATAGGCTTTTAATAAGTTTCTTCTTTCAACGCTCATTGTGTCAGGCAGTGTAAGGATCGCTCTGTATCCTTTTGCTGTTGCAACTGCTGCAAGACCGATTCCTGTGTTACCACTTGTTGGTTCGATGATTGTTGATCCTGGTTTTAACTGACCTTTCTTCTCCGCATCTTCGATCATTGCCAATGCGATACGATCTTTGACAGATCCTGCTGGATTTAAGTACTCAAGTTTTGTAAGGATCGTTGCGTCTTTCACTCCTGCTTTGTCTGCATATCTATCTGCTTTAAGAAGTGGTGTTCCTCCGATTAATTCTAATGCACTTGCTGTAATCTTACTCATAATTCTAAACCTCCATAAAAAGTTGTTGTTTTTATCCCGTTTTATTTCCTATTTTTCTACTAGGTTTTCTATGTTTTAGATTATACAACCACATATCTTTATTGTCAACATATTTTGCATTATTTCTGTTATAGGTTTTTCTTTTGATTTGCTATAAGTTCTCTTTATATTTTTAACCCCAAGATTCTTATGATCTGGAGATCAAATGTTCTTGCAGAAACACTCCAATTCCATCGTGATCATTGTCTTTGGTAATATGATCTGCAACACTTTTTGTTTTTTCACTTCCATTTGCCATGACAACTCCGACTCCTGCATGCAAAGTCATATCATAATCATTATCTGCATCTCCAAATGTGCAGAGATTTTCCATTGTAAATCCATGCATCTCCATCAGTTTTTGTAATCCAAAGGATTTTGAGATCCTAGGATCCATAAATTCAAATAGATGTTGCGTTGTCTGAAGACTTGCACATTTGAAACGTTCATCTTTAAAGGTTTTTGCTCTCTCAATAACTGCCGGCATAGTTTCTGGTTTACATACAATAAGAAGTTTTAAACGATCTTCTTTTAAATACTCGTCAAAATCAATAACCTCATATGGAAGCTGATCACCTTTAGATAAAATTTTGATAAGTTCATCTTCTTTCGGAGTATACAAAACTCCATCCCCATGAATTGCAAAATTCACATCCATATCTTTATAGTGCTCCATGATATTTGCGATCAGATTTCCTGGAAGGGCAAAATTTTCTTCATAATAATCGGTTTTGTAATCATAAATCTCACCCCCGTTGCTTCCAACGACCATATCAACAAGTCCGCCAATTCCCCATTTTCCAAACAACCTTTTTACACTTGGAACATCTCTTCCTGTTGATATTCCAAACAAGATTCCTTGTTCTCGAACTTTCTTTATCGCATCAATTGTTTTTTGGGTAACAATTCCCTTGCTATTTAACAGTGTTCCATCAATATCACACATTATAACTTTTATATTTTTCATAACATTTCTCCCTTGATTTCTGTCTCCATGAATATTATTTTCTATCTTTTCTACCAATTTAACATATTCTTTCAAAACAAATAAGTCCCAGAACAAAACTTTACGCTTTTTTCTGGGACTTATGAATTTTACATATTTAAAAGTCAGATAACAATTATTTTAATTGTAACATCGCAAACATACAAATTCCAGCAAAAATTAGAACTACGATACTTCCTGAAATATCTCTCAGAAAATGATTTTTTAGGCTTTTTTCTACAGAGTCTTTCACCGGAATCTGGTATGTTTTAACCGTTTTATATAGAAGGAAAGCTAATGCAGCTAC
Organism: Anaerostipes hadrus; assembly: GCA_036312945.1. Classification (GTDB taxonomy): domain Bacteria; phylum Bacillota; class Clostridia; order Lachnospirales; family Lachnospiraceae; genus Anaerostipes; species Anaerostipes hadrus_C. Next base: position 14,298 of record JAXJNA010000051.1, read on the forward strand.
ATATAAGAAGTTCTGAAGCATTACTTCTGCAACGATCATCAATGCCATATTCACAACCGCATATCCATAATCAGCTTTATTCAAATGCTGTTGTAAAAAGCCTAACAAGTATGCGATAAATGGATTAACCATGGCAACTAAGAACATAACGGTATAATGTGGATTCTGACTTAGGATCGTCTGTAGATTAGCACCTGCAGTTCCTTTGGCTGTAAGATAACCTAATGCCATAAATGGACTTACTGCCAATAATACTTTAATGATCGTAAATATGCGCTCAATTGAAGAATTTACTGTTACATTCTTCTGAATCGTTTTCATCATGATTCTTTCCTCCTGTACTGCAAAATCTTTATTACTTTAATTCTGGCCAATAACCTTTGTTAGCCTCGATCAGGTCATCTAAGATCTGTTTTGCTACTTTTGCACTTGGTACTGTCTTAGATAATGTCAGTGCCTGCCATAACTTCTGATAGCTTCCTTCGATCCATGCTTCTACTGTCAGTTTTTCTACGCTTACCTGTTGTTCCATTAATCCTTTCTGGAACTGTGGGATTGCTCCCTGACAGATCTTCTCATATCCGTTGCTTCCTACGATACATGGGATCTCTACCATGGCTGTACGGTCAAAGTTCTCAACTGCTCCTTCGTTTGGTACGATCAGTAAGAATCTTTCCTGTGTATTTTCTGCGATCGCACATGCTAAGTCTACGATATAT
>JAXJNA010000052.1:0-15922 GCA_036312945.1 Anaerostipes hadrus
CCCGATACAAGACAGCATCCTGGTTTGTGATGATCACAGTCGTCAGGTCACTTTTCTTATAGCGAGGCATCTTAGGCTTACCCAGATACTTTTCTGGATGCTTTTTATATTCTCTTAAAGAAGCAAGCCAGTTTTTGAAATTTCCACTTACAAAGAAAAGTTTTACAGTACAATATGATGCAACAGTAAAAGCTGGAATTAAGGATCTTACAAAGGCTGATGTAATACAAAAAGGAAAAGGTATAATTGTAAAATTACCAAAAGTAGAAATTACAGGCGTTAGTATTGATAATGATTCATTTAAAAAATTGGACGAATCTAATAATCTTTTTAATCCGATCAATATAGAAGATTTAAATAATGCTCAGAAGGATTTAAAAGAGAAAGTAATAGAACAATCTAAGAAAAAGGGAGTATTGAAAGTAGCAAAGAATAATGCAGAAACATTAATTACTGGGATGTTAAGCAGTGTAAATGGTGATTATAAAATAAAAATTGAATGGAAATAAATTTTTAAAGAGATTATATAAAGCTGAAATCCAGTACAGTTTAACATACACACTCTGTAGTGGTTTGAATCACGTAAATTATTTGAATATTATAAAAAGAGATCATGTGTTGGCAACCGTACGAACACGTCTGCACTTAGCGAGTGGATGGTCGAATGACCATTCAGGAGCTTAGTACAGCTACGTGAGAGTCCGAACGAAAGTGGGTTGCAGACACATGATCTCTTTTTATAATATTCCACCAATAATTTCCGTTATTCCACCATATTTACATTAACGAATTCTGATAATTCAACAATTCTGCCATAGGCTTCGACATATTCAGATACTGTCTGGTATTTCGTCGTAATCCATTATTATTACCACCCTTAAGTATCGTCTCATGCTTTGCAAAGAAATCTTGATCTTCTTCAAAAGGCGTTCTTACGATATGAATATCCACGATCTCATCTAAGAAACGATTCTGATGAAAGATCTTTCGGGTACATTCCTTTCGATACAAAGGATGCAGCTGATTTACCGTAAACTGAAAATAAAGAGAATTAAGTAATGGTTCATCACTGTCTAATAAAAATTGATAATCACCATCCAAAATCTTCTGCCCTTGTTCTTTGGTCAAAGGAATCTTTGTTTTATCTACTATAGATCCGTTCCGCTTTCTCTGCATCAGATAGAGATCTTCATCATTCTCCATATAAAAATAATATGTAAATGGGGAACTGTCCTTTGCTCCTTCAAACATTAATACCTTGACCGGAAGACTGATCATATATTTATCAGGAGATTTGGACAGGATATATTCTTCCTGTGTCTGGTTATATTCAGCCTGGCTGATATTCTTCGTAACTTCGGTATAAGAAAGTTTTTCAATTGCTGTATTTTTCATGATAACTCCTAACCCGTGCTTTATTATTAACTTCTTCCATTATAGCAAAGGAATATGATAAATTCATGTCTTATTTATAAAAAATGTATGAATAATTCATAGATTTTCTCAATACCCTGTGCTAAGATAAAATCTGGAGGAAAACTATGGATTTATTTGAATATGCAAGAGAATTAAATAAAGATAAAGAATCGCCATTAGCAGGGAGAATGAGACCTGCAACCCTCGATGAAGTGGTAGGTCAGGAACATATTATTGGAAAAGATAAATTATTATATAGAGCGATCAAAGCAGATAAGATCAGCTCGATCATTTTCTATGGTCCACCAGGAACAGGAAAGACAACTTTGGCAAAAGTCATTGCCAATACGACCAAAGCAAATTTTGTCCAGATGAATGCAACAACGTCTGGGAAGAAAGATATGCAGGAAGCGGTGGCAGATGCGAAAGAATCTCTTGGAATGTATCAGAAGAAGACGATCTTGTTTATCGATGAGATCCACAGATTCAATAAAGCACAACAAGATTACCTGCTGCCATTTGTAGAAGATGGAACGATCATTTTGATCGGAGCAACGACAGAGAATCCGTATTTTGAAGTAAATCAGGCGTTGATCTCAAGATCCAATGTATTTGAACTACATTCATTAGATAAAGAAGATATTAAGAAATTAATCCTAAGAGCTATTACAGATGACGAAAAAGGAATGGGAATCTATGGAGCAACGATCACCGATGATGCACTGGATTTTCTCTCAGATATGGCAGAAGGAGATGCAAGAAGTGCTTTAAATGCGATCGAACTTGGAATTTTAACAACAGAACCTGCTGAAGACGGAAAGATTCATATCGATATCAATGTAGCACAGGAATGTATCCAAAGAAGAGTGACCAAATACGATAAAGACGGGGATAATCACTATGATGTGATTTCAGCATTTATCAAAAGTATGCGAGGGTCAGATCCGGATGCAGCTATTTATTATCTGGCAAGGATGATCGATGCCGGAGAAAGTGTTACATTTATCGCAAGAAGAATCATGATCTGTGCATCCGAAGATGTTGGAAATGCTGATCCGCAGGCATTACAGGTAGCAGTAGCAGCATCACAGGCAGTGGAACGGATCGGAATGCCAGAAGCAAGGATCATTCTGGCACAGGCAGTTACTTATGTTGCCAGTGCACCAAAGAGCAATGCAGCGTATATGGCAGTTGATCAGGCACTGGAATCTGTCAGAAAACATAAGATCGGAGCAGTTCCTAATCATTTAAGAGATGCTCATTACAAAGGAGCAGCAAAACTAGGACATGGAATCGGTTATAAATATGCACACGATTATCCAGATCATTATGTAAAACAACAGTATCTTCCAGATGAGCTTCTTGGAACAACGTTTTATGAACCAACGGAAAATGGATATGAGAAAAATATCAAAGAATATTTAGAAAGAATCAGAAAGTAAAAATAAAAACGGGCACTGAAAATAAAACATCAGTGCTCGTTCTTATTTTTACTCCATTTATACAAAAATGACATTGCCCATAAAAAGATCGGAAAGAAAAACATCAAAAACAGTGATATCCAGAATAACTGGCTTCCGATCACTGCAAAATAGATGGTAGATCCGATGATGGAAAGCAATATCACGATCAGCAGGATCGCTGTGATCTGCTTCATACGCTTTTGTTTCTGCATGATAATATCCTTTCGTAAATATGTATACCTATGAGGTATCCTAGCATATATTTGAGTGTTTTGAAAGAAAAAATGTGATATGATAATAATATATGTTTGAGTATTAGAACATTTTTCAGAAAGGAAGTGTTTAAATTGGCAATATTAAAAGAAAAGAATTATACATTAGACGATATTTATAAATTACCAGAAGGACAACGCGCAGAATTAATTGATGGTTATATTTATGATATGGCGCCACCGTCCAGAAGACATCAAAGAATATCTTTTGAGATCAGCCGGAAGATCGCAGACTATATTGATGAACATCAAGGAACATGTGAGGTTAATATAGCACCATTTGCAGTATTTCTTGATGAAAATGATAAGACATATGTAGAACCAGACATTTCAGTTGTATGCGATGAAAATAAGTTGGACGATAAAGGATGCAATGGAGCACCAGACTGGATCATAGAAATTGTATCACCAGGGAGCAGAAGAATGGATTATGGGATCAAATTATTCAAATATCGATCTGCGGGTGTAAGAGAATACTGGATCGTTGATCCAGAAAAACAAAGAATTATCGTATACGATCTTGAACATGACGATGTGGAAGAATACACATTTGAAGATAAGATCAAAGCAAGAATCTACGATGAACTGTGGATTGATTTCAAAAATTTATAAAAGAAGTGTATAAGAATCAAAAGGAAGGACATAATAGGAATATCCAGTTAACAAAGAAGCTGGATAGAGAAATACTTATCCTCCCCTTAAGTATTCCCCCACTCTGCGAAGCCGTGGAATGGGGGACTTTTTATGTAAAATTGCTGTCGATTGTTGAAAAAGAGCCAGAGATTTGTTATAGTATCAAAGGAAAATAACATTTTTAAAAGAAAAGGATGGAATGAACATGGCTTTATTACAGGAATGGCGTGATTACGCATATAAATTTGACGATAGAACAGCAGAAGGACAGCAGTTCTGGTTAAATTACTTCAACATTGAAAAAGGAATCTACGAAAAATTATTAGCAGACAAAGATACAGTTGTATCTGGAACAGTGAAAGAATTAGCAGACAAATACGAGACAGAATTACAGATGTTCGTAGGATTCTTAGATGGGATCAACGATAGCTTAAAAGAAGCAAACCCAATCGAAGAGATGGACGAAAATACACAGGTAAGCTTAGATATCGATTTCGAGAAATTATACTACAACATGGTTGGATGCCGTGCAGAATGGCTTTACAACTTAAAGGAATGGGATGACATTCTTACAGAAGAGAGAAGAAAAGAATTATACAAAGAATCTAGAAATTCAACAACAGTTGTAAAAGGAAAGAAAATCGGAAGAAACGATCCATGCCCATGCGGAAGTGGTAAAAAATACAAAAAATGCTGCGGAAAAAATGCTTAATTTAATAAGTATTATACAGTAGAAGAAAGAACTCTTTGATCATCGAAGGGTTCTTTTTTTCTTTATTACAAATAAGTATTGACCATTTGTATACAAAGTGTTATTATTTCAATTAGTCGTCTAATGATTAGTTGACTAATCAAAATACGGAGCTAAAGAAAGGAGTAGATATGGAAAAGTGCGAAGGCATTTATGGTCTGATCGGTAAGGTCAATCATAAGAGTGCGATTTATGGATTTGAGCTTCTCAAAGAGAAGAATATTCATCCAAGGCAGATGCCTCTGATCATTCACTTAAGTAAGAAAGAAGGCTGTACACAAAAAGAACTGGCCGATATGATGCAGATCAAACCTTCTACGTTGAATGTAATGATTGGGCGAATGGAAAAGAATGGATATATAGAGAAAAAACAAGACGAAAAAGATTCAAGAAAAAGCAGGATTTATTTTACAGAAAAAGGAAAAAATATCAGTGATGAATGTTATCAAAGATTTTTCAGGATACAGAAGACATTGCAAGAATATTTTACAAAAGAGGAGCAGAAAGAACTTGAGAGACTGTTAAATAAATTTTGCGATTGCCTGGATGAACAGACAGAAATATTAAAACAAGAAAGAAAGGACAAGAGCAATGCTTAAATTATTTCGATATTTAAAAAAAGCATATGTACCGATTTTCGCGATCGTTGTATTGTTAGTTGTGCAGGCGAGTTGTGACTTGACATTACCAACATTTACATCCAATATCGTCAATGTAGGTATTCAGCAAAAGGGTATTGAAGATGCAGTTCCTGACGTCATGAGAGAAGAAACATTTCTGGCGTTGAAATCTCTTATGAAGCAAGACGATGCAGATGATATGGAAGATGCCTATAAGCTTTATACAAAAGATCAGATCAAAGATTCTAAATATAAAGATTATAAAGACGGACGTTTATATGTCAGAAGATATATTTCCAAAAAAGACAGAGAACATCTTGATACGTGTATGTCAAAGGCGATGCTTAAATTGTCAGCGCAGATGGCTAAACAGATTCAGGCCAATCCTCAGGCAGCAGCTTCTTTAAGCAAGAGTCAGAAAAAAATGATGGCGCAGATGAAGAACATGAATACAAAAGACATGCCAGATACGATCATCAGTCAGGCAGCGATTTCTTTTGTGACTTCAGAATACAAAGCGATCGGACTTGATATTGACCAGATGCAGACACATTACCTGTTAGTGACAGGAGCAAAGATGATCGGGCTTGCATTCTTGATCATGGCAGCAGCAGTGAGTGTTACTTTATTATCAGCACGTTTAGCTGCGAAACTAAGTCGTGTTCTGAGAGAAAAAGTATTTGAGAAAGTTATGTCATTTACAAACTCTGAGTTTGATAAATTCTCAACAGCCTCACTGATCACAAGAAGTACGAATGATATCCAGCAGATTCAGATGTTTATGACGATGGTATTTCGTATCGTTGTATACGCACCATTAATGGGAATCGGAGGTATTTTCAAAGTATTAACAACCAATGCGAAGATGACATGGACGATCGCTATCGGTGTGATCGCGATCATGTTAGTGATCTTTGTATTATTTAAGGTAGCGATGCCAAAATTTAAGATCTTACAGAAATTGATCGACCGCTTAAACTTAGTAACAAGGGAAATCCTTACTGGACTTTCCGTCATCCGTGCATTTAGTACAGAAAAACATGAAGAAGAACGTTTTGATAAAGCCAATATGGATCTGATGAAGACAAATTTATTTGTAAACAGAGCTATGACATTTATGATGCCGACAATGATGCTGATCATGAATGGTTTAACCGTTCTGATCGTATACGCTGGAGCTTCCAATATTGATGCAGGAAAGATGCAGGTTGGAGATCTGATGGCATTTATCCAGTATGCAATGCAGATCATCATGGCATTCTTATTTATCTCCATGGTATCCATTATGATGCCTCGTGCACAGGTTGCAGCAGAGCGTGTCAATGAGATCTTAGACATGGAAGTCATGATCAAAGATCCAGAAGAATCAAAAGCATTTTTACCAGAGAAAAAAGGTGAAGTTGAATTCAAAAATGTATATTTCTGCTATCCTGATGCAGATGAAGCAGTACTTCATAATATCAGTTTTACAGCACCAGCTGGTAAAACGACCGCATTTATTGGAAGTACAGGTAGTGGTAAATCAACATTGATCAACCTGATTCCTAGATTCTTTGATGTCAGCCGTGGAAGTATTTTGGTTGATGGTGTGGATATCCGTGATGTAAAACAGCATGATCTATGTGAAAAGATCGGATACGTACCACAGAAAGGTGTATTGTTCTCAGGAACGATCGAATCCAACTTAAAATATGGAAAAGAAGATGCAACGATCGATGAAGTGAAACGTGCAGCAAGGATCGCACAGGCAACGGATTTCATTGAAGAGAAAGAGGAACAGTATGAATCACCGATCGCACAGGGCGGTTCCAATGTATCTGGTGGACAGAAGCAGAGACTATCCATTGCAAGAGCTATTGCCAAAGATCCGGAAATCTATATTTTCGATGACAGTTTCTCAGCGCTTGATTATAAGACAGATGTGAAACTTCGTTCTGAACTTCAGAAAGAAACAAATGGAAGTACAACGCTGATCGTGGCGCAGAGAATCAGTACGATCCTTCATGCAGACCAGATCATTGTGTTAGACGAAGGAAATATCGTAGGAAAAGGAACTCATGAAGAGTTATTAAATACTTGTCCGGTTTATCAGCAGATTGCCAAATCGCAATTATCAGAAGATGACCTTAAGAAAGCAAGGGAGGTGTCTGACCATGAGTAATAACAATCGAAGAAGAGGTCCAATGGGTGGACCAGGCAGAGGAATGGCACCAGGCGAGAAAGCCAAAGACTTGAAAGGAACAATGGTCAAACTGATCAAATATATGAGACGTTTCTATGTTCCGATCGTTATGGTTATCATTTTTGCCATTGCAAGTACCGTGTTTAACATTGTTGGGCCAACCATCTTAGGAGATGCGACAACTGAAATCTTCAAAGGACTGGTTCGCAAAGTATCTGGTGGAAGTGGAATTGATTTTGATAAAGTCACACATATTTTACTGTTGTTGTTAAGTTTATATGTAGCAAGTGCGATTTTCTCATTTATCCAGGGACTGATCATGACACATGTATCAAATAATGTCAGTTACCAGATGAGAAAAGATATTTCAGAGAAGATTCATCGTATGCCAATGAAATATTTTGAAAGCAGAACCTATGGTGAAGTATTGTCAAGAGTCACAAATGACGTTGATACATTAGGTCAGAGCTTAAACCAGAGTATGACACAGATCATCACATCAGCGACACAGATCGTCGGTGTATTCATTATGATGATCCGCATCAGCATTCCGATGACGATCGCAGTTTTATTGACACTACCATTATCTATGGGATTGATCGGATTGATCATGTCAAAATCTCAGCCATATTTCAAGGCACAGCAGAAACACCTTGGAGAGCTAAATGGACAGGTAGAAGAAATCTATAGCGGACATAACATTGTCAAAGCATTTAACAAAGAAGAAAGTGTGATCGAAGAATTTAAAGAAGTAAACGGAAAACTTTACAATTCTGCATGGAAATCACAATTCTTCTCAGGAGCAATGATGCCGCTGATGCAGTTTGTTGGAAACTTAGGTTATGTAGCAGTAACAATATTAGGTGGATATTTAGCAATCAAGAAGACGATCGAGGTAGGTCAGATCCAGTCATTCTTACAGTATGTAAGAAACTTCAGCCAGCCAATCACACAGTTAGCACAGGTAGGTAATATGATGCAGACGACCGCAGCATCTGCAGAACGTGTCTTTGAATTCCTGGAAGAAGAGGAAGAGATTGAAGTTGAAAAAGATGCGGTACCTGTTGATACACTTGCTGGAAATGTAACATTTGAACATGTAAACTTCGGATACAACAAAGATCAAACGATCATTAATGACTTCTCTGTCGATGTCAAAGAAGGACAAAAAGTTGCGATCGTAGGACCAACCGGAGCTGGAAAGACAACATTGATCAAACTTCTGATGCGTTTTTATGATGTGAATGGCGGATGTATTAAAGTTGACGGCCATGATATCAGAGAATTCAAAAGAAGTGACCTAAGAGAAATGTTTGGTATGGTGCTTCAGGACACATGGCTTTACAATGCAAGTATCCGTGACAATATCCGCTATGGCAAATTAGATGCAAGCGAAGAAGAAATCCAAGGAGCAGCAAGAGCTGCATATGCACATCATTTCATTGAAACACAGCCAGGTGGATATGATATGGAGATCAACGAAGAAAGCAATAATATCTCCCAAGGACAGAAACAGTTATTAACGATCGCAAGAGCAATCTTAGCAGATCCGAAGATCTTGATCCTTGATGAAGCAACAAGTTCGGTTGATACAAGAACAGAAGAACGAATTCAGATGGCAATGGATAATCTGATGCAGGGAAGAACAAGTTTTGTGATCGCCCATCGCTTATCAACGATCAAAGATGCCGATGTGATCTTAGTTATGAATCACGGAGACATTGTAGAACAGGGAAATCATGAAGAATTGCTGGCCAAGGGTGGATTCTATGCGGATCTTTATAATAGCCAGTTTGAAAACGCCTAAGAATAATAAAACATTGTGGGAAAAAGGGAAAACGAAAGTTTTCTCTTTTTTTCATTCTAATATTGAAAAGATTTTCACACGATTAAATAGACGGATATAACAAATTTTGGTATAGTTAAATAAAACAAACATATATCCAGATATAGAATCAAGGAGAATCAAAGTTATGAAGAAGAATCAGACACAGATTAAAAAATACGCGGCTGTGATCAGTATATTCTTAGTGGCAGTTATCGTAGGACTTTTTGTTTTCTTCTTTTGCATAAAACGTTCTGTTGAACAGAAATCAAAAAACACGATGAGGAACAACGTGGTCAGACAGAGTGAGCATTTAAGAACAATATTAGATATTCAATATGATTATTTAAATGGATTAGCAGAAGAGATTGGCAAGACGGACCATCTGTTAGCAAAGAAGAATATGGATTTGATCAAGTCGATCACAAAAAATACAGATTTTGGTGGAACTGCATTGATCGAGCCTAATGGGGATGCCCATTATGACAGTGGAGTGATCAAAAATTTATCGCACCGAGGATATTTTAAAGAAGTGATCAGTGGCAAAAAAACATTAAGTGATCCATTAGACAGTAGTATTTCTGGATCAACAAGAGTTGTGTTAGGAGTTCCTGTATATAACAGCAAACATAAAATAATCGGAGCTCTCGGAGGTTCTTATGACGTAACAGCTCTAAGCCGTATGCTGTTTGAAGATCTTTTTAATGGACAAGGATGCAGCATGATCATTGCGCAAAACGGAGAAATCATTGCATTCGAAGGAGATACATCTTACTGGAATCTTGATTATAGAGATAATTTCTACAAATACTGCTGCAAATGGATCATCAAAGACAAAGTAACAGTGAAGAAGATCAAACAAGATTTTAAAGAAGGAAAAGAAAATCTTGTAACGGCAGACAGCAAGAAAGAAGGGACAAGAAGACATTACTTTGCATATATGCCAATGGGGATCAATGGTTGGACACTCTGTTATGCAGTCCCAGAACAGGCAGCACAACAGTCATATAACTTCATTGAAGATTACGAAATAAGCTTTATGATCGTATTTATTGTTTTAGTGATCTTATTGATTCTGTATATTGTTTATGAGAATCATACAAGGAATAAAGAATTACTAAAACATGCACAAACTGATGCATTGACAGGAGTATATAATAAAGAAACAACTGAACATTTAACCGATGAACTTTTATCAGGAGATGAGAGTGGAATGCATGCATTTTTGATCTTGGATATTGACTATTTTAAACAGGTCAATGATAGCTATGGACATGCAGTCGGTGATATTGTGCTACAGAAATTTGGGAAACTTCTAAAAAGTACTTTCCGAGAAGGAGATATACTAGGAAGGATCGGTGGAGATGAATTCGTAGTCATTATGAAGAATATCCAGACAAAGGATATAGCAACGAAGAAAGCAGGAGAATTTCTGGCTAAAACACAAGCATACCAGATCGACGAATTGAAAGGAAATAATATCTCCATCAGTATCGGGATCAGCACAGCCCCACAAGACGGGGACTGCTACATGGATCTCTATAAATGTGCCGATCAGGCACTTTACCAGGCAAAACGAAGTGGAAAAGCAAGAGCGTGTAACTATTGTTCATGAAAATAGTCTTTTACTAATTTTACCACAGTTCCAGATAGAAGGAACAAAGCGATCAAGTTCGGAATTGCCATCAGACCATTGAATGTTTCTGCGATACTCCAAAGCATTCCAAGGTCTACAGTAGCACCAAGGATCGCAACTAAGGAATATACTAACATAAAAGGTTTGATAACCTTAGAGGAGAATAAAAACTCAATACAACGAGCTCCATATAATCCCCATCCGATGATCGTTGAAAATGCAAAACAACATAATGCAACTGCAGTAAAGATGGAGATCCAGTTACCATAAGTAGAAGTAAATCCACTGATCGTAAGTTCTGCACCAGCATCCGCACCAAATCCGATTGGAATTCCACTGCAGAGGATGACCAAGGCTGTCAATGTACAGATTAAGATCGTATCAGTAAATACTTCAAAGATACCAAGAAGTCCCTGCTTTACAGGCTCTTTTGTATCAGCACAAGCATGAGCGATCGAACCTGTACCAAGTCCGGCTTCATTTGAGAAGATTCCTCGTGCAACACCTTTTTTCATACTCATAAAGAAACTTCCAACAATACCACCAGTTACAGAAGCAGGATGGAAAGCTCCGTTAATGATAGAACCAAAAACAGCAGGCAGCTGATCGATATTTAAAATAACAACACCTAAAGCAAAGAAAATATAAATAAATGCCATAAAAGGTACTAATCTCTCAGCAACCTGTCCGATTCTCTTGATTCCGCCAAGTAAGATCAGGGCAACAAGGATCGCAACAATAATACCAATGATCAGATTCGCAGTTCCAACAGAAGAATGACTGATCACGTGGAAATTCAATAAAGCAGAATTAATCGCTGTTGTGATCGTATTTACCTGAGTAGCATTTCCAGTTCCAAATACTGTTAAAACTCCGAAAGCAGAGAATAACACAGCAAGAAAATGCCAGTTTTTTCCAAGACCATTCTTAATATAGTACATAGGACCACCAACATAATCCCCTTCTTGATTACGTTCTCTGAAGTGAACTGCAAGTGTTACTTCGGAAAATTTCGTACACATTCCAAGAATGGCAGAAATCCACATCCAGAAAACAGCACCAGGACCACCAATTGCGATCGCACCAGCAACTCCGGCGATATTTCCAGTTCCAACTGTGGAAGCAAGTGCAGTACAGACTGCTTGAAATGGAGTCATAGATCCGTCAGATGCATCTTGTTTCTTAAAGACACGACCGAGCGTTTCTTTCATTGCGTAAGGGAATTTACGGATCTGTAAAAATTTTGTTTTGAATGTTAACAGTAATCCGACACCAATGATACAGATCATGGCTGGAACACCCCAGATAAAGTTGTTCACAGCACTGTTAACTGATTGTATAAGTTCTAACATGAATCAAACCTCTTTCAAATTTCTTTTATTAATTTGTATCTGTTCTCATATAATAGATATTTACTCATTAAGCTCCATGTTACCTTAAGGTGACATGGAACATGAACAGACACAAATGCAATCATATCATATTTACAGAAAAAAGTACAGAATCTAATCTTGACAGAGATAATTTCCTATACTATAATCATTCAGATTTTAACATATAATGTAACATTCCAGTCTGAATTGATCTTATGCGTTCCACAATCTGCATCTTCTGTTGCAATGGCGATTTTCTCAGCAATCTTTAATATGGGAATCGGATGTGGAACATGGTTTGGTGGAATTGTCTGCACATATACATCCATTGGAAATATCGGTTATGCGGGAGGAATCGTTGCATTGATCGCTTTACTTTATTGTTTGATGTATTTGATGCATTATATGAAAAGAAAAGAATCCATAAGTTAGTCCAAACAGAGAATCAATAGATATTTTCTATAGATTTATGAAAAAAATGTAACTTGTAAAATATGTAAATAAGGACTAAACTTATATCCATAACTACGTGTAGACTTGGAGGATGAAAAATGGAGAATGAAAAACCAATACTAAGAGGAGAGCTCGCATTGATGGCAGCGATCGTGATCAATAGTTTTAGTGTAGTACTGATGCTGTATTCAGGTTCTGGAATTTCGGCAATCTCAAGTGTACCTTATGCATTTTCAGAGGTATTTAAAAGTTTATCACTAGGTACATGGACATATATATTTCAGGGAGCATTAGTATTAAGTCTTATGATCTTAAGAAGAAAATTTGTACCATCTTATTTATTCAGCTTCGTTGCAGGATTTGCGTTTAGTGAATTATTAGATGTCAATGAATTATGGATCGGGATCCTGCCACAGACGATTCCGTGCAGGATTGCATATTTTCTGATCAGTTATTTCTTATTAAGTATAGGAATTGCTTTAGAGAACAGATGCCAGCTTCCGATCATTCCAACGGATTTATTTCCAAGAGAATTATCAGCGATCATTGACAAACCATATGCAAGAGTCAAGATCACATTTGATGTTCTATGTCTTGCAACAACCGGACTTTTAACAGGTCTGATGCTTGGATATTTAGATGGATTAGGTATTGGAACGATCGTTGCTGCATTTACAATGGGGAAAATGGTTTCGATCACAGGCAGCTGGATCGATCAGAGAGTTACTTTTGTATCGGCCTTAAGTAAACAGACGACCTAGGAAACTAAGAGAATAGAAATAAGAAAGATGATGAAACAAGATAGAACGGGTGATAGTTTTGAAACAATATATTTTGAATGATTATATTACAGACGATGTCAGAATGGTAAAGCCAATGATGGAAAGCAATGGTTTTAAAGTAAGACCAGGATTTTTTGATCTAAACGGAGCATCAGAATTTTCGTGTGGAGTGAATTTTACAGTGCATACAAGCAATGGAACATCATGTGATCTGCTATTATTTCATCCAGGAGAAGAAGAACCATATGCAATCATTCCATTTCCAGAATCATATAAGATCGGAGATGTCTATTCTATGATCGTTTATGATCTGAAATCCGAAGATTTTGAATATGCTTATCGTGTGGATGGACCATATGATGAACAAAAAGGATTACTATTTGATAAAACAAAAGTTTTGTTAGATCCATATGCTCAGGCTGTTGCAGGACAGGAAGTCTGGGGACATAAAAGAACCAGAACATATCATGCAAGAGTTGTAAGAGACAGTTTTGACTGGGGAGTACAGCCACAGTCAAGCAGAGAGATGAGTGATCTGATCATTTATGAGTTACATGTCAGAGGATTTACAAAGCATTCATCCTCAGGAGTCAAACATCCAGGAACTTTTGCAGGATTAAAAGAAAAGATCCCATATTTAAAAGAATTAGGGATCAATGCGGTAGAATTGATGCCGATCTTTGAATTTGACGAGATGATCAATGCAAGAGAAGTGGATGGGAAGCAACTTGTTGAATATTGGGGATATAATACCGTTGGATTTTTCTCACCAAATGCCAGTTATGCAGCTGCGGAAGAAGTCAACAATGAAGGACAGGAATTAAAAGAACTGATCCGTGAACTTCATGAGAATGGAATCGAAGTTATTCTGGATGTTGTATTCAATCATACGGCAGAAGGAAATGAGAATGGACCATTCTTCAGTTTTAAGGGATTTGACAACAACATCTACTATTTATTAACTCCAGAAGGTAATTATTATAATTTTAGTGGATGTGGGAATTCACTAAATTGCAATCATCCAGTAGTACAGCAGATGATCCTTGAATGTTTAAGACATTGGACGGTTCATTATCGTGTAGATGGATTCCGATTTGACCTTGCAAGCATTCTTGGACGAGATGAAGATGGAATGCCAATGAATAATCCACCATTACTAAAAAGTTTAGCCTATGATCCACTTCTAAGGAATGTAAAACTGATCGCAGAAGCATGGGATGCAGGTGGATTATATCAGGTAGGAAACTTTCCAGCCAGCAAACGATGGGCAGAATGGAACGGACAGTACCGTGATACGATGCGAGGCTATCTAAAAGGTGATTTCTGGGAAGCTAACAGTGCTGCATGGAGAATTTGTGGTTCAGGTGACTTGTATGGCGGATATTACTCCGAGGGCAACAGTAATTATGCTGGATACAATTCCTGTATTAATTTCCTTACATGTCATGATGGATTTACAATGTATGATCTGTATTCTTACAATAATAAACACAATGAGGCAAATGGCTGGAACAATACTGATGGGGCAAATGACAACCGAAGCTGGAATTGTGGTATGGAAGGAGACACAAAAGATCCGGAAGTACTCAAATTACGTTACCGCATGATCAGAAATGCTTGTGCTATCTTGATGTGCAGCCGTGGAACGCCAATGTTCTTCTCAGGTGATGAATTCGGAAATAC
This sequence comes from Anaerostipes hadrus, assembly GCA_036312945.1. Classification (GTDB taxonomy): domain Bacteria; phylum Bacillota; class Clostridia; order Lachnospirales; family Lachnospiraceae; genus Anaerostipes; species Anaerostipes hadrus_C. Next base: position 15,090 of record JAXJNA010000052.1, read on the forward strand.
GAAGTTTGGAAATAATAACAGCTACTGTCAGGATAATGAAATCTCATGGATTGATTGGAGTTTATTAGAGAAGAATCAAGATTTATTTGAATTCTTTAAATTTATGATCGATTATCGAAAAAAACATCCAGTGATCCGCAAGAAACTGGATAATGCAGTTTGCGGAATGGAAGCAATGCATGCACACGATGTTAATGCAGAACGTATGGAAGTACCACAAAATGCAAAAACACTGGCAGTAAGCTTTGCAGGATATGACCGCAAAAAAGGAAAAGACGATCTTGTATATGTAGCAGTCAATTCTTATTGGGAAGAAGTAAAGATCACACTTCCAAACCTCGCCAACCATGGAGCATGGTACTTAAGTGTGGATACTTATGGAGATGAGAAAGGAAAATACTTCTATAAAGAAGGAGAAGAGATTCGCATTGATCGTGAATATGTGATGAAACCACGATCCATTGTGGTGTTTACTGGACGAGAAATTTTAAGATGATTTTTTAAATTTTGTATGTTGGCCAACTGTAGATTTTGAGTATATGATAAAAACTAAAGAAGCAACCGAAAGCGCAGCGGTGGAATTTTGCTCACATTTTGAACAAATCGCTGATCCGCCCAATTTCCTACGAAAACTCGCGTTGAAAGTTACTGAAACCAGTAGTCTTTGACGCCCAGACATTCGTCCAATTGGGCTGCAATGTCATTAAGTTAAGAAAAACAGAGATAAAAGATAAGTTTTAAATTTATCTTTTATCTCTGTTTTTATATATTGACAAACTCAGGATAAAGAGTGATGTATTAGGTAGGAGGTGAATGATTATGAAGTATGCACA
>JAXJNA010000053.1:0-192869 GCA_036312945.1 Anaerostipes hadrus
GAGAGCATACTGACATTAAAATTCAACTAATACAAGAAAAAATAGGATAAGTGTATTCATATAAAAATCAAAAAGCAGAAATAATAATTTTATAAATAATTACAATTTCTGCTTTCTTCCTTAAGTTAATGACATTGAGAATTTCATAGGATTTTTTACAAAATCGCAGCAAACTTGGTGCAATGTCTGAGCGAAGCGAGTTTTGCAAGGAAAGTTTGCGAAACAGCGTTTTGTAAAAAATCCGTAATGAAATTCTTGTTTAGCTCTACCATGTATTTCACTTTTTATCTACATACGCAATAGACTATATGGTATCAATTCAACTAACCCAATATCGCAATCAAAAAACTAGCAGATATCAGCACCAATGCTCCACCAAGTCTAGTAGCCATCTGTGCAAATGGTATCAGTCCCATTCGATCAGAAGCAGATAATACTGCAATATTTCCAGTACCTCCCATACTGTTTGTACATAATCCAGCTGTGATCGCTGCTTCTACTGGATAGAATCCTACGAATTTTCCAAATAATCCAGCACACACAGCAACCGTTAAGATGATAACAACTGTGATTAGCATAAATTCTGGTGTTAATGCTGCTCCTAAGACTTTCAGGTCTAATAATGCAATTCCGATTCCTGCAAGTAAGGCACTTGTGAAGTTTTTCATAACAAACTGGCTCCACTGTACAGCTGCTTCTTCGTATTTTGCTGGAATGATTCCTGCGATCTTGCAAACAACTACAACAATGATCATAAATGCGTAGGCATGTACGCTTGGAAATAACTTACTGATCAGAGTTCCAATGGTAAAGAATACCATTGCCATTAATAATCCAGTTCCCATCACAGTGAAATCAAGTTTCATTTCTTTTTCTGATTTCTTTTCGTCTTTGGATGGCATTAATTCTCCATTTCCATTAATAGCTGGAACGATCGTTCCAATTTTAGCGATCAATGCTGCACAAATGATCGCTAATACATTTCCTACTGCAGAGGCTGGTATCATCTGGGAGATGATCTGGGCGCTGTCGGCTCCCGTGGCGCCTGCGTAGATTCCGGATAATGGAATGACTCCTGCTCCCATACCACCGCTCATCATTGGAAGTGCAATGTAAAGGATCGTCTGTCCAAAACCGCGTCCTGTTATAATTCCCATAAGACCAGCCATTAAAATAGCACATGCCATAGAGAGGAATGAGATTGGCAGAAAACGAACAGCGGCTTTCTTAAGAAGATCTCGGTTCATTCCTAAAATACTTCCTGTGATCAATGCTGCAATATAAAAATCTAAGAATCCTACATTGTTCATAAAATCTTTGCAGTTTTCTACGACTGCACTTGGTAAGATTCCGAAGGTGGCGAGGGCTGAAGATGCGAAAATACAGAAGACAGCGCCACCTCCAAGATAGGATCTGACGATCGGAATCTTATTTCCCATGAGATTTAGAGCACTTCCAAGGACCATCATAATTGCCAATGCACCTACCATATTTTCAGGAAGTATTCCTGTCATTGCGGCATATAAAATGACAAATGCCGCAATGATATAAACTGGCAATGACATACCCATAATCTTAATTTCGTTAATCTTACTTTTTTTCATACCTGACAGACCAATCGTCTGCACACTTTTTATTACCTTTTCCATGCTCTAAACTCTCCTTTCTCAAACTATGATCTTACAATTTTGAAATTCCTAATTCTTTTGCTTTTGCTGCAACTGCTTCGGCTACGTGACTTGCAACTCTTTCATCGAAAGCTCCTGGAATGATATATTCTTCGTTTAATTCATCTTCTTTGATGATATCTGCGATCGCATAAACAGCTGCGATCTTCATTTCTTCTGTGATATCTGTTGCCTGTGCATCTAATGCTCCACGGAAGATTCCTGGGAATACTAATACGTTATTGATCTGGTTAGGGAAATCAGAACGTCCAGTTGCTACAACTCTTGCTCCACCTTTCTTTGCTTCATCTGGCATGATCTCTGGTGTTGGATTTGCCATTGCAAATACGATCGCATCTTCTGCCATTGTGCTTACCATTTCTACTGTTACGATTCCCGGTGCAGATACTCCTACAAAGATATCTTTCCCTTTCATCACTTCACTTAATGGACCATGGATCTGTTCTTTGTTTGTCTTTTCAGCCATTTCTTTCTGTGCTGGGTTCATCCACTCTTCTCCGACTGCTAATGCTCCCTGACGGTCAACCAAGACAACATCTCCGACTCCGATCTCTAATAATAACTTACAGATAGAAATTCCAGCTGATCCTGCTCCATTGATGACGATCTTTACATCTTCCATTTTCTTTCCAACGAATTTCACTGCGTTTAAAAGTCCTGCTGATACAACGATCGCTGTTCCGTGCTGATCATCATGGAAGACTGGGATATCTAATTCTTTTTTCAGTCTGCTTTCGATCTCAAAACATCTTGGAGCTGAGATATCTTCCAGATTGATTCCTCCAAAGACTGGTGCGATTCGCTTCACTGTCTCGATGATTTCTTCTGTATCTTTTGTATCTAAGCAGATTGGGAATGCATCAATTCCTGCGAATTCTTTAAATAAAATTGATTTTCCTTCCATAACAGGCATTGCTGCTTCTGGCCCGATATCTCCAAGTCCAAGAACTGCTGTTCCATCAGATACAACCGCTACTAGATTTCCTTTGGCTGTGTATCTGTAAACTTCTTTTTTGTCATCTCTTATTTTTCTACACGGTTCTGCAACTCCTGGTGTGTAAGCTGTGCTTAAGTCATCTCTTGTTTTGACCTGAACTTTTGAAACAACTCCGATCTTTCCTTTGTTTTCCTCATGCATTTTTAATGCTGCTTTGTTGTAATCCATTTTTGTGTCTCCTTTCGTTTTTCACATCCGTTTTTTCTTTCTGACTACACTTTACCAGACCATGAAAAAAAGAGAAGTTTTTGAAATTATTGAAAGACTTTAGAAAGTAAAAAAAATGGTTTTCAGACTTTTTTTCTTATATAATGGAATCAAAGGAGGAAGTTATCTTATGATGAAAAAATTATCGGTTTTGCAAAAGCTTACTTTTTCATATTGCCTGCTTGTCCTTGGAATTATGGTTTTGACTGGAATCTTTATTCTTCCGATCGAACTTAAGGGACTTGACCGGAATCTGGAATCAAATATTTCAAATACAGCTTCCATGCTTTCTTGCGATCCAGATATTATTAATGAGTTAAATAAAAAACACTTTTCAAAAGATCTGATCAATCGTATGGATACATTATTTAAGCAAAGTCCGGAAGACGTTGATTATCTTGTGATCGCAACCGCTGACAGCATCAGAGTTTACCATCAAAAACATGAATATATCGGAAAACATTTTACTGGGAATGATGAGAAGAATATCTTAAATGGAGCGAAACCATATATCACAACCAGACAAGGAAATAAGGATATTCAAAAGCGTGCATTTCATGCGATCAAAAATAAATCTGGGAAGATCATTGGTTTTATCATGGTCAGTGCTTCCCTTCAGACGATCCGTTATCAACAGCATAAACTGATCGCACAGTTTTTACTGATCTTTGCTTTCATTTTATTTGTCGGCCTGATCATTGCTTATATCATTGCAAAAAATATCCGCAAATCTCTGCTTGGATTTGAGCCTGGAGCTTTCGCGACTATGTATCTGCAAAGAGAAGAGATCCTCGATAATCTTGATGAATTAATTTTAGCAGTCGACCGCAAACGAAATCTTCTTTATCAGAATAAGACGTCCGAAACAATGGAAGATGCCAATTCATTTTTTGCAAATCCGGCATTTACAAACCTGATCGATGAAGGATTCAAAACCGGAAAATCTTTATTTGGACGGATGCTTGAGATCAGTGGTGCTTCTTTATTAGTTAACTTAATCCCGCTTCCAAAACCTGGCAATCCAGAAGCTGTTCTTCTGATCATGCGTGATAAGACCGAGATTGCTTCTCTTGCCCAGCAGTTAAGCGGAACCAATCATGTGATCGATGCCTTACGTGCCAATACCCATGAATACATGAATAAACTTCATGTGATTTCTGGGTTATTACAAATTGGCTCTTATGATGAAGCGATCAATTTTATCAGTGATGTTTCATCCGATATTGAAAATGGATATCAGACCGTTGTACGTCAGATCAAAAACCGCACGATCGCAGCTTTGATCTTAGGAAAACAGAATCGTTCCAAGGAGTTAGATATTGATTTTTGTTTGAGAAAAGACAGTACATTAGAAGCACATAATCCATATCTTTCCACCAAAGAGCTCGTGACGATCGTTGGGAATCTGATTGAAAATGCATTTGACGCAACAAAAAATGTCGATGGAATCCGGCAGGTAGAACTTACGATCCGTTCCGACGAACATGGACTTATGATCTCTGCCGATGATACGGGTCATGGTATGAGTGAAGAACAAATCGAACGCATCTATGAAGGTCAATATACAACCAAAGGGGAAGGTCATGGAATTGGTCTTCGACTGATACAGGAAATCATTAAAAAACATGAAGGATTCTTAGATATCGCATCTGATATCGGTTCTGGAACTTCCTTTACTGTGACAATTAATAAAAGGAGAAAAGGTTATGATAAAAACAGTGATCGTTGAAGATGACCTGATGGTCGCTTCGATCAATTCCCAGTTTGCAAAACGAAATCCAAATATACAGATCGTTGCTACTTTTCATAATGGAAAAGATGCTCTTGATTATTTAAAGAAATCTGACGCTGATCTTGTACTTCTTGACCTTTATATGCCAGATTGTACCGGTCTTGAACTGCTTAGCGAGCTTCGAAATATCGGCAGTGAGATTGACGTGATCATGATCACTGCTGCCAATGATGCAGAACACATCAATGAAGCCCTACAGCTTGGCATCGTTGATTATCTGATCAAACCATTTCAGTATGAACGCTTTGCACAGGCATTAGATAAATATCTGGTCCGAAAGAAAGCGATTGAAAGTGGTGTATCGTTTACACAAGAAGAAATCGACCGGCTTGTAAATGCATCAACACCATCTGCTTCTACAAAAAAGGCAGAATTGCAAAAAGGTGTTCAACAAAAGACTTTAGATAAGATCCGTGTCTGTCTTTCTGCACATCCTGGCAATTATCTTCCTTGTGAGCAGATTGCTTCTGAAACTGGATTATCAAGGGTCACGATCCGTCGTTATATGAATTTTTTAATTGAAGAAAATGAAGTAACAAGCATGATTGATTATTCCACTGGCGGCAGACCTAGCATTTTGTATCAAATCAACTGTTAAAAAAGCCTTGTTTGATTTAGAATTATTGTATTATAGTTGAAATAGGAAGTCCTCTGATTTTTAAACATAAAATGGGTGGATCAAAATATCAATTGATTCACCCACTCTTTATTTTCTATTTTTTCTTTACCAGACATCTTTTCTTGAAAAAAGAAATACCATAACATAAAATTTCATCATATGCATCTTCAAATTCATTTGCATACATTTTCTCATTAATCTGTTTGATCGCCGCACCTGAATAGTCAATAAATGATCGAATGATCGCATTATCACTTGTATTCTTCCAGTAACTGACTAGTTTTGCTTTTTGCATAGTTCTGCAATCGTAAACCGAAGAAGCCCAAGTGCATTCTCAAATATCGTTCCATCCACATCCTTAAAGGATAAAAATAATGTTGGATATTGATTCATCCAATCGTTACAAAGTTGTTGTTCCTTAGAAATATTTAATCCTTGAAATAATTTTTTACTATCTCTTCGTATATCAAAAAAACTTGCCAGCATACTCATTGCCAGAGTTTTTCCAAATCTTCGTGGTCGGGTAATTAATGTTACTTCTGGTATTTTGTTTTTTAACATATCTTTGATCAGACCTGTCTTATCAACATAATAGTATCCATCCTGCCGAATTTCCTCAAAATTTGAGATTCCAACTGGAACATTGATATTCTTCATTGTATTACCCCTTTCTTTTTACACTTCATTTAGAATAAGTATACCACGGATTCTTTCTTATATAAATCGAAAAAATCCGATATTTCTATAAGAACAATCATAAGATTATTCTTATAAAAATACCGGATTTTATACTCTTATTATTTACTCTACTGGATGTAAATTCTTCAAAGAAATATCCATAATTGGAGCTGAATGTGTTAAAGCTCCGCATGATACATAATCAACTCCGATCTCACGGATTGTCTTTAAGCGTTCTTTTGTAACGTTTCCTGAACACTCTGTCTCTGCTCTTCCGTCGATCAGTTTGACAGCTTCTTTCATTGTCTCATCATCCATGTTATCTAACATGATGATGTCTGCTCCTGCTTCTACAGCTTCTTTTACCATATCAAGATTCTCTGTCTCTACTTCGATCTTTCTGACAAATGGTGCATAGTCTTTCGCCATAGCTACCGCTTCTTTGATTCCACCTGCAGCTCCGATATGGTTATCTTTTAACATAACTCCATCAGATAAATTGTAGCGGTGATTATGTCCACCACCAACAGTTACTGCGTATTTTTCAAATGGGCGCATGTTTGGTGTTGTTTTTCTTGTATCTAATAACTTTGTTTTATATCCTTCAAGCTCTTTGGATAACTCGCTTGTCATTGTTGCGATTCCGCTCATTCTCTGTAAGTAGTTTAATGCAACTCTCTCTCCAGATAAAAGGGCGCGGATATCTCCTTTGACAACTCCCATGAGCTGTCCTTTGGTTACTTGATCTCCATCTTTTAATTCTGTCTCAAAAACAACAGTTTCATCTAAAAGTTTGAAGACTCTTTCAAATACTTCTAATCCACAGATGACCCCATCCTGTTTACAGATTAAATTTACTTCTCCCTGTTTTGGTTCTGGCATCACTGCGTTTGTGCTGACATCTTCCTGAGTGATATCTTCTTTTAATGCATTCATCAAATATTCATCGATGTTAATTCTCATCGTTACACCACTGATCATAAAAACTTCTGTCCTTTCGTTTGATTTCGTCAAGAACAAGCTGTTCATTCTCTTTCTCACGCTGTTCTTCGTTCTGATACTTACTTAAATCTACTTCGACTGTCTCGGCTTTTGATGGATGTTCTGTGATGTCTTTCGCTGCTGCCTTGGCAAATACAAGTGCTTCCAGTAATGAGTTACTTGCCAGACGGTTCTTTCCATGAACCCCATTACAGCTTGTCTCACCAACTGCATATAAATGGTCCATAGATGTCTTGCTGTCTAAGTTTACTTTAATTCCACCCATGAAATAGTGCTGTGCTGGTGTTACCGGAATTGGTTCTTTTGTCATGTCATATCCTTCATCCAAGCACTGTTTGTAGATGTTTGGGAATCTGTGTTTGATTCTTTCTCCATCTAAATGTGTAACAGATAAATAAACATGATCACTTCCGTCTTTCTTCATCTGTTTGCAGATTTCTCCAGTTACAACGTCTCTTGGTTTTAACTCATCTGTAAAACGTTCTCCATCTTTATTCAGCAGGTAAGCTCCCTCTCCTCTGACTGATTCAGAGATTAAGAACCTTCTTCCTGGTTTCTTTGAATAAAATGTTGTTGGATGAATCTGGATATAGTTAATATTCTCTAATTCTACATTATGGCGCAGGCAAATAGCCAGACTGTCTGCTGTCAGATGTCTGAAGTTTGTAGAATGTTTAAATAACCCTCCAAGTCCTCCTGTCGCAAGAACAGTATCCGGAGCTTCGATCGTATCTAAATTGCCATCTGCATCTTTATATACAATTCCTTTACATTCTCCGTCTTTCTCAATGATATCGATCATTGTACAATTTTCCATGATCATAATATTATCACGTTTCTTCGCCTCTTCGTATAAATGACTTGTGATCTCTTTTCCTGTCAGATCTTCATGATGAAGAATACGGAATGTGGAATGTCCACCTTCTCTTGTAAACTCGATCTCTCCATCCTTCAGATCAAATCTTACACCAAAATCTTTCAGATCCTGAATGATCTGTGGTGATTCTTTGATCATTTTCTCGACGGCACCTTTGTCATTCTCATAATGTCCGGCCTTCATGGTGTCTTCGAAATAAGAATCATAATCTTCTGGATTCTTAAGAGCAGAGATTCCTCCCTGTGCTAAGAAGGAGTCGCTTTCTTCAACTTCCTTCTTGGTAATAACGATTACTTTGTAATCCTGTGGAAGAAATAATGCATTAAATAGTCCTGAAGCACCGCTTCCTACAATGATTACATCTGCTGTTTTCATAATTCTCTTTGTCCCTTTCTTAGAACTTTCTTGTCTTACTGTGCGATTCTTAACATTTCATCTAATGCTTTCTTTGCATTTAATCGCAGATCTTCTGGTAACTCTACCTGATTCTTCATGTCTCTTAATGTGTCTCTTACATTCTCTAAGCTGATACGCTTCATATTTGGACAGAACTGACGATGTCCTACAGAGTAGAATGTCTTTCCTGGGTTCTTCTGTTTTAATTCATATAAAACACCCATCTCTGTACAAATGATAAATACGTCCTTGTCAGATGCTGTCGCATAGTCAATGATTCCTGATGTACTTCCTACATAATCACCTAAAGCAACAACGTCTGGTGTACATTCTGGATGTACTAAAACTTCTGCTTCTGGATGTACTTCTTTGGCTTTCTTTACATTCTCGGCTGTGATACTTCTATGTACATGACAGAATCCGTCATTGTAAATAAAGTTCTTCTCTGGAAGTTTGCTTCCGATATAGCGTCCAAGATTCTCATCTGGTACGAAGAAAATATTCTTCTGTGGAAGTGCTGTTACAACTTTCAGAGCATTTGATGAAGTTACACAGACATCAGAATGTGCTTTGATCTCTGCTGTAGAGTTAATATAACAAACAACAGCAAGATCATCATATTTCTTACGCATCTCTTCAATCTTCTCTACATCGACCATATGAGCCATTGGGCAATCTGCCTTCTGATCTGGCATGATCACTGTACGGTCTGGGTTTAAGATCTTGGCACTCTCACCCATAAAGTTTACACCTGCAAAACAGATCACATCTTTGGATTCTTTTAATGCGACCTTCGCAAGATAATAAGAATCTCCAACATAATCAGCAATTTCCTGAACAGCATCGTCTACATAATAATGTGCTAGTAAAACAGCATTCTTTTCTTTTTTTAATTGTTCGATTTCTTTTTTTAAATTTTCCATCTTTCTCTCCTTGTTATTAACCTTAAATATACCACGAGAAATAGGCTGATTCAAGTATTTATCGCAAAGTATGGGCAGAACATTTGTAGAAATTTAGCATTTTTATAAAAAGTTATATAAATATAAAATACGAGTCATTCATTCTTCTTAATCCTAAAATGACTCGTATTTTTATATTATACAATAGTATTTACTTCATAAACATCTTATTGTTTTATGAACTTCTTTGAATTATAATATGATGTAAGTGTCAAAACTAACTGATAACTAAGATGATCTTGCAGGAAATTCAGGTGTTCTCTTGATCGTATGTAAACTAAGGAGGTTTCAAGGCATGACAACTACACGTAAATTCCCCGCAAAAACAGCTTTATTAAAATCTATGGAGAGTTTATTACACCATAAATCTTTTTCAAAAATCTCTGTCGATGAACTTTGTCAGCATGCTCAGATCAGCCGATCTTCTTTTTATGCAAATTTCGCAGACAAATATGAACTTTTAAAATATTGTTTATATGAACGTTATTCACAAATAGACCCTGTCTCATCATCTTACACTTTAAAAGATTTTATCTTAAATACCTTAGATCATATTCAAAAGCATCCAAGATTTTTTTATAATGCTCTCGGAGCATCTGATGATGAAGAAATCAAAGAAATTTTCTATCAATTCTTCGATCAACAATTTACTGACTTGTTGAATCAAAAGGTCAAACAAGGAATGAAACTCCCTGGTCCGACTGAAGTTGTATCTGCTTTTTACATCGGTGGTCTTGCTGTCACACTCTTCCGCTGGATCAAAAGCAATTACAAAATATCAAAAGATGAACTCGCTGCATGTCAGTGCTCACTGATCAAAGATCTGATCTAAGAATTTAATATTTTCATAAATTCCTCTCCTGTGATTGTTTCTTTTTGGTAGAGGAATTGTGAAATCTCATCTAATTTTTGTCTGTTTTCCAGCAGGATCTCTGCTGCTTTCTCATGTTGTTTTCGCACTAATTCCACAACTTTTTTATCAATGATCGTCTGTGTTTCTGCAGAGCAGGACAGAGATGTATCTCCACCCAAATACTGGTTTGTCTGTGTTTCCATCGCAACCATGTCAAAATCTTTACTCATACCATATCTGGTGATCATCGCTCTGGCGAGTTTTGTTGCCTGTTCGATATCATTGGATGCACCTGTTGTCACAGATCCAAAGACGATTTCTTCTGCTGCACGACCTCCTGTATAAGTTGCAATCTTATTTTCTAATTCATCTTTGTTCATCAGATAATGATTACCTTCTTCTACCTGCATGGTATATCCCAAGGCCCCAGAAGTTCTTGGAACGATCGTAATCTTTTGAACTGGTGCTGAATTAGTCTGTTTCGCTGCAACCAGTGCATGACCTACTTCATGATAGGAAACGATCAATTTCTCATGATCCGTTAGAATTGAATTTTTCTTCTGATATCCTGCAATAACTACTTCAATGCTTTCTTCCAGATCTTCCTGTGTTGCATATTCTCTGTGATCTCTGACCGCACGTAATGCAGCTTCATTTACAATATTAGCAAGTTCCGCACCAGACGCTCCTGATGCCATTCTTGCAATCTTATTATAATCAATATTATCTGCAACTTTAACTTTCTTTGTATGAACTTTTAGAATCTCTTCTCTTCCTTTTAAATCTGGAAGTTCGACTGGCACACGTCGGTCAAAACGACCTGGACGCAACAGTGCTGGGTCCAATGATTCTGGACGGTTTGTTGCTGCCAGAATAATGACTCCATTATTTCCTTCAAATCCATCCATCTCTGTTAATAGCTGATTTAATGTCTGTTCTCGTTCATCATTTCCACCAATGTTTCCATCTCGTTTCTTACCAATTGCATCGATTTCATCAATAAATACGATACATGGTGCTTTTTCTTTTGCCTGTGAAAATAAGTCTCTGACTTTGGATGCACCCATTCCAACAAACATTTCTACAAATTCTGATCCGGAAATAGAGAAAAACGGAACATCGGCTTCTCCGGCAACTGCCTTGGCAAGCATTGTTTTTCCTGTTCCCGGAGGTCCTACAAGAAGGATTCCTTTTGGCATGGAAGCTCCGATCTTTTTATATCGATCTGGATTGTGCAGATAATCTACAATCTCTGATAGATTTTCCTTTGCCTCATCTTCTCCTGCCACATCGTCAAATTTAATCCCATTGGATGATTTCACATAAACTTTGGCACTGCTTTTTCCCATACCAAAACTCATGGAATTTTTTCCACCAGCACGTTTCATGAGTTTTCTTGACATATACTCACCAAGACCAATAAAGATCACGATCGGTAAGATCCATGTTACAAGAAAGCTTACAACTGGAGATGTCTGTTCAATTTCTTCACCTGAAAAAGAAACCCCGGATTTATAAAGTCTTTTGGTCAGATCAGGATCGCTAACCATTGCTGTTTTATAAATATTTTTTTCTTTTTTATCTGTGAATACAATTGAATTATCTTGTTCTTTTATTTGTACCTGTCCAACTTTGTGCTTTTCTGTCATTTGAATAAAGGTGTTATAATCGACTTTATGAATCCTGTGTTCCATCAAGCGAGGCATCGCAAAAACATTGAACAGAATCAGAATCAATCCAACCACAAAGTAATAATAAATCAGGGGTTTCTTCGGTTTCTTTACTTCATTCATACGTTTTCCCTCCATTTCTTTCGTAATTCATCTCATGTGATGGTTACGTCTTACTTTACGAGATTGGATTTTAAAAATCAATTTACAGATTTTAAAAAGTGTACATTTTGGTTTGATAAGCTGAAAATTATTGAATATTATAAAAACCACTATAGGGAGTGTATGTTAAACGGTATTGATTGATAATTTTTGTATTCATTAACAGAAGATAATATCATTTAACAACACAGAATTCGCAACTCTATTAAGTAGTTTCGAAATTCTAATGTAGATATGTCAACTGCCTGAAATACTCTATAGCATTCTTTGCTCAGTTTGAAAGAATGTTGCTTTGCGTAGTCTATTAATAGTTTCTCTGCCTTTTCTGTATTGTCTTCAAAATTATAATATTGGATACAAAGATATCGGCCGTCGATGTCTTTACAAAGAAAATCTTTATCTGAAATCTTATCCTGTGCTTCTACAACAACACCCATTTTCTTTACGGTTAATGATTTTTTTAGCTCGTGACATACCATGATTGAAAATTCATTAATATCCATATTTTTTCTTGTCGGCATGATGATGCTGCGTGCTGTTTCATGAAGTGTTGGGTAGTTTTCTGTAATATTACATTCTTTGTAATAATATTTTTTCCCTGTGATCGTCTTGGTGAATGGTTTTAAAATTTCTGGTTTTTCCTGCATGTTGGAGAATGATATCTTAATATTGTTGATCATCTTTTGATATTTTAATAACTTTTCTTCTGTTTGTGCTTTTTTCTCTAGTAAAACTTCAAGTAGTGTTTCTTTTGTACTTTGTCCGATCAGTTCTTTGATTTCTTTCAAAGACATATTTAATTCTGTATTCGAATAGCGAATCACATCAATGATAAACAACTGATCTTCTTTATAGTATTTATAACCATTTTGTTCATTAATATAAGACGGCTTGATCAATCCCTTCTCTTCATAACCCCGCAGTGCTTTATACGGAAGATTCATCATATTTGCGATTTCTTGTTTTGTATAATATTTTTCCATACTCTACCTCATTTAATCGATGTTTATTCCTTCTTCTATTATACTATTGTACAAAATGACATACAAGTTGCATAAAAATTGCAATTTCTCTATTGACTTTGCCCTTGGGGCAGATATTACACTTCTCATATAGTTAAAAAAATAACAATGCAAGGAGGTATTTATTACTATGAAATATTTGATGAATGGTGTAGACGGAAAGCTCGGATCTGTCGCTGCAAATGAACTTTTAAAACTCGTTGATGCAAAAGATTGTATCTTCTGTGCACCTGCATTAGAAAGAATCCCTGAAGATTGTATGAAAGCATGGAAAGATGCTGGGGTCGAAATTCGCGAAGCAAGTTATGATAATTATGATCAGATGGTTGAAGCATATCAAGGAGCTGATCGTATGTTACTGATCTCTAGCTGGGCTATTGGTGAAACTAGAAAAAACCAGCATAGAAACGCGATCAAAGCTGCAAAAGCTGCCAATGTAAAACATATTGTTTATACTTCGTTTAATGGAGCTGAGATTGCTGAAGACACTCCTTTGATCGCACAGGATCACAGAGATACAGAAATGGCAATTTTCGAATCTGGTCTTTCTTGGAATCTCCAGAGAAATATGTTGTATTATGATAATCCTATTTTAATGTTCTATCCTCTTGCTGTTTTGAAAAATAACTGTGAGTGGATGTCTAATATGTACGGAAAAAAATGTGCTTATGTTGCACGTACTGACTGTTCAAAAGCTGCTGCTGCATTATTAGCTGGAAAAGGCGAAAACAACAAAGCATATACGATCACTGGTCCTGAAATGTTATCAGAAGCTGAATTATTTGCAAAAATTGATGAACAGACAGGTTACCACATTAAATATGGTAATTGTTCAACAGAAGAACTTTACGAATACTTTGCAAAACGAGGAGTTCCAAAAACAATCCATGGAGATTTCTCTAAATCTATCTTCCCACCAGGTATCTGTTCTGATGACCTTGTTGGTAATAATGCAAGTATCGGAAGTGGTCACTTTGAAAAAATAACAAACGACTTTGAACTTCTTACTGGACAAAAACCTACAAAAATTGAAGATGGTATTGCAAAATACATTCATCTTTTACCACATAAATAAATTTAGAAAGGAATTTTTGACTTATGGAAATTATGGAAGTAATGAATCAGTATTATGATGCTTATAATGGTGGTGGCTATGATAAAGCACCATTCTCTGATGACCTTGTATTTGAATCTCTTTTTGGAAAAGTAGAAGGTAGAGAAAATGTTATCAAACATTTGATTGAAGCCCACGGTGGAGATATTGTGCAGGAAAAATTAGTTCCTACGAATATCTTAATCAACAACAATCGTGTCGGGGTAGAACTTGATGGAGAACTTTCTTTTAAAGAAGATGTGCCTGATTTCCCATTTGGTACTGCTAAAAAAGGAGAATCCATCGTTGTTAAATTTGCTGCATTTTACGAAATCGCAGATGATAAAATTAAAAAAGTTACTGTATATCGATTATAATATCAATCTTGCATGAAACTCCTCTTAATGCCTATATAAATACGCAGTTTAAAAAATAGGATTTGTTAAATTTTTTACAAAATTTCGACAAATCCTATTCTTTTTAGCTGATATCCATATTTTATATTCCATTCATTATTTCTTTTTCATATAATAAGTGTTCTTTCCTTTGCCTCTCTGCATGATTGATCCTTTTTTAACCATCTGCTTCAAAATCCTTCCACTCGTTGTCTGACTGATTCCTAATCTTTCCTGAACTTGTTTTCTTTGAATTCTTTTTTCTTGATCGATCATTTGCATGATCTGTGTTTCTTCGTCTTCTGGTTGTGTATGTGTATGATATTGCTGTTCTTCTCTTAATTCTGTCTGTACATTCGTGTTTGGTAATATGATCTTAAATACATTATTACTGACTTTGATCTCTGGTTTTATGAATTGATCCTGATAGGCATTCATGATCTTTTGAATTCCTGTTCCATAGGCTTCGATCAATTCTAAACGATAAAAGATATTTGCTAATTTTGTATTCCTACATACGGAAATTCCCATCATTACATCTTCTAATGTAACTCCTGTTACCAATCCACCAATGGATGTAAATTCTAACCGATCTTCATACATACTGATCAGAATACTGGAACTATATCCGTAATCTCTGTGTACAAGACAGTTTAACAACGCTTCTCTTACCGCTACTTCAGGATAATCTCTGTTATCAATTCGATAAAGCTTTTCAAAAGTTGAATGTGTTTGATTTCTGAAGTCAATGTAATCATATACTGCTTCCATTTGTGCAAAGAGTGATCCTGTGAATTCTTTTCTATCTTTAAATATATTTTGATTCTTTCCTTCAAAAACTGCTGTTTTAATTGTGTGAACACATTGGTCTGAGAGCAATAAACCAATATTCGTATAAATTCCATCTTGATTTATAATTCCTAAGGTTTTCATCTGTGGCTGCTCTAATGTAATGTTTCTCTTTTGAAATTCTTCTTTTGTTGCTTCAAATGTTAATTCTTGATTTAATGATCTCATATCTTCAAAATGATCACCGTCTGTTTCTTTGATCATCTTTCTGATAGCTGTATCTGTTGCTGGTACAGAAGAATAACCTTGTCTTACATATACTCCTTCTGGTCTTAACCCTTTCTTCGCTATATAGTATGGGCGTTCTGTTCCTCTTTGAATATCTATGATCACAACTTGTTTTTGTTCTATCTCTTTTGTCTCATAATGCAAGAACATGGTTAAATCTGGTTTAATCGCATCTCTAACCATATTGCTTACTTGCAATGCTACACTGTCTGAATCTTCTACCCCGATAACTGTCCCATCATCTTCAATTCCAATATAGATTTTTCCTCCATCACAATTGGCAAATGCTATGATTTCTTTCTTAATGTCTGTGACTACAATGGATTTGAATTCCGTTCTCTCAGATTCTTGTAACTTCATGAAAAAACCTCCTTGAAATTATTCTGTCTGTTGTTTCTAACTTTATTCTAACCATTCTAACCATACTTGTCAATCATACCTCACAGTATATGTGTGCTGTATAGTGGTTTAAATAGACTTCAGGTGTATGTGACAGAAATAACATGAGAAGAAACTTACGAACACCGATTTAGCGAGATGTTTGGGAAATACTCAAATTGTTATCTTCCGTCAGTTAAAGCCTTAATTTACAGCCAATATCGTTCTCCATACACCCACTTTAAATTTTCCAATCTTGTAATTGTCCACACTTTAGACTTCTGGTATATGATAAAAAATAAATAAACGATCGGAAGCGCAGCATTAGAATTTTGCCACGTTTTTTACGGATTCGCAGCCGGCTTGGTGCGTTGTTTGAGCCTCAAAGAGTCTTGTTTTCAATACCTTTGAAGGCGAGTTACGCAAGGAAAGCCGGCGGATCAGCGATCTGTAAAAAACGTGAGGAAAATTCTCTAGCTGCGCTTCCGATCGTTTATTTATTTTTTATCATATACTCGAAATCTACAGTTGGCCAACTACAAAATTAAAATTTCGCGATCATTTCCATAATCTCATTACTACGCTGAACAAATTTTGTCATCTCTTCAGGAGCCAAAGTTGTATGGCTTAACATCGCAAGATCATACAGCTGCTCGCAAATGATCTTCGCATTCTCAGCATCTCCATGCTCAAACAGATATTTCACAAGTGTATTATTTGCATTCAGAGTCAGAACCTGTGCTGGTGCACCGAACATATTAGGGTCCATACCAGGCATTGCATACATCTTCATCATATCCTGCATACGTCTGCTTTCTTCGGATAAAGTAATAATAGAAGAAATCTTCGCATCTTTTAATTTTTCGACATGAACTTCAAGATTTTCTTTATTTAAAGTCTTTCTGAAGAGATCAGTTAAAGAAGTCTTGATTTCCTCTAAATCTTTTGCATCCACATCTTCTTTTAAAGCATCTTCAACATCCGCATCGATACGTTTAAATTTAATGTGCTGGTTTTGCTGTTCAATCTGTGTGATAAATGCAGAATCAATGTTATGATTTAAGATGACAGCATCCATATCCTGTTCTTTGAACATATTGATATACTGGCTCTGCTGAACTTCGTCTGTGATGTAGTATAAAGTTGTCACATCGTCATCATTTGCAGGAGCTGGAACAAGGTCGCTTAATGTTACATATTTATGTTCCATGTTCTTAAATAAGATGTAATCTTTGATCTTATCTGCGAATTTCTGGTCACGGATAAATCCAAATTTGATAAATGGACTGATATCATCCCAGTATTTTTCATAAGATTCACGGTCTGTCTTGCACATACCAGTTAATTTATCAGCGACTTTCTTTGTGATGTAATCAGAAATCTTCTTTACAAAGCCATCGTTCTGAAGAGCACTTCTTGATACGTTCAGTGGAAGATCAGGACAATCGATCACACCTTTTAATAACATTAAGAATTCAGGAATGACTTCTTTGATGTTATCTGCGATAAATACCTGATTATTATATAACTTGATCGTACCTTCGATCGAATCATATTCTGTGTTGATCTGAGGGAAGTAGAGGATACCTTTTAAGTTAAATGGGTAATCCATATTCAGATGAATCCAGAATAGTGGTTCTTTAAAGTCATGGAAGACTTTATGATAGAATTCTTTGTATTCTTCATCAGTACATTCATTTGGTCGTTTGTTCCAAAGAGGATGTGTATCACTTAAAGAAACAGGACGTTTGTTGATCTTTACAAGATCTTTGGCTGGAGATACTTCAACTGTTTCTTTTGTACCATCTTCGTTTTCTTTTTCTTCTGTTTTTGCATCTTCGTGGATATGTTCTACAACGACATCATCGTCTTTTACCTGATCTTCAGGGATTGTCTCAAATTCCTGTTCGGCACCTTCTACAGATAAGAAGATCTCTGTTGGCATGAAAGAGCAGTATTTCTCAATGATCTCTCTTGCACGGTATTCATTTGCGAATTCTGTACTTTCTTCGTTTAAGAATAAAGTGATCTCTGTACCGACAGTTTCCTTTGTACCAGTTGCCATTGTATATTCTGTACCACCATCACAAGTCCAGTGAACAGCTTCAGCTCCTTCTTTATAAGAAAGAGTATCAATCGTAACTTCGTCCGCTACCATAAATGCAGAATAGAAACCAAGACCGAAATGTCCGATAATCTGGTCACCTTCTGTTTTGTCTTTGTACTGTTCTAAGAACTGTGTAGCTCCGGAAAAAGCGATCTGTGTGATGTATTTTTCAACTTCATCTGCAGTCATACCAAGACCAGTATCGATGAATTTTAAAGTTTTCTTCTCTGGATCAAGGATAACATCAACTTTGTTTTTATGTCCTTCTGGGAAATTGTATTCTCCCATCATATCTAATTTCTTTAATTTTGTGATGGCATCGCATCCGTTAGAGATTAATTCACGGAAGAAAATATCGTGATCGGAATAAAGCCATTTCTTAATGATTGGAAAAATATTATCGCTGTTAATGGAAAGAGTTCCTTTTTTCTCTGCCATAATCTATACACTCCTTTATCTAAAAATATTATGATCTTAATTTAAGTGTTCTATGTCAAATAGAACTTTTACAAAGAGTATTGTAGAACCAAAGTTGATAAAAGTCAAGTAAAAATTAGCACTCAATAAAAAAGAGTGCTAATAATTTTGGCTTGTATGTTGAATGGAATTGGATTACAAGCAAGTCTTTTACAGAATATAAAGAAGAAAACTTTTGAGATTATTGTAGTAATAAATTACTGGAACAGCTATAATATAAATAGAATTATTCTATAATTTCATATAGAAAGGAGAAAGCAGCATGCCAGTATCAATGCAAGATTTAATGAAACAATATATTGAAGAAATTAAAAAAATATATGGATCACATATTTGTCGTATTATTTTATATGGATCTTATGCCAGAGGAGATTTTAGACCAGATTCTGATATTGATATTATTATTTTATTGGATATGACAGATCTTGATTTGAAATCGTATAGTCAGCAGCTTTCTTATATGACATATGATTTTAATATGGATCATGATTTAGATATTAAACCGATTGCTAAAAGTGAAGAACATTTTAAAAAATGGTGTGAAAACTATCCGTTTTATGCGAATATTAACAAAGAAGGGGTGGTTTTATATGGAGCGGCATAATAAAGATGTTGGAACGAAAGAAGATTTAATGTTATATCGTATCCGTACAGCGAAAGAGAATCTGCGATCTGCAAGAATATTATTAGATGCTCAGGAATATAAAGATGCAATTGCAAATTTTAATAAAAATTATATAAAAACAGAGGTGTTTCCACGAGAAATAGGAAGAAAGATCAGTGAAGCTGAAGAAATACGACATGCTAGTGATTATGATGATTTTTATATTGCAAGCAAAGAAGAAGCTGAAAGGCAGGTATCAGTGGCAGATGAGTTTATTCAATTAATAGAAGCGTATTGTAATAAAAGAATTAAAAAATAATAAACAAGAGTATGAGATTGTCGCCCCGATGAATGAAGTGTAAGAGAACATTGACGAGTAACTGCCGGTGTTTTCTTTTTATCTAAATACCAGTATAATAGAAAGAAAACAGCAAAAAACAAAATCAGAAAGAGACAACCAATGAACAAAATAAACTATCAAAAACAATTAGATAAAGTAATTGAAAACTTAGGAGAAACCAAACCAACTCTATTACTCCACAGCTGCTGTGCTCCATGCAGCAGCTACGTCCTGGAATATCTCTCCCAATATTTCGATATCACTATTGACTACTACAATCCAAATATCGACTCCAAAGAAGAGTACGAAAAAAGAGTCCATGAACAACAGCGTTTGGTCAATGAAATGAATCTTCCTATTAAAGTGATCGATGCTGGATATGACCCGCAGACTTTTTTTGATATGGCAAAAGGGTATGAACAAGAGCCAGAAGGCGGCAAGAGATGTTATCGTTGTTACAAACTAAGATTAGATCAGGCGGCAAAACTTGCCCAAGAAGGTGGATATGATTATTTCACAACAACCCTTACGATCAGTCCGTTAAAAAATGCTGCATGGCTAAATGAACTAGGACAGAAAGCAGGAGAATTAGCAGGAGTCAGATTCCTTCCATCTGATTTTAAAAAGAAAGGTGGTTATCAGAGATCTATTCAATTATCGAAAGAATATAATTTGTATCGCCAGAATTTCTGCGGATGTGTTTTCTCTAAAAGAGAGAGTGAAGAGCGGATGCATAAAGAAAAAAACATATAAAAATACAAAAAAGTACTTGCAACGACAAAAAATATATGATAAAATTTTTACAATTTGTAGAGAAATATTTCTGAAATAAAAAATAACTTGGGTATTGGAAGGACAAGATGACTGAATTTCCAATACTTAGCTTTGTAATTTTTATTTTAGGATATTTCTTTTTTTATATAGAATCAAGAGTTTTGGCAAAACTCTTATTTTATAGATAGGAAGTTAGTTCTTCCTGACAAAATACAACCCTATGAAAGAGACTTTTTAGGAGGAAAAATTACATGAACGCATTTTTGATATTGGAAGACGGACACGTATTTGAGGGAAAAAGCTTTGGAGCCCAAAAAGAAGTGATCTGTGAAGTCGTATTTAATACTTCCATGACAGGCTATTTAGAAGTATTAACAGACCCTTCCTATCAGGGACAGGGAGTCGTAATGACTTACCCACTGATCGGAAACTATGGAGTATGTCTAGAAGACATCGAATCTGAAAAACCTTGGCATTCAGCCTTTATCGTAAGAGAAATCTCAAGAACTTCAAGCAACTTCAGAAGAGAAGAAGACTTAGAAGATTATCTGAAAGAACATGACATCCCAGGTATTTGCGGTGTTGACACAAGAGCTATCACAAAGATCTTAAGAGAACATGGATGCATGGGTGGAATGATCACCACAAATCCTGATTTCAATTTAGATGAAATCCTTCCAAAATTAAAAGAATATACAGTAACAGATGCAGTAAAAACTGTTTCCAGAACAGAAAAAGAACATTTTGCTGGAGATGGATTTAAAGTTGCATTATTAGATCTTGGAACAAAGAATAACATCATTCGTTCTTTAGAAAAACGTGGATGTGATGTAACAGTTTATCCAGCAGATACAACAGCAGAAGAAATCTTAGGAGACAATCCAGACGGAATCATGTTATCAAACGGACCTGGGGATCCAAAAGAGTGTGTACAGATCATCAAAGAGATCAAGAAGTTATATGACAGCGAGGTACCTATCTTTGCAATCTGCTTAGGACATCAGTTGATGGCACTTGCAACAGGTGCAGACACAGAAAAAATGCGTTGGGGACATCGTGGAGGAAACCATCCGGTCAAAGACTTAAAGAGCGGACGAGTTTACATTTCTTCCCAGAACCACGGATATGTGATCAAGGAAGAAACAATTGATCCAGATGTTGCAGAAGTTTCCTTTATTAATGTAAATGATAAAACAATCGAAGGATTAGACTATAAAAATAAAAATATTCGAACAGTTCAGTTCCATCCAGAAGCATGTCCTGGACCACAGGATACAGCTTACTTATTTGATGAATTTATGGATAGAATGAAAGGAGCAAAAAATGCCTAAGAGAGAAGATATAAAGAAAGTACTTGTAATCGGGTCAGGACCAATCGTCATTGGACAGGCAGCAGAATTTGACTATGCAGGAACACAGGCTTGTAGAGCACTTCAGGAAGAAGGAGTGGAAGTAGTCTTAGTAAACTCAAACCCTGCAACGATCATGACAGATAAAGATATCGCCGATAAAGTATATATCGAGCCATTAACAGCTTCTGTCATCGAAAAGATCATTGAAAAAGAAAAACCAGACAGTATCCTTCCAACACTTGGTGGACAGGCAGCATTAAACCTTGCAATGGAATTAGTAGAGAGTGGATACCTTGAGAAGTCCGGAGTGAAATTGATCGGTACATCTCCATCTACGATCAAAAAAGCAGAAGACCGCCTGGAATTCCAGCAGACAATGGAGAAGATCGGAGAACCGATCGCAGCAGGACAGGTTGTGAAAACAGTTGAAGATGGTGTAGAATTTGCCAAAGTCATTGGATATCCAGCTGTACTTCGTCCAGCATATACACTTGGAGGAAGCGGTGGAGGAATCGCCCATAACCAGGAAGAATTAGAGACGATCCTTGAGAATGGTCTTCGTCTAAGCCGTGTAGGTGAAGTATTAGTAGAGCGTTACATTGGTGGATGGAAAGAAGTCGAATACGAAGTAATGCGTGATGAAAATGGAACATGTATTACAATCTGTAACATGGAAAACATCGACCCAGTTGGTGTTCATACAGGTGACAGTATCGTAGTAGCTCCATCTCAGACATTAGGAGATAAAGAATACCAGATGCTTCGTACATCTGCATTAAACATCATCACAGAATTAGATGTTCATGGTGGATGTAACGTACAGTACGCATTGAATCCAGACAGCTTTGAATACTGCGTTATTGAGGTAAACCCTCGTGTCAGCCGTTCTTCAGCCTTAGCTTCTAAAGCAACAGGATACCCAATCGCGAAAGTAACAGCGAAGATCGCGATCGGATATACATTAGATGAGATTGAAAATGCAGTAACGAAGAAAACATATGCAAGTTTTGAGCCAATGCTTGACTACTGTGTTGTTAAGATGCCAAGACTTCCATTCGATAAGTTTATTCATGCAAAACGTACTCTGACAACTCAGATGAAAGCAACTGGAGAAGTTATGAGTATCGGAACAAACTTCGAAGGGGCATTAATGAAAGCGATCCGTTCCTTAGAGCAGCATGTGGACAGCTTGATCTTCGGTGATTACGATAAATTAACAGACGACGAGTTATTAAAAGAACTTGAAAAGATCGATGATCTTCGTATTTATGTGATCGCAGAAGCAATCCGTCGTGGATTTGATTATGATACGATCTTTAATATTACAAAGATCGACCGTTGGTTCTTAGATAAGATCGCAGTTTTAGTTGAGATGGAAAAGAAATTAGCGGAAGCTGATACATTAGACAAAGAATTATTACAGGAAGCAAAACGCTTAGAATTCCCAGACAAGGTGATCGGAAGCTTAACAGGTAAGACAGAGCGTGAGATCAAAGAATTAAGAAATGAATATAATATCCATGCAGCATATAAGATGGTAGATACATGTGCAGCTGAGTTTGATGCAGCAACACCTTATTACTATTCTTGCTATGATGGAGAAAACGAAGTTAAAGAAACATCCGAGAAGAAAAAAGTCATGGTTCTTGGTTCTGGACCGATCCGTATCGGTCAGGGTATCGAGTTTGACTTCTGTTCTGTACACAGTGTATGGGCATTAAGTAAAGAAGGATACGAGACGATCATCGTAAACAACAACCCTGAAACAGTTTCTACAGACTTTGACGTTGCTGATAAACTTTACTTCGAGCCATTAACAGCAGAAGATGTAGAAAGTATCGTAGATCTTGAAAAACCAGATGGTGCGGTTGTACAGTTTGGTGGACAGACAGCGATCAAGTTAACAGAAGCACTGATGAAGATGGGAGTACCGATCCTTGGAACAAGTGCTGAAAATGTAGATGCAGCCGAAGATAGAGAATTATTTGATGAGATCTTAGAAGAATGCTGTATCCCAAGACCAAAAGGAACAACAGTCTTCACATGTGAAGAAGCATTAGAAGTTGCGCATAAACTTGGATACCCAGTTCTTGTAAGACCTTCTTATGTACTTGGTGGACAGGGAATGCAGATTGCTGTATCTGATGAAGATATCACAGCATTCATGGAAGTTATCAACCGTTATGAACAGGAACATCCAATTCTGATCGATAAATATCTGGTTGGTAAAGAAGTCGAAGTCGATGCTGTTTGTGATGGAACAGATATCCTGATCCCAGGAATCATGGAACATGTGGAACGTGCTGGAATCCATTCAGGAGACAGTATTTCTGTATATCCATCTATCAATTTAACAGATAGAATTAAGCGAATTATTGCAGAATATACAAGAAAACTTGCAAAATCATTACATGTTATCGGACTGATCAACATTCAGTTTATCGTAGCAGATGATGAAGTATATGTTATCGAAGTAAACCCAAGATCCAGCCGTACAGTGCCTTACATCAGTAAAGTTACAGGTATTCCGATCGTAGCATTAGCAGCGAAAGTGATCACTGGAGCGAAGATCAGAGATCTTGGATATGAACCAGGACTTCAGAAAGAATCTGAATACTATGCAGTGAAGAAACCAGTATTCTCTTTTGAAAAATTAAGAGGAGCAGAGATCAGCCTTGGACCTGAAATGAAATCTACAGGTGAATGCCTTGGAATTTCTAAGAACTTCCATGAAGCGTTATACAAAGCATTCTTAGGAGCCGGAGTAAATCTTCCAAAATACAAGAAGATGATCTTAACAGTAAAAGACTCCGATAAGATCGATGCGATTGATATTGGACGCAGATTTGAAGCATTAGGATATGAGATTTTCTCAACAAAGAGCACTTGCAGAGTCTTAAATGAAGCTGGAGTTCATGCGAAACAGATTAATAAATTAGAAGAAGAATCTCCAAACTTGCTAGATCTCATTTTAGATGATAAAATTGACTTAGTCATTGATACACCATCTCAGGGTGTAGGTCGAAGCAGAGATGGATTCCTGATCCGCCGTTACGCGATCGAAACAGGAGTAACATGCCTTACAAGTCTTGATACGGCAGATGCTCTACTGACTAGTTTGGAAACAGGAAACAGAGATCAGCTTAGCGTAGTTGATATCGCACAGATTTAATTAAGAAGTAAGAAGGAGTGATGTTATGGGTCGATACACAAAACAGGATGTGATAGACCTCGTCAGAGAAAATGATGTCGAATTTATCAGACTGCAGTTTTCTGACTTGTTCGGAACAATGAAGAACGTCGCGATCACCGCAAGACAGCTTGAGAAAGCATTGGATAACAAGTGTACATTTGATGGATCTAGTGTAGATGGATTTGTCCGTATTGAAGAATCAGATATGTATTTATATCCAGATCTTGACAGCTTTGCAATCTTCCCGTGGAATGCGGGAGGAAACCGCGTGGCAAGATTGATCTGTGATGTATACGGACAAGATGGACTTCCATTTGCCGGAGATCCAAGAAATGTATTAAAACGAGTGATGGTTGAGTGCCAGAAGATGGGTTATAAATTTAACGTCGGTCCGGAATGTGAATTTTTCTTATTCCACACAGATGAAGAAGGCCGCCCAACGACGGTTTCTCATGAGAAAGCCGGATATTTTGATGTAGCTCCATTAGATTTAGGAGAAAGTGCCAGAAGAGATATGATCTTGAATCTTGAAGATATGGGATTTGAGATCGAGGCATCTCATCATGAAGTTGCACCAGCACAGCATGAGATCGACTTTAAGTATGACAATGCCTTAAGAACGGCCGATAACATCCTCACATTTAAATTTATCGTAAAATATATCGCTAAAAGACATGGACTTTATGCAAGTTTTATGCCAAAACCGATCACTGGAGTGGATGGTTCAGGAATGCATCTTAACATGTCTTTATGGAAGAATGGAAAGAATATTTTCGCTGATTCTAAGAATGATCTTGGAATCAGTGAGGAGGCTTTTCACTTCATGGCTGGAGTTATGGAACATGCAAATGAGATGTGTCTGATCACAAATCCACTGGTAAACTCTTATAAGAGAATCGTGCCAGGATATGAGGCCCCTGTGGATGTTTCGTGGTCACCATCGAACAGAAGTCCACTTATCAGAGTACCAGCAGCCCGTGGAAGCGGAACAAGGCTTGAATTTAGAAGCCCTGATTCTGCTGCGAATCCTTACCTTGCACTGGCAGTCAGCCTTGCAGCAGGATTAGATGGGATCAAGCGCAAATTAACACCTGGAAAAGGTTCTATGAAGAATCAGTATGAGATGGCTGAGGGAGAAAAACAAGAAGCAGGAATCAATACACTGCCAAGAGATATGAAAGAAGCTCTTGAGATTTTCAAACAAAGCACTTATATGAAAGAGCTTTTAGGAGATCATATTTTTAACAAGTATGTTGAAGCTAAGAGTGCTGAATGGGAGTCTTACCAGCAGTTCGTATCACAATGGGAAGTCGATCGTTATTTATACAAGATCTAATGATTGATATATACATGATACGGGAGGTGAGAAGCTTGGTAAACGTCATCGTTTTATTCCCGAAACAAGAAGTCGCCAGAAGCATCAGGAATCTTCTGGTAAGAAGTGGTTTTGAAGTGACCGCTGTATGTGCAACGGGTGCACAGGTAGTCCAGCGTATGGAAAGTGTTGAAGAAGGACTGGTCGTCTGCGGATACAAATGTTCCGATATGATCTACAGTGAATTAAGAGAATATCTTTCTGGAGAGGTCAAGATGTTACTGATCGCTTCTCGCCAATATTTAGATGACTGCGTGTATCCGAATGTCATAGGACTTTCGATGCCGTTAAAAGGGTATGAATTAGTCGAGAAAACGAGAGAGATCGTTACCGAAATTTCTGAGAAACAGAGACGAAGAAAACAACGTCCAAAACAGCGTACGAGAGAAGAAGTCCGTCTGCTGGATGAAGTCAAAGAATTACTGATGCAGAATAATCAGATTACAGAGAGTGAAGCCCACGCATACATACAACAAAGAAGTATGAACAGTGGAGTGGGTCTTATCGAAATGGCAAAGATGATCAAAGAATCATTAACATATCAAAACTAGGAGGAATTTATGTTTAAAATTAACGACAACTACTTGAAACTGCCTGGAAGTTACTTATTTTCTACGATTGCGAAGAAAGTAAACGCATATTCCGAGGCAAACCCTGACAAAAATATCATTCGTTTAGGAATTGGAGACGTAACACAGCCTCTGGCACCAGTGATCATCGACTCTTTACACAAAGCAGTAGACGAAATGGGACATGCAGAAACATTTCACGGATACGCACCAGACCTTGGATATGAATTTTTAAGAAACGCAATCGCAAAAAATGATTATCAGGATCGCGGAGCAGACATCAGACCAGATGAAATTTTCGTAAGTGATGGAGCAAAATGCGACTCAGGAAACATTCAGGAAATCTTTGCAAAAGACAATAAGATCGCTGTATGTGATCCAGTATATCCAGTATATGTAGATACAAATGTCATGGCTGGAAGAACAGGAACATATGACAAAGCAACAGAGACATGGAGCGATGTGATCTACATGCCATGTACAGCAGAGAACAATTTTGCACCAGACTTCCCAAGTGAAGTGCCAGATATCATTTACCTTTGCTTCCCTAACAACCCAACTGGAGCTACGATCACAAAAGACCAGTTACAGGGATGGGTAGATTATGCGAACAAGAATGGCTGCGTGATCATTTATGATGCAGCATACGAAGCATATATCTCAGAAGATAATGTTGCACACACAATCTATGAATGTGAAGGTGCAAGAACATGTGCGATCGAATTAAAGAGTTTCTCTAAGAATGCAGGATTTACAGGAGTCCGTCTTGGATACACAGTTATCCCTAAGGATTTAAAATGTGGAGATACACAGTTACATGCATTATGGGCAAGACGTCATGGAACAAAATACAACGGAGCTCCATACATCGTACAGAGAGCCGGAGAAGCAGTTTATACTGAAGCAGGAAAAGCTCAGTTAAAAGAACAGGTTGGATACTACATGAACAACGCCAAAGTAATCTTTAACGGATTACAGGATGCAGGATACACAGTATCTGGTGGTGTAAACGCACCATACATCTGGTTAAAGACACCAGATAACATGACATCTTGGGAATTCTTTGACCATCTGTTAGAAGATGCCAATGTTGTTGGAACACCAGGATCAGGATTCGGACCAAGCGGAGAAGGATACTTCCGACTTACAGCGTTCGGTAACTACGAGAATACAGTCGAAGCTATTGAACGAATCAAGAGAATGTAATTTTTGAATATGAAATAAGAAAAAGGATGGAATGTCAAAGATGTGGCATTCCATCCTTTTTTTACAACTGAAAATAAGCTATAATAAATCTTAAGACAGAAAGGTGGTGTAACTATGTATGATCAAAATAAAAAGCTTCCGATCGGAGTAGAATTTTTTGGAGATATCAGAACAGATGGATTTTATTATATAGATAAAACAAACTTTATAAAAGATTTGATCAATATGAGAGGAAGCGTTAATTTATTTACACGGCCGAGAAGGTTTGGAAAAAGTTTGAATATGGATATGATCAAATGTTTTTTTGAGATGGGATCAGATCAATCACTATTTGATGGATTAAATATATCAAAAGAAAAAGATTTATGTGACCAGTATCAGGGCAAATATCCAGTCATCTCTATTAGTTTAAAAGATGTTGATGGAAGAAACTATGAATTGGCCTTAAAGAAGATGGCAGCAACATTAAAAAAGGAGATTAGGCGACACCAGTATCTGTTAGAAGGAGAGGAATTATCAGAGATTGATAAGAATGCGGTAAAGCATTTATTTACAGATACATTAGATGAGACAGATCAGGAAGAAAGTCTTTATCTTCTTTCAGAGATGCTTTATAAATACCATGGACAAAAGGTCATCTTGTTGATCGATGAGTATGATGTTCCACTTGATAAAGCTTATTCCAAAAGATATTATGACGAAATGGTCGATCACATGAGAGGGCTATTTGGCGAAGTATTAAAGACAAATCCGAACCTTTATTTTGCAGTACTGACAGGTTGTCTTAGGATTTCAAAAGAAAGTATCTTTACCGGAATCAATAATTTTAAAGTTCATTCGATCGCGGATACAAGTTATGATGAATATTTTGGGTTTACAGATGAAGAAGTAAAGAAAATTCTTTCTTATTATCAAATAGAAACACAGTATGATGTGATCAAAGAGTGGTACGATGGATATCAGTTTGGAAAAGAAAATATCTACTGCCCCTGGGATGTGATTAATTATATTGCAGATTATTTAAATGATCCACAGATGCAGCCAAAACTTTACTGGTTGAATACAAGTGGAAATTATATTATCCGTCAGCTGATCAAAAGAGCGGATGCAAATATGAGGGAAGAAATAGAGAAGCTGATCGCAGGACAAAGTATATGTAAAGAGATAAAAATAGAATTGACATATAAAGATCTTGATATACCAGAATATGGGGATAATGATGCAAGCCGGAATAATTTGTGGAGCATTCTGTATACAACGGGATACTTAACAACAAGAGTGTGTGACGGACGAAAATATGAATTAACAATTCCGAATCGTGAAATTCATGATATTTTTGTGACGCAGATCAAAGAATGGATGCAGGATACGATCATTCTGGGTAATTTATCTCAGTTAAAAGAATTCTGGCAGGCAGTTGCAACAGGAAATGTACCAGTATTTGAAGAAATGTTTCGAAATTACCTTTTAAAAACGATCAGCATCAGAGATACAAATACAGCGATTGATAAGAAAGAAAATTTTTATCATGGACTACTTCTTGGAATTTTAAGAGGTAACATTGCATGGATTATAAAGTCAAATCAGGAATCTGGAGAAGGATATGCAGATATTATCATGGAAATTCCAGAACAGAGGATTGGTTGTATTTTTGAAGTGAAATATGCGCAAGATGGTAATTTGGAGAAATCATGTGTTATTGCTCTAAAACAGATAGAAGATAAAAAATATACAACAATTCTTAGTGAAGATGGAATGAATATCATATATAAATATGGTGTGGCATGCTATAAAAAAGATTGTAAAGTCATGATGAAGTAAGTTTAAAAAGAGCCAGGATTACAAAAAATAAGTAGTAAACCTGCTCTTTCTTTTGTAATTATGAGATTTTTCTTGTATTCAATCCATTTTTTATATACAATAGAAGAAATAAAAAAAGAAGATTTTCAAAAAAGGAGATTTAAGATCAATGAAGAAGTTAGCTCTTGCTCAGGAATTAAAGGAAAATGCTTATCCAGGACGAGGAATCGTTATTGGAAGATCCAAAGACGGGAAAAAGGCCGTAACTGCATATTTTATCATGGGACGCAGTGAAAACAGCCGAAACCGTGTATTTGTAGAAGAAGGAGAAGGAATCCGTACACAGGCATTTGATCCAGCGAAGTTAGAAGATCCAAGTCTTATTATTTATGCACCTGTCCGTGTTCTTGGAGATGAAACGATCGTTACCAATGGTGACCAGACAGATACTGTTTATGAAGGAAGAGAAAAAGGACTTACTTTTGAACAATCTTTAAGAAGTCGTGAGTTTGAACCAGACGGACCAAACTACACACCAAGAATCTCAGGTCTTATGAAGATCGCAGATAATACATTCCACTATGCAATGTCTATCTTGAAGAGTAATAATGGGAATCCAGAATCATGCAACAGATTTACATACACATATGAGAATCCACTTGCTGGAGAAGGACGTTTTATCCATACATATATGCATGACGGGAATCCACTTCCAAGTTTTGAAGGAGAACCTAAATTAGTAGCGATCGAAGAAGATATCGATGACTTCACAAATACACTTTGGAACAGCTTAAACGATGACAACAAAGTATCTCTGTTTGTACGTTATATTGATATTGCAACAGGAGAATATGAGACAAGAATCGTAAATAAGAACAAATAATCAGTCGATCAGCAGATCAAAGGAGAAGAAAAATGAAGGAATTAGAATTAAAGTACGGATGTAATCCAAACCAGAAACCATCAAGAATTTACATGGCAGACGGAAGTGAACTTCCAATTGAAGTATTAAACGGAAGACCAGGGTACATCAACTTTTTGGATGCATTTAATGGATGGCAGCTGGTAAGAGAATTAAAGAAAGCAACAGGACTTCCTGCTGCAACTTCTTTCAAACACGTATCACCTGCGGGAGCATCTGTAGGACGTCCAATGTCTGATACCTTAAAGAAGATCTACTGGGTAGATGATATGGGAGATTTATCTCCATTAGCATGTGCATATGCCAGAGCAAGAGGTGCAGACCGTATGTCTTCATTTGGTGACTTTATTTCTTTATCTGATGTATGCGATGCAGATACAGCACGTCTGATCAAGAGAGAAGTATCTGACGGAGTGATCGCACCAGGATACACAGATGAAGCACTGGAAATCTTAAAAGCAAAGAAAAACGGAAATTATAACATCATCAAGATCGATGAGAACTATACACCAGCACCATTAGAGCATAAACAGGTATTTGGTGTTACATTTGAACAGGGAAGACAGGAACTTCCAATCGATGATGAATTATTATCAAATATCGTGACTGAGAACAAAGAGATTCCAGAAGAAGCACTGATCGATATGAAGATTTCTCTGATCGTATTAAAATATACACAGTCTAACTCTGTATGTTTCGTAAAAGACGGACAGGCGATCGGAATCGGAGCAGGGCAGCAGTCACGTGTGCATTGTACAAGACTTGCAGGACAGAAAGCAGACAACTGGTGGTTAAGACAGTGTCCAAAAGTTATGAACCTGCCATTTAAAGAAAAAATCCGCCGTGCAGACAGAGATAATGCGATCGATCTTTACATTGGAGATGAATACATGGATGTTTTAGCAGACGGAGCATGGGAAAATATCTTCACAGAGAAGCCAGAAGTCTTTACAAAAGAAGAAAAGAGAGAATGGTTAGATAAATTAACAGATGTTACATTGGGATCTGACGCATTCTTCCCATTCTTTGATAACATTGAGAGAGCACATAAGAGTGGTGTAAAATACATCGCACAGCCAGGTGGATCTGTAAGAGATGATGCTGTCATTGACTGCTGTAATAAGTACAACATGGCAATGGCATTTACAGGAATCAGATTATTCCATCACTAAAATTCCATAGATATGAATACATAAACTGTTGGCAGGAATCGTGAAGTTTGCGATTCCTGCCAATTTTGCATTTTCATAAATAAAATATAAATTGTTATTTATTTAACGAGAAACTTTATCGGTTAAGTATATTGTATTCAATTTTATTTTTGCTATAATGTAATTAGGTTAGGTTGGACTAACTAAAAAGAGTTTTTATAGTAGTTTTAATCCAAAAGAAATGGAGGAGTTTTCAAAATGAAACAGTTTGAAGAATGGGAAGGATTTAAAGGTAGAATCTGGAAGGAAGAGATCAATACAAGAGATTTCATCCAGGAAAACTACAAACCTTATGATGGAGATGAAAGCTTCCTTGCAGAAGCAACAGAAGCAACAGATAAATTATGGGGTATTTTACAGGGACTTCAGAAAGAAGAACGAAAAAAGGGAGGAGTTCTTGATATGGATACGGATATCGTATCTTCTTTAACTTCTCACGGACCTGGTTATATCAGTGAAGAGACAAAAGATTTAGAACAGATCGTTGGTCTTCAGACAGACAAACCATTAAAACGTGCATTTATGCCATATGGTGGTATCAAGATGGCAGAAGAATCTTGCCGTAACTATGGTTATGAACCAAGTGAAAGATTACATGAGATCTTTACAAAATATTCAAAGACTCATAACACAGCTGTTTTCGATGCTTACACACCAGAAATGAAAAAAGCAAGACATAACAAGATCATCACAGGTCTTCCAGATACTTATGGACGTGGACGTATCGTAGGTGACTACCGTCGTGTTGCTTTATACGGAATTGATTACTTACTAGAAGAAAAAGAAAATGATTTTGCAAACTGCGGATGTGGTGTGATGACTGATGATGTGATCCGTCTTCGTGAAGAGATCGCAGAACAGAAAAAAGCATTAAAAGGTATGAAAGAAATGGCACAGATTTATGGATTTGACATTTCAAGACCAGCCAAAAATGCAAAAGAAGCAATCCAGTGGATGTACTTTGGATACTTAGCAGCGATCAAAACTCAGAACGGAGCTGCCATGAGTATCGGACGTGTTGCTACATTCCTTGACATTTACATCCAGCGTGACCTTGACAAAGGAATCATCACAGAAGAAGAAGCTCAGGAAATGATCGACCATTTAACAATGAAATTCAGAATGGTGAAATTCGCAAGAATTCCTTCTTACAACCAGTTATTCTCAGGAGACCCAGTATGGGCAACACTTGATCTTGCTGGTATCGGTGTGGATGGACGTTCTATGGTTACAAAGACTGACTTCCGTTTCTTGCATACATTAGAGAACATGGGACCATCTCCAGAACCAAACATCACGGTATTATATTCTTCTGATCTTCCAGAAAACTTCAAGAAATATGCAGCTGATATTTCTATCCGTACAAGTTCTATCCAGTACGAAAATGATGACGTTATGAAACCTGTATGGGGAGATGACTATGCAATCTGCTGCTGTGTATCTGCAACTAAGACTGGTAAAGAAATGCAGTTCTTTGGAGCAAGAGCAAACCTTGCAAAATGCTTATTATATGCGATCAACGGTGGTGTAGACTGCAAATCAAAACAGCAAGTGGGACCTTCTTACAAACCAATCACAGCGGAATATTTAGACTATGACGAAGTTATGGAAAAATATGACGTTATGATGGACTGGTTAGTAGATCTTTATGTCAATACATTAAACTTGATCCAGTATATGCATGATAAATATTACTATGAAGCAGCGGAACTAGCATTAATGGATACAGAACTTGAAAGAACATTCGCAACAGGAATCGCAGGATTCTCTCATGCAGTTGATTCTTTAAGTGCGATCAAATATGCAAAAGTAAAAGCAATCCGTGATGAAGATGGATTAGTTGTAGACTATGAGATCGAAGGAGACTTCCCTAAATACGGAAACGATGATGACAGAGCTGATGATATCGCAGTATGGCTGTTAAGAACATTCTTAGCGAAGATCAAAAAACATCATACATATCGTAATTCTGAGCCTACAACATCTATCCTTACGATCACATCTAACGTTGTATACGGAAAAGCAACAGGAACAATGCCAGATGGTAGAAAAGCAGGAGAACCATTAGCACCAGGAGCTAACCCAAGTTATGGAGCAGAACAGAACGGATTATTAGCATCCTTAAACTCTGTAGCAAAACTTCCATATGAATGGGCATTAGATGGTATTTCTAATACACAGACGATCAACCCAGACGCATTAGGACATGAAGAAGGTGAAAGAATCAACAACCTTGTAAATGTTATGGATGGATACTTTGATCAGGGAGCTCACCACTTAAATGTAAACGTATTCGGTAAAGAAAAACTGATCGATGCGATGGAACATCCTGAAAAAGAAGAATATGCAAACTTTACGATTCGTGTATCTGGATATGCAGTTAAGTTCATCGACTTAACAAGAGAACAGCAGATGGACGTTATTTCCAGAACATGCCATGCAACAATGTAATTAGTGGAACAAAACTATGAATGAAAAAATAACCGGAAAAATCCATTCTATCGAGACCTTTGGTCTCGTGGATGGTCCCGGTGTGCGGTTTATCGCTTTCATGCAAGGCTGCCGGATGAGATGTAAATATTGCCATAATCCGGAAACTTGGCAGGGGGACTGCGGTGAAGACTGGCAGGCAGAAGCCCTCTTGAAGAGGGCTTTGCGTTACCGCATGTACTGGGGAAAAGATGGAGGTATTACAGTCAGCGGAGGAGAACCCCTCTTACAGATTGATTTTTTAATTGAATTTTTTAAACTGGCAAAACAAGAAGGAATTCATACAGCGCTTGATACTTCAGCCAATCCATATACAAAAGAAGAACCATTTCACAGCAAATGGTTAGAATTAATGAAATACACTGACCTTGTCATTCTAGACTTAAAAGAAATGGACGAGGAAAAACACAAGAAATTGACAGGCTGTCCAAACAGCAATATTTTAGTAATGGCACAGGAAATCTCAGACCTCGGAATAGATCTGTGGATCCGTCACGTGCTAGTGCCAGATTTAACAGACGATGAAAAAGGACTAGCAGACTTAAAACATTTCATCGATGGACTAAAGACAGTTAAGAGAGTGGAAATCTTGCCATACCATACACTTGGACTCTTTAAATGGGAAAAATTAGGGATAAAATACCCATTAGAAGGCGTAAATCCGCCAAGCGAAGAAGCTGTAGCAAGGGCAGAAAAAATCCTCGGTATTGAGAAAGTTTCTCAAAAATAAAGGTAGACAAAACATCCGAGATAGGATATTATAATAACAGTTAGTTAAGACTAACCAACATAAAACAAAAACAAAACATAACAAAGCTAGAAAATCTGACCAGACTTCCTTGGGTCGGATTTTTTATTTGTTTTTTTATAGCGTGTTGACACATACATATGCGAAAGCTGAGAAAAAGACAAAAGTGAAAAATCAAAGATAGTTTTTGTATACAAATTGGCTATGATTATAACTAATCTTGACAAAAATAAGTTTGAATTATATAATGATTATAACGATAACCAGTTTGGATGAAAGGAAGAACAATGAAATTAATAGAATTATCAGCAGTAGAAATACTTATCATGAAAAGTATTTGGAAACTTGGGGATGGGATTACGGTATATGAAATTATTGATTATCTAGATCAAGTATATGATAGGAAATATGCAAGAAGCACAGTAAAGACATATATCACAAAATTAAAGAAAAAAGGATTTGTAGATACACAAGTGAAAGGCAATTACAGCTATATCACAGCAAAGATCACAGAAGAAATGTATCGTGAAGAACAGATGGAATTGATGAAGGATTTCTGGCATGATGGGTCGGTGAAGGAATTGGTTCAGACGTTAACACATACAATATCAAAAGAAGAAAAAGAAGAGTTAAAGGATTTGATCAATGATTTGGATGATTAAAAAAATATAAAGATAGGAATAGCAATTTGTGTGGAGGAATGTATCAGATGAATATGATAATAGAAATTCTAGCTATATGGAATTCCTTCATCAGAAAAACTCTCTCAGTATTTTAAAAGAAGTATACAAAGAATTAGAAAAAGCAGAGTTATACAGAGAATATTCCAGACAGATTCTATCTTATCATGAATATTTTCGTGGGAATGAAAAACTTGCATCTGGATCATATAATGACAAAACGGAAGATGGATATCTTACAAATTTAACTGTGCTTCAGATGCCAGAGAAAATGATAAGTGAAAAGAAGATAGAACAACATATTGAAAAAGGTCGTTGCTTTACTTTAAAAGAGTATCAAAGACCTTTGAGTCAAGAGATCCCATTAATTGCAGGATATGATTATCAAAAAGTTTTTCATTTGAATCAGAAAATTAAGGCAGGATATTTGGGAACTGAAAATTGTACGTTTAAAATTGTTGGGTTTTTACATAAGAATACTAGGTTGTCATCGGAATTAAATCTTGATGAAACATTGATTATGCCAACAGTAAGTAAAATGAAAACAATGAAACAAGAGAATGAAAAAATATTAATGTCAGTAAAATGTTCAGGTTATTTTTGTTATAAGAATGAGAAAGAGTATCGCCAAATAAGTAATTTGCTAAAGAGAATACGTAGGGAGACAGGTTATCGTTATGTGATACCGCAGACGAAATGGAAATCAAATAATTTATTACCAATGACAACTGGAAAAGCATTGATATTCATGAGTTTAAATTTGCTACTAGAATTCATCGCTGTATATAAAGTACTGGCTGTGAATACAAGAAAAATGAAAACACTGGTATATAAAACAGTGGTCCTATGTACAAGTGGAAGTATATTTGCAAATGTATTTTTGCGGTTCTTGTTTCCTAAACACATAAAAATAATTCAAATATATTCTTCTGATTTTGTGGCTTATATGATAATAGTATTTTTGCTATGTGCAGGAATGATTGGATTAAAGGAGAAAAGAACATGATGGAGAAAATTCTGCTTGGGAGTAGTTATCTAGCTCAAGCTATTGTTATGGCAACGATTGCATTTGCAGTCATAAGCACAATTTACTATTTGCGATATAACAAAAAGATTATGTGTCAGCCAGGATGGATCATAAAATACATATTTTTGGTTTACATAGCAACCGTTGGCATGATCACGAGAGTATTAGACATCACATCATGGTTATATGGAGGATTTACAGCCTGGAATATTGTACCATTTGTGAATGAAAGCTGGAAATTAATGCTGTTAAATACATTAATGTTTCTGCCAATGGGATTTTTTGTTCCCACATTTATAAAGAAAATAAAATGGAACTATGGAAAAGCAATACTTGCAGGGGCATTGATATCTTTGGTGATCGAGTTTGTACAAGTTGTATTTGCAGGAAGAATTGGTGATATTGATGATATCATTTTTAATACACTAGGATTTCTGATCGGGTATATCCTAGAGAACCTATTGCAAAAAATTCTTTTAAAAAATCAATTAGGATTTGGAACAGAGGCATTGGTACTGGTTATGATCAATGGATTTTTAAGTATACCATTTTATGAGAAGACGGTGTCAATTGGAGATATGATTTTGGATAGTTTGAATTTCAACAGCTGGTCAGGAAATAGTGGATATATATTGTCATATAACGGTATCCATTACACAATGATCCCATGTATAATACTAGCAGTCATCAGCTGGGCTATAGCACATAGACATCCAAAAGACTATGGTGCCAAAACAGCGAAAATAATCAGCACATTTATGATTGTTTGCTTCGTTGGAAATTTGATTCAGATTTTAAACCAAGATAGTATTATACCAATGCTTGCTGCATCCATTGTGTGTGCGGTAATAAGTCGAAAAACTATTAGATATTAGGGATTTGATATTCTATGAAAAATACGATATGATATAGTATAAAACATTAAGGAGAATAAGATATGAGAAAATTACCAATACTACTTGCAGGAGTATGCCTAACAGCTGCACTATACAGCGCAGGCACAACTTATGGACAAAACAAAACCAACTCCGCCAAGCAGAAAGAAGACACAGTCACAACAAACAAATACCAAGGCGTAACGATCAAAGACAAAGCCAAAGGAAAAGTAACAAAGCAACAAGTCAGAGAACTGAAAAAAGAACACTCTGGTAAAGATGAAGGAAACATCATCATCTGGGAAGCAGAAGAAGCCAAATAGAGGGGGTGAAGAAATGTTAATACCAGATTTAATCATACAGTTGATTACAGTAGTTATTGGAGTGGCATTATATGCAGCTATATTTAAAATAGTAAAAAATGTGATTCATAAAATAATACATTAAAGAGGACAGTATTAGTTTTAGGGAAACAGTTGTGATATAACCAACACATTTTATCATTCAATAGTTATTTCCAATATACTTCAAGTATGTAAGATATCATAACAATAAAATAGTTCCCGTCCACAACGATTAGCGTTTTATCATTATTTTTGACCGATTCGCAGCCGACATGGTGTATTGTCTGAGCGCCTTTGACAGTCATTTTGGACTGTCAAAAGCGAGTTATACAAGGAATGTCGGCGAATCAGCGATCGGTCAAAAATGATGAATAAAACGCGTGTTGTGGACGGGAACTATTTTATTGTTATGATATCTTACATACTCAAAGACTATGGCAAAGAAACTATTAATTAAACATTAAAGCGGAATACAATAATATCCCCATCTTTTACAACATATTCCTTACCTTCCTGACGTACAAGCCCTTTCTCCTTACAAGCCTGCATTGTACCATACTCCTTAAGATCTTCAAAAGAAACAACTTCAGCACAGATAAATCCACGCTCAAAGTCTGTATGGATCTTACCAGCAGCCTGAGGAGCCTTTGTACCTTCTTTGATCGTCCAGGCACGTGTCTCGTCTTCTCCGGAAGTTAAGAAACTAATCAGTCCAAGAAGAGAGTAGCTGGCAGAGATCAGTTTTTCAAGACCAGATTCTTCTAATCCAAGATCTTCTAAGAATTCTTTCTTCTCATCATCATCTAATTCAGAGATTTCCTGTTCAATCTGAGCACATACAACGAATACTTTCGCATCAACGTCTGCAGCATACTCACGGACAGCTTTTACATAATCATTATCTTCTCCAGCAAGTTCATCTTCGTTAACGTTCGCAGCAAAGATGACTGGTTTGATCGTTAACAGGTTGCAGGAATTTAAGATTTCCTGATCTTCTTCATCATCGACTTCAAATGTCTTAGCAAGCTTTCCATCTTCCAGATGAGCTTTCACTTTAGATAAGAATTCAACTTCGTGAGCAAGAGATTTGTCATTTCTTGATCCTTTTGTTGATTTTGCGATACGACGGTCTAACACTTCGATATCAGAGAAGATCAGCTCGAAGTTGATCGTTTCGATATCACGAAGTGGATTTACAGAACCATCAACGTGAACGATATTTCCATCATCAAAACAACGAACAACGTGAACGATCGCATCGACTTCACGGATATTTGCAAGGAACTGGTTTCCAAGACCTTCCCCTTTGGAAGCACCTTTTACAAGACCTGCGATATCAACGAATTCGATCGCTGCAGGGATGACTTTCTTTGAATGGTATTTCTCAGCCAGATAATCAACACGAGCATCTGGAACTGTTACGATTCCCACATTAGGGTCGATCGTACAGAATGGATAGTTAGCGGATTCAGCACCGGCTTTTGTTAAAGAGTTAAATAATGTACTCTTTCCGACGTTTGGTAATCCAACGATTCCTAATTTCATAATCTATTAATTTCCTTTCTCATGGGTATTTCTTAAAACAGACCTTGAAAAAATATCCAAGGCCATACTGTAGATAGTTTACCATAAGCGACTTGAAAAGAAAAGAGAAATGGGATAAGATATCTTTGATTTGAGTAACAAAACAAAGAAGAGACAAAACGAGGCTTTAGAAAGGAAGAAAAGTGATGGAACATCAAATCAGATTCCCGCATTTAGGGATCGTACTGAAAAATGTCGGTGATGGAATCAATATTGGCGGGTTTGAGATTAAATATTATGGAATGATCATTGCAACAGGATTCTTGCTTGGATTGATCGTCTCCTATTACGCAGCAAAACATGAAAATAAATTTGATCCGGAATTAGTCTTTGACTATCTGATCACGATGATCATTCCGGCAATCGTAGGAGCAAGACTCTATTATGTGATCTTTTCATGGGATTATTATAAGAATCATTTGTCAGAGATCATACAGATCAGGAATGGAGGTCTTGCAATTTATGGAGGTGTGATCGCAGGTGCAATTACATTATATATATTCTGCAAGAAGAAACATTTATCTATGCTTCAGTTTGGGGATGTGGCGGTAAAAGGGCTGCTTGTCGGACAGATTCTTGGACGATGGGGAAACTTCTTTAACAGAGAAGCGTTTGGATCATATACCAACAGTTTATTTGCCATGCAGATTCCGACAAATTTTTTTGTGGAACATGGAAGGATCGATGAGATCATATCCAATGGATTATATGACAAAGCAACTTATGTAGTATCTGGAAATGAAGCAGCAACATTTATTCAGGTACATCCGACATTTTTATATGAATCGATGTGGAATCTTGCTTTACTGCTGTTGATCATTTTCTTTTTTACGAAGAGAAAGAAATTCGATGGAGAGTTGATCGCGATTTATTGCATTGGTTATGGAATTGGAAGATTTTTAATTGAAGGATTAAGGACCGATTCCCTGATGATCGGATCTACAGGAATCAGAGTATCACAGATGTTAGCGTTATTCCTTGCTGTTTTTGGAATTGGATGGGTTGCGTATAACTTTAAAAAATCAAGAAAAAATCACAGATAAGTCACATAATGATCACATGATCAGGCACAAAAAGAAGGGAATTGCCGCCACTTTTAGGGAATCCCTTCTTTTTTGTGCAAAAAAACACGGATTTCTAAGAAAAAACTAAGATTTGATTGTGGATTATTCCTTGCAATTTATAAGTCTATCGTATAAAATAATGTTTATAAGTGGTTAGAAGTGGTGGAAAGTGGTGATGTCCATGTTTATGGGGGAATTTAATCACACGATTGATGCAA
The DNA here is from genome assembly GCA_036312945.1 of Anaerostipes hadrus. Classification (GTDB taxonomy): domain Bacteria; phylum Bacillota; class Clostridia; order Lachnospirales; family Lachnospiraceae; genus Anaerostipes; species Anaerostipes hadrus_C. The sequence goes on from JAXJNA010000053.1 coordinate 40,829, forward strand.
AAGGCAGGCTGATCATTCCTTCACGATTCCGGGAAGAATTAGGTCAGGAATTTGTGATGACAAAGGGATTGGATGGATGCCTGTTTGTGTTCCCACAAAACGAATGGGAAAGCTTTCAAGGAAAGTTAAAAACTTTGCCACTCATTAATAAAGATGCCAGAAAGTTTTCGAGATTTTTCATGGCAGGGGCAGCTCCATGTGAGATGGACAAGCAGGGAAGAACCTTGATCCCAGCGACACTTCGGGAATTTGCCCAGATGAAGAAAGAAGTTGTATTAACAGGAATGGCTGACCGCATCGAGATCTGGAGTAAGGAGAAGTGGATTGAGAACAATTCTTATGAGGATATGGATGATATCGCAGCCAGCATGCAGGAATTAGGATTAAGCATATAAGTTAGGTGGATTATGGAATTTAAACACATTTCCGTTTTATTAGACGAAACGATCGAAGAACTACATATTAAACCAGACGGAATCTATGTGGATGGGACTCTGGGCGGAGGCGGACATGCATATCATGTATGCCAGAAACTATCAGAGAAAGGAAGATACATCGGGATCGACCAGGATGCGGATGCGATTGCTGCAAGCACGAAGCGGTTAGAACCGTTTAAGGACAAAGTAACGATTGTGCGTGATAATTATGTAAATATGCCGAAAGTGTTACATGATCTTGGAATCGAACATGTCGATGGAATCTTGTTAGATCTTGGGGTATCATCCTTTCAGTTAGATGAGAAGGAACGTGGATTTACTTACAGAGAAGATGTTCCGCTTGATATGAGAATGGATCAGAGACAGTCATTGACTGCAAGAGATATTGTCAATGAATATTCCGAGATGGAACTATTCCATATTATCAGAGACTACGGTGAAGAGAAATTTGCAAAGAACATTGCAAAACATATCGTGAATAAGAGAAAAGAAAGTCCGATCGAGACGACCGGACAGTTAATAGAAGTCATCAAAGGTGCGATTCCGATGAAAGTCAGAGCCGTTGGAGGACATCCGGCGAAGAAGACATTTCAGGCGATCCGTATCGAATGTAACAGAGAATTAGACGTATTGAAAGACAGCATTGATGCGATGATCGATCTTTTAAATCCAGGTGGAAGATTATGTATCATTACCTTCCATTCTTTAGAAGACCGTATCGTCAAACGAGCTTTTAAGAAGAATGAGAATCCTTGTACATGCCCGCCAAACTTCCCAGTATGTGTATGTGGCAACGTATCGAAAGGAAAACAGTTAACAAGAAAACCGATCATTCCAGGGGAAGAAGAACTAGAGTACAATAAGAGAGCAAAAAGTTCCAAGCTTCGAGTATTTGAAAGGGCAGAATAAGGGAGAGTATCAATGGACAAGACGAGACAAGAACGATATAACATGATCTATGGCAACACAGCAAGGAAGATGGAAGATCTTGCTGCAGAGCCAGTGCGCAGACAGCCAAGGAAGACAAGAAAGGCAAGACCAAGAAGAGAACATCAGGTAAAGGAGTCAACAAGACAGAATCAGAAGAGAGCGATGTCAATCGATTTGGCCTTTATCAAGGTATTAGTTGCGGGACTTTGTGTGATCGCAGTTGCAAGTTTCTTTTATCTGTCAGAACGTACGAAAGTTTTGAATCAAAAAGCAGCTCTTACGGATGCCAAGACACAGTTGAACACACTGCAGGTAGAGAATGAAGATCTGAATCTTGAGATTGAACAGAGTATTCGTTTTGATACTGTAGAAACTGCGGCAAAGAAATATGGAATGGTGAAACCAGATTCCAAACATACTCTTCGTTATGAGAGTCAGGATGCAGAATACATACGCCAGTACGGGAAGATACCAAAAGCAGACTAAGAGGTGGCAAACTTGAAGAAAAGAAGAAAACCTATCAAACGATTAAATGATGCTATGAAACGACGTACGATGATCGCGTGCGGAATCATAGCACTTCTTTTTGCTCTACTGATCGGAAGATTGATCTATTTTAGTGTATTTAAGAACGGAATTTACAAAAGACAGGTATTATCACAGCAGAATTATTCTAGTGAAACGCTTCCGTATAAAAGGGGAGATATCTTAGATCGTGATGGAAGTACATTGGCAACCAGCCAGAAGATGTATACACTGGTTTTAGAACCAAAGAATATTTTAAGATCCGAAGAGGTACAGAAAGCAACTATTGATGCACTTCATAAATATATGAAGTTAGATGAAGATAAGCTGTTAAAATTTATAAAAAGACATAAAGATTCTTACTATTCTGTATATCGAGAAGAACTTTCTTATAGCCAGATCGCAGATCTGAAAGATTTTATCGCTTCAGACAAAGCAGAGAATATCTCAGGGATCGTATTTAATGAAAAGTACAAACGCCGTTATCCGAATCAGTCACTGGCAAGCCAGGTCATTGGATTTGTATCAGACGGTACGATCGGAACTGGAGGGATCGAGCAGTATTATAACAGTACTTTATCAGGAGTCGATGGAAGAAAATATAAATATCTAAATGAAGAATTAGAACAGGATAGTTCCATTGTGGAACCAGAGAATGGGAAAACAGTTGTCACAACGATTGATTCCAATATTCAGAAACTGGCAGAAGATCAGCTTTCTAAGTTTGAAAAGAAATATGGAAGTAAGGGAAGCAGCATCCTTGTGATGAATCCCAATAATGGAGAAATATATGCAATGGCAAATTCTACTTCCTATAATCTGGAAAGTCCAAGAGATGACAAGAATCTCCTAAAGAAATACTCGCAAAGTCAGATCAGTAAGATGAGCGAGAAAGAAAAGACAAAAGCATTTAATGAGATCTGGAAGAATCCGATCGTATCGAATGCATTTGAACCAGGTTCAACATATAAGCCATTTACGGTAGCAGCTGGTCTGGAGGAAGGAATCTTAAAGGGCGATGAAACTTATTATTGTGATGGATACCAGAAGGTTGGACCGCATACGATCCACTGTTCTCATAGAAGCGGGCATGGATTGATCACGTTGTCTCAGAGTATTTCCTTATCATGTAATGACGCATTGATGCAGATCGCAGCCAAAGAAGGCAAGAATGTCTTTGCAAGATATCAGAAGAATTTCAATTTTGGAAATAAGACAGGAATTGATCTTCCTGGAGAAGCACAGACAGCATCGCTTCTTCATGATGCAAAAGATATGACAGCCGCAGATCTTGCCACAAGTTCTTTCGGACAGTCATTTAACTGCTCTATGATCCAGATGGGAAGTGCATTTTGTTCTCTGATCAATGGAGGAAATTATTACAAACCGCATGTGGTCAAACAGCTTCGAAGCAGTAATGGAGAAGTTGTCAGCAATATAGAGCCGACGTTAGTGAAACAGACGATCTCAAAAGAGACATCGGATAAATTAAGAAAATACATGAAAGAAACTGTTGATTCAGGAACTGGAACAAAAGCAAAGATGAAAGATTATACAGCCGGTGGTAAGACTGGTACTGCACAGAAGATTCCAAGAAGCGCAGGAACATATATCGTATCTTTTTGTGGATTTGCGCCAGTGGAGAATCCACAGGTACTAGTTTATGTTGTGATCGATGAGATTCAGAGAGACTCTCAGACAAATACAGGACTTGCGGTTGAAATCGCAAAGAATGTATTAAAAGGATCACTCAAGGAATTAAATGTTGCGAAAAGCAGCAAAAAGTAATATCATCATTTTATTTTCATAATCTTTATATTAAGACAGGGATCATGGAGATAAAATGAGAACGAAAGCAAAGAAAAAACTGCTGCTTGTCACAGCTGCATTTTTTACAGGGTTTTTGGTTGTGACGATAAAACTTTCTTATGTGATGATCGCTCAGGCGGACAAATATTTAAGTTTAGCCAGAAACCTGCATCAAAGAGACCGTGAGATCAAAGCGCCGAGAGGCAGTATTTACGACAGAAATGGTGTAAAGATCGCTTCGAACAAAGCAGTCTATTCGATCTCTGTGATATATTCTCAGGTGACCGACAGGGAAAAAGTAACGAAGGTCTTATCTGAGAATCTTAAGATCAAAGAATCTTTGATCCAAAAGAAAGTATATAAAAATTCAGTAAGGGAAAAAATTAAAAGTAACGTAGAAAAAGACATCGCAGACCGTATCCGTAAGTATAAACTTGACGGGGTCAAGGTGGATGAAGACTACAAAAGAGTATATCCATATGGGAACCTGGCATCGAAAGTTCTTGGATTCACAGGAGGAGATAACCAGGGGATCATTGGAGTGGAAGTTTTTTATGACAGATATCTGAAAGGAAAGTCTGGAAGGATCCGGACACTAACAGATGGAAGCGGCATAGAAATCGATGGAGCATATGAGGAGAGGGAAGAACCGGTTGCCGGAGGTGATCTTTACATTTCGCTTGACGTGAATCTGCAAAATTATGCAGTACAGGCATGTAAGAAGGTGAAGAAAGAGAAGAGGGCAAAACAGGTATCCATGATCTTGATGAATCCACAGAATGGAGAAATCTATGCAATGGTCAATGTTCCAGAATATGATCTGAATGATCCTTTTTCTTTGCCAGCAAAGAAAAGAAAGGCAAATAGTAAGAAACAACAGGAATATCTCAATAAGAAATGGAGGAATTCCTGTTTAAATGATACTTATGAACCGGGATCGGTCTTTAAGATCGTAACGGCGACTGCAGGATTGGAATTATCGAAAGTCAGCGTGAATGATCATTTTAATTGCCCAGGATTTCGGATCGTGGAGGATCGCAAGATCCGGTGTCACAAAGTCGGAGGACATGGAAGTGAGACATTTAAAGAAGGAGTTATGAATTCCTGTAATCCGGTATTTATGGATGTCGGTGCCAGAGTTGGTGTGGATGGAATGTATCAGACATTCCGCCAGCTTGGACTGTTTGAGAAAACAGGGATCGACCTTCCGGGAGAAGCATCTTCGATCATGCATCAAAAGAAGAATGTCGGTGCAGTTGAACTTGCAACGATGTCTTTTGGACAGTCCATACAGATCACACCATTACAGCTGTTAAGAGCAGTCAGTGCGGTGATCAATGGCGGGAAGCTGATCACACCGCATTTTGGAAGATATGTTCAGAAGCAGGATGGAACAAGATCAAAAGCTTTTTCTTATCCAGTGAAAGAAGGTGTCATAAAAAAACAAACATCGGAGACGATGAAAGAATTGTTAGAAGCAGTTGTATCCGATGGATCAGGGAGAAACTGCCGGATGGATGGTTTTTCCATTGGGGGAAAAACAGCAACCAGTGAGAAACTTCCAAGAGGAAATGGAAAATATATTTCTTCTTTTTTAGGATTTGCGAAAGCAGACAATCCTGCGATCATTGGGATCGTGTTGATCGATGAACCACATGGAACTTACTATGGAGGAACGATCGCAGCCCCTGTGATGAGAAGTGTATTTCAAACGGCACTTCCATACATGGGGATTTATAAAGAATATACGCCAGATAAAAAAGAACCGTAGACGAAACAAGAACAAATGAGGTGGCGACATGAATTATGGTATTGTAAAACCGGTTTTAATTGCCTTTTTTATCAGCGTACTTCTAAGCCCGATGATGATCAGGTATTTACACAAATTAAAATTCGGTCAGTTTATCCGGGGAGAAGGACCCGAATCACATCTGAAGAAATCAGGGACTCCGACGATGGGAGGGCTGATCATATTACTTGGAATCGTAATCGCATCGTTATTTTATGTTAGAAGATATCCGATGATCATCCCGGTGCTGTTTGTGACACTGGGATTTGGATTTATCGGATTTATCGATGATTACATCAAAGTAGTCATGAAAAGAAACCTGGGACTGAGGGCCTGGCAGAAGATGTTTGGGCAGATCATAGTCACAGGAATCTTTGCGTATTATTTGATAAATTACACGCAGACAGGAACCTCGATGCTGATTCCTTTTACACATGGTAAATATTTAAACCTTGGAGTATTTTTTATCCCAGCGGTTTTTATCATTTTGTTAGGAACTGTGAATGGAGCTAATTTTACGGATGGATTGGATGGACTTGCATCAAGTGTTACGGTATTGATCGCAACATTTTTTACAGTGGCAGCCATTGGAATGGGGCATAATGATCCGGCAGCTGGAATCTGGCCGGTATCTTGTGCAACGGTTGGCTCACTTCTTGGATTTTTAGTATTTAATGTATATCCAGCGAGAGTGTTTATGGGAGATACAGGCTCGCTTGCACTTGGGGGATTTGTGGCGGCAACAGCATTGATGCTTCGCCTGTCTTTATTTATCCCAATTGTTGCATTGATCTATATGATCGAGGTATTATCTGTTATGGTACAGGTATTATATTTTAAAATGACAAAAGGAAAAAGATTATTTAAAATGGCACCGATCCATCATCATTTTGAATTGTCAGGATGGCCAGAAACAAAGGTTGTAGCAATCTTTGCGATCACCACGGCAGTTTGTTGCCTGATCGGACTGGTAGCGATTTAGTAAGGAGAAAGAAATGATAGATACAAGCAAGAAATTTTTAGTAGCAGGAGCAGGAAAAAGTGGAATTGGTTCTGTCAATCTGCTTTTAAAAACAGGTGCAGATGTCAGTCTGTATGATGGAAAGGAAGACCTTGAGAAAGAAGCACTTTATGGAAAATTATATGAAAAGAAAGAGATTCCATTGATCTTAGGAGATATTACAAAAGAAGATGTAAGCAAGTTTGATCTATTAGTGTTAAGTCCTGGAATTTCGGTAAATGCACCGATCGCACAGATGTTTCGTGATCAGGAAAAGCCAGTATGGAGTGAGATTGAATTAGCATATCAGGCATCCAAAGGAAGAATCGCAGCGATTACAGGGACTAACGGAAAGACAACGACAACAGCGCTGACTGGAGAGATCATGAAAGGATATTATGAAAGCAGTTTTGTTGTCGGAAATATCGGAATTCCTTATACAAGTGTTGCGCTTGATACAAAAGAGGACAGTGTGACAACCGCAGAGATCAGTAGTTTCCAGTTAGAAACGATCGTTGATTTTAAACCTGATGTATGTGCAGTCCTTAATATCACACCAGACCATCTGGATCGTCATGGTACGGTAGAAGTCTATGCACAGACAAAAGAATCTATTGGAAAAAACCAGACAAAAGACCAGGTAATGGTATTAAATTATGAAGACGATACAACAAGAGCTATGGCAGACAGAGCGAATGGAACAGTTCTGTTTTTCAGTCTGCATCATAAAATAAAAGAAGGGGTTTCCATGGAAGGTGATGCATTTATCATCGAAGAAGACGGAAAGAAACAGATCGTATGTACATTAGATGATGTGAATCTGTTAGGAGATCATAATTATGAAAATATTTTAGCAGCGATCGCAGTGTCTTATTCTATGGGGGTTCCAGTTTCATATATCAAAGAAGGAATCAAGAGGTTTAAAGGCGTAGAACATCGTATTGAATATGTGGATACAGTGAAAGGTGTTGCATACTATAACGATTCTAAAGGGACCAATCCGGATGCAGCGATCAAAGGAATCAAAGCAATGAACCGCCCAACATGGCTGATCGGTGGTGGATATGATAAGAAATCTACATATGATGAGTGGATTGAAGCATTTGATGGAAAAGTTAAAGAACTGATCCTGATGGGTGTAACCGCACCAAAGATCGCTGATTGTGCAAAAGCACATGGATTTGATAAGATCAAGTTTGTTGATTCTATGGAAGAAGCAGTTTCATACATTGCAGGAAAAGCACAAGATGGAGAAGCAGTTTTATTATCACCTGCATGTGCAAGCTGGGGAATGTTCCCGAATTATGAAGTCAGAGGAGATATCTTCAAAGACTGTGTCAGAAAATTAAAGGAGAACTAAAAAGTGGCAAATCGCATCAAAGAAAAATATATGGCCGGCAAAAGATACTTTGATTATCCGATGTTGTTTCTGGTAATATTTCTGATATGTTTTGGTCTGGTTATGATCTATAGTACAAGTTCATATAAGAGTACTGTTACATATGGAAATTCCTATCACTGGCTGTTAAGGCAGGCAGTTGCGATAGTGTTAGGTGCGGTTGCAATGGTTGTATGTTGTAAATTAGATTACCGTATCATGAAAAGTGAGAAGTTTGGAAATGGCTGTTACTGGGCAAGTATCGTACTGCTAGTTCTTGTACTGATCATAGGTGCAGCAAAGAAAGGTGCAGTCCGTTGGATCAGCATTGCTGGATTTCAGTTTCAGCCATCAGAAGTATCTAAGATCCTGGTTGTGATCTATCTCGCAAACAGATTATCAGCAAATGCTCATAAGATCCGAACATTCAAAGATAGTATCGTGATCGTTCTTCCAACGGTCCCGATCATTGCTCTGATCGTTACACAAAACTTAAGTACAGCACTTGTCGTGTGTGCGATGATCGGTGTCATGCTGTTTGTGGTAAGTCCGAAGATGAAAGAACTTATGTTAACAGCAGGCGGTGGAATATTACTCTTATTAGTGTATCTGTTGACGGCAAATAGTTATCGAAATGAGCGTGTACAGATTTGGCTGCATCCAGAAAGTCACAAAAAGGGATTTCAGACGATGCAGGCATTATATGCGATCGGTTCCGGTGGAATTTTTGGAAAAGGACTTGGACAGAGTATGCAGAAGATGGGATTTATTCCAGAATCACACAATGATATGATTTTTTCGATCATTTGTGAAGAATTAGGATTGTTCGGGGCAGTCTGTCTGATCCTTGTGTTTGCGGCACTGATCTTTCGGATGCTCTTGATCGCACTGAATACAGAAGACTTATTTGGATCACTGGTTGTGATCGGGTTTATGACACATATCGCAATTCAGGTATTCATCAATATTGCTGTTGTAACAAACACGATCCCGCCGACAGGAATTCCACTTCCATTTATCAGTTATGGAGGTACATCGATCCTTGTTGTCATGATCGAAATGGGAATCGTATTATCAATTTCTAAGAAAATTCACATAAGATAAGGGTGAGTGTGATGGAAGAAAAAAAAGTCATCCGTATGGATGAGCATAAAAACAAGAATAAAGTACATAAACTATCAGGGAAGAAAATACTACTTGGTATCGTTGCAGTCTTGATCCTTACGGTTGTGATCATTGCAGGGACGTGTAAAACAAAACAGATCAAAATTTCTGGATTAAGCTATTATACAGAAGCAGAAGTCAAAAAGGCAGTTGTAGAGAATGGATATATTGATAATTCGGTTGCATATTTCTTAAAATGCAAGATTGCGGCACCGGATCTTCTGCCATTTATAGATTCGATTCATGTAAAGATTAACCGGCCAGATACGATCACGGTCGAGGTGAAAGAAAAAAAGAGAGCTGGATGCCTTCTGTATAATGGAAAATACGTCTATTTTGATAAAAATGGTTATGCATTGGAAAGCTATGAAAAGAAATATGACGATGTTCCATTGGTTACAGGACTTAAATATGATGAATTGGTTATGCAGGAGAAGATTCCAGTCAAGAAAGAGAAAGTTTTTTCTTATCTTTTAGAACTTACGACTGCAATTGATAAATATAATCTTCCGATTGATCAGATCTATATCAAAGAAGATGGAAATGCCTTATTGATCAGCGATAAAATAACGGTTGATCTTTATAATAAGAAGGATATTGATATCAAGATTCCCGAATTAGCAGGGATGCTTAAGAAAGTAAAAGGGAAAAGTGGAACTATTGACATGAAGTACTTTAGCGAGGACCACAAAATTGCTGTTTTTCAACCAAAAAAGAGTTGAAAAAACTTAGTAAAGAAGGTATCATTAAGTTAGTGTACAGAATTTAAGGGAGTCATTTTACATAGATGGCGTGAAGGAGGAACAACGTGGTTGAGATTATGCCTAGTGTTGAGAACACACAAGCAAGGATTTTAGTAATAGGAGTCGGTGGCGCAGGAAACAATGCGGTAAACCGAATGGTAGATGAGAATGTCCAGGGTGTTGAACTCGTGGGTGTGAATACAGATAGACAGGCTTTATCTTTATGTAAAGCAGGAACAAAGATTCAGATCGGGGAGAAACTGACAAAGGGACTTGGAGCAGGAGCAAAACCTGAGATCGGGGAAGCAGCGGTTGAAGAGAACCGTGAAGAGATCACAGAACTGGTTCAGGGATCAGATATGGTATTTGTAACATGTGGAATGGGTGGAGGTACCGGTACAGGTGCAGCACCGATCATTGCAGAGATTTCCAAAGGACTTGGGATCTTAACAGTTGGAGTTGTGACAAAACCATTTACATTTGAAGGAAAACCTCGTATGAACAATGCAATGTCAGGAATTGCACGCCTTCAGGATCAGGTGGATACAATGATCGTCATTCCGAATGACAAGTTGTTACAGATCTGTGATAAGAGAACAACGATCCCAGATGCACTGAAGAAAGCAGATGAAGTACTGCAGCAGGGTGTACAGGGAATTACGGATATGATCTACAACCCAGGATTGATCAATGTCGATTTTGCTGATATTCAGACAGTTATGAGAGACAAAGGTATTGCACATATCGGTATGGGCGTTGCAGACGAAGAACTCGAAGCGATCAAGACAGCGATGGAAAGTCCATTGCTTGAGACAACTGTTGCAGGAGCTACAGATGTGATCGTCAACTTCGCAGGAGCTGTTGGAATGTTAGAAGCACAGCAGGCTGTAGAATACTTAAAAGACGAAGCAGGAGACGATGTCAATGTCATCTTCGGTACAGTCAATGCAGACTTTGGAGATCAGATCAGTGCAACGATCATCGCAACAGGAATCAAATCCGCAGATATTACAGGGAATGCAAGAACTGGATTTGCTGCAGCGAAGAAGCCAGTACAGCAGACACAGCAGGCTCCGGAATTTTCAGGGCAGCCATTACATAATGGAAAGGTCATGGAGGAAGAACAGCCAGCACAGACAACAAGCTATGTTTCTGAACCTGAGATGAAAGAGATCGAACAGGAAAGCTCTAAGATCAATATTCCAGAGTTCTTATTAAAGAGCAGAAGAAGATAATTTCTTAACAGATAAAAGACAGAATAAAAGCGTGTAGGATTTCAAAGATCCTACACGCTTTTTCCTTAACTGCTGATAAGCAGGTTATTCGATATAATCTCCACGGCTGAATACAAGCTGATAATCAATACTGGCAAGGCGTCTTCCAAGACAGCCGGCACATTCAGCAGCTTCCTCTCCAGTGCAGATCTTATTGTCATATAAAGAATAATCTTTTCTAACTGCAACAGGAGAAAGGTTCGGCATAACAACATTTGCACCTGCAAGAATTCCTTTTTCCCTTCCACGAGGATCAATCGTACCAAGTGCTGTTGTGGAAGGAAGTAAAAGATGAGGATTCATCAGACGAAGAATACTCACAAGGTATGTGGTAAGCTCCACACTTCCAGAAGGAAATTCCTTAAATCTTGTATCGTGATGTGGAACAAAAGGGCCGATTCCGACCATCTGTGGATCAAGTTCTTTGATAAATAGAAGATCGTCTACCAGATTCTCAACCGTCTGATAAGGGGCTCCGACCATAAATCCAGTTCCAACAGCATAGCCGATTTCTTTTAAATTCCACAGACACTGGATCCGGTTTTCTAAAGAAAGACTTTCTGGGTGGAGTTTCTGGTAAAGCTCTGGGTCAGCAGCTTCATGTCGAAGCAGATAACGATCAGCTCCTGCATCATATAATTTTTGATAACTTTCTTTGGAACGTTCTCCAAGAGAAAGTGTGATGGCACAATCAGGGTAGCGTTTTCTGATCTCCGCCACGATAGGAACCATAACCTCATCTGTATAATGAGGATCCTCACCGCCTTGAAGAACAAAGCTTCGATATCCAAGCTGGTAACCATTCTCGCAGGCAGAAAGGATTTCCTCTTTTGACAGGCGGTAACGATTTGCATTTGGATTGCTGCCTTGAATTCCGCAGTAATAGCAGTTATTTTTGCAGTAATTCGTAAATTCTACCAATCCACGTGGGAAAACACCATTTCCATAGATATTTACAGCTTCTTCTCTGGCAAGAGAGGCAAGATAAGATGCACTTTCTTCGTTCCGTTCTTTAATAAGTGTAATAAATTCTTCTTTTGTCAATGTATGATCTTTATGCAAACGATCAATCAGTTCGTGTAAATTCATAATGTCCAACTCCTTTTCTGGTCTATAAGAAATATAACATATAATAGAAGAAAAGCCAAAGAATATCGTTGGTACAAAATAATAAAATTGCAACTTTTCATTGAGTGTGATAGAATAAGAAAGTTAATCTTGGCATGCTTTATAAATGCCATGGAAACTGATACAGAAAGATACTAGAAAGAAGGATATAAATGAAGCGCGAAGATGTGAGAAATATTGCAATCATTGCCCATGTCGATCATGGTAAGACAACATTAGTAGACGAGATGTTAAAACAGAGCGGAATCTTCCGTGACAATCAGGAAGTCGCAGAGAGAGTCATGGACTCAAATGACATCGAGAAAGAAAGAGGAATCACGATCCTGTCTAAGAATACAGGAGTTATGTATAATGGAATCAAGATCAATATCATCGATACACCGGGGCATGCTGACTTTGGTGGAGAAGTAGAACGTGTACTGAAGATGGTAAATGGCGTTGTACTAGTTGTTGATGCATTTGAAGGACCAATGCCACAGACAAAGTTTGTATTAAAGAAAGCCTTAGAGCTTGATCTGTCTGTGATCGTATGTGTCAATAAAGTAGACCGTCCAGAAGCAAGACCAGATGAAGTTGTCGATGAGACATTAGAATTATTAATGGAATTAGATGCAGGGGATAAACAGCTTGATTGTCCATTTGTATTTGCATCAGCCAAAGAAGGATTCGCAACATTAGATCTTGATGGTGAGAAGAAAGATATGAAACCATTATTCGAGACGATCATTGATCATATTGAAGCACCAGAAGGTGATCCAGAGAAACCATTACAGGTATTGATCAGTACGATCGATTACAATGAATATGTTGGACGTATCGGAATCGGTAAAGTGGATAATGGTGAGATCGCAGTCAACAAAGAATGCATCGTAGTGAATGCTCATGATCCAGAACGTAAAGAGAAAGTCCGCATTACAAAGTTATATGAATTTGAGGGACTTGATAAAGTAGATGTAAAGAATGCACAGGTAGGATCTATCGTAGCAATCTCAGGAATCTCAGATCTGTCAATTGGAGATACGATCTGTGATGTGGATGGAGCAGAAGCAATTCCATTCCAGAAGATCTCAGAGCCAACGATCTCTATGCAGTTTATGGTAAATGACAGCCCTCTTGCAGGTCAGGAAGGTAAATATGTTACATCAAGACATATTAGAGACAGATTGTTCAGAGAATTGAATACGGATGTCAGCCTTCGTGTGGAAGAAAGTGAGAATCAGGACAGCTATAAAGTATCTGGACGTGGAGAATTACATTTATCTGTACTGATCGAGAACATGCGTCGTGAAGGATATGAATTTGCAGTCAGCAAGGCAGAAGTATTATATCATTATGACGAGAATGGTAAGAAATTAGAGCCAATGGAGATTGCCGTTATTGATGTTCCAGAAGAATTTACAGGGGCAGTTATCGAGAAGTTAAGCCAGAGAAAAGGTGAACTTCAGAATATGACAGCAGCCAATGGAGGTTATGCAAGACTTGAATTCTCTATCCCATCCAGAGGATTGATCGGGTATCGTGGAGAATTTATGACAGATACAAAAGGAAATGGTATCTTAAATACGCTGTTTGATGGATATGGACCATACAAAGGGGATATCCAGTATCGTAAACAGGGATCATTGATCGCATATGAAGCAGGAGAAACGATCACATATGGTCTGTTTAATGCGCAGGAGAGAGGTACTTTGTTTGTAGGACCTGGTGAGAAAGTATATGGTGGAATGGTCATCGGACAGACTGGTAAGACAGAAGATATCGAGATCAACGTATGCCGCAGCAAGAAGCTTACAAATACACGTGCCTCAGGATCAGATGATGCATTAAAATTATCTCCTCCAAAAATCTTAAGCTTAGAGCAGGCATTAGAGTTTATTGATACGGATGAGTTATTAGAGATCACTCCAGAGAATATCCGTATCCGTAAGAAGATCTTAGATCCAACAATGAGAAAACGTGCAAAATTCTCATAAGATCATGCACGGTATGAAAGCCGTTTAGAACATGTCGAAAAAGTGTGACTAACTTTGTCGAAGGATTTTTCTTCTAATTGTGTCAAAATTGGAATACGATTTAAAGTATACTAATAGAACACAAGAAGGGAGAAAGAGTATGACAGAGCAGGGAATCAATCATAATCAAGTGGAGGTTTGCGGACGTATCAATTCAACGTTTGAATACAGCCATGAGATTTTCGGAGAAGGATTTTATACAGTCAAACTTTTAGTAAACAGATTAAGTGAAGCAACAGACGAGATACCATTATTAATATCAGAGCGGCTCGTTGATGTGACAAAAGATTACAAAGGAATGCTTGTAAGAGCTTGCGGTCAATTCCGTTCCTTCAACAAGCACGAGGAGAACCGTAATCATTTGATCTTATCTGTATTCGTCAGAGATCTGGAATTTATAGAAAGTATGGATGGAGTCAGACCAAATCAGATCATTTTAGATGGATTTATCTGTAAGCAGCCAGTATATCGGATGACACCGCTAGGAAGAGAGATTTGTGACATCTTGCTTGCGGTGAACCGTTCCTATGGCAAATCTGACTACATACCATGTATCTGCTGGGGAAGGAATGCGAGATTTGCAGGGAATCTTGAAATCGGTTCAAGAATTCAGCTGATCGGAAGAATTCAAAGCAGAGAATATCAGAAAAGAGTTTCAGAAAATGAACTGATCAGGCGAGTTGCATATGAGGTATCAGTAAATAAACTGGAGTTTCATGAAAAGGATGAAGAATAAGTTGTATTTATAGTATCAGAAATGATATAATATCCTAAACCAAATATATTACTACAAAAGGAAGATTCTTTGAGGTGAAAAGATGGAAGGACGAGTGGAAATATACTGTGGCCAGGGCAGAGGAAAGACATCCTGTGCGATCGGCCAGTGTGTGAAAGCAGCCGGGCAGGAAAAGCAGATCATTATGGTTCAGTTCCTGAAAGGAAAGGAGACTGAAGAATTAAGCTTTTTCAAGCGTTTAGAACCAGAAGTACAGTTGTTTCGTTTTGAAAAGTACGAGAGATTGTATGAGGATCTGAATGAAGAAGAGAAGAAAGAACAGGATCATTTTATTTATAATGGATTAAAATATGCACATAAAGTCATAGATACAAGACAGTGCGACATGGTCGTTTTAGATGAAGTGCTTGGACTTTTGGACCTTGGACTATTAAAGACCGAAGAACTGGTGGAGATGTTAGAAAACCGCAGTGATGACCAGACGATCATCATGACAGGACGGCAGATTCCAGAAGCATTGATTCCATATGCGGATGCAGTATATGAGATCAGTACGATCAAAGAATCTCAATGTTGATGCTACATAGGATGATAGGAGGAAAGAAAAATGTCAATTTTTACAGGTGCAGGTGTTGCATTAGTGACACCATTCAAAGAAGATTTATCGGTGGATTATGATCAGTTAGAGAAATTTATTGATTTCCAGATTGATAATGGAACAGACAGTATTGTTATCTGTGGAACTTCAGGAGAGGCTTCTACAATGTCTCACGACGAACAGATCGAAGTAGTCAGTGCATGTGTTTCTCATGTAAACGGAAGAGTTCCAGTTATTGCAGGAGCAGGAGCAAATTGTACAGACGAAGCTTTGAATCTTGCGAAGAGATCAGAGAAAGTAGGAGCAGACGCATTATTAGTCGTAACTCCATATTATAACAAAGCAACACAGAAAGGTCTGGAAGAATACTATGCAACAGTAGGTAATTCTGTAGATGTTCCGATCATTATGTACAATGTACCAGGAAGAACAGGAACAAACATTCAGCCAGCAACAGCAGCAAAGATCGCAAAGAGCGTTGAGAATATCGTAGGGATCAAAGAAGCAAGTGGAGATATCGGTCAGGTAGCAACACTTGCAGCATTAACAGATGGAAGCTTAGATATTTATTCAGGAAATGATGATCAGGTTGTGCCTCTTTTAGCATTAGGTGGAAAGGGTGTCATCTCTGTATTATCCAATGTAGCACCAAGAGAAACTCATGACATGGTAATGAAGTTCTTAGAAGGGGATGTTAAAGGAAGCTTAGACATCCAGTTAAAATACATGGATGTGATCCATAACTTATTTAGCGAAGTAAACCCAATCCCTGCAAAACGTGCAGTAGCAGAGATGGGATATTGCAGAAATATCGTTCGTCGTCCATTAACAGAGATGGAAGAAGATCACGCACAGGTATTAATTCAGTCAATGAAAGAAGTAGGAATTCTTTAAGGAGTTACAAAAGATGGTTAAGATTATGATGCATGGCTGTAATGGAGTCATGGGACAGGTGATCAGCAAGATCGTAGAAGAGACAGAAGGAGCTGTTATGGCATGCGGTGTTGACCGTGTGGATGATGGGCACAATGATTATCCAGTATTTACAGACATCAATGCGTGTGATGTAGAAGTTGATGCGATCATCGACTTTTCCGCAGCACCAGCTGTTGATGGGTTACTGGATTTCGCAGTCGAGAGACAGATTCCGGTAGTGTTATGTACAACAGGATTAAGTGATGAACAGTTAGAAAGAGTTCATGAAGCAAGTAAGAAGACAGCAGTTCTTCGTTCTGCAAATATGTCATTAGGAGTTAATACATTATTCAAAGTATTAAAATCTATGACAAAGTTATTAGCAGATGCAGGATTTGATATTGATATCGTAGAGAAACATCACAGAAGAAAGCTAGATGCACCATCTGGAACAGCGATCGCACTTGCAGAAGCTGTCAATGAGCCATTAAATAACGAATATGAATTTGTATATGACAGAAGCCAGAGAAGAGAACAGCGTCCAAAGAAAGAGATTGGAATCTCTGCAGTCCGTGGAGGAACGATCGTTGGAGAACATGAGATCATCTTTGCAGGACAGGATGAAGTCATTGAGTTAAAACATACTGCATACAGCAGAGCGATTTTTGGCAAGGGAGCAGTCAGTGCAGCCCTTTACCTAGCAGGAAAAGAAGCTGGTATGTATGATATGAGTGATGTGATCGGATAGGATCATATTTTAAAGAAAAGATAAGAAAAGGGAATGAAACAACAAAATGTTAGTTTCATTCCCTTTTTCTGTATCAGAAGTTTTTGTAAAAGTACCTCGATCAATGTACTTTCTTTGCTTTAGGATAGATGAGTTTCATTTTTTGGTCGTTATAATGAGTATCCAGATATCGCTCAAAGAAATTCGAAGCAGGTAATTTTTTATCGCGCTGATCATAACGGATCAAGGCAGATAGGGACATAAACATATTAAGTGCCATAAAAACGACAATGATCCACGTAAATATAGTCCCGAATGTAATTGGAAGTTTCTCGATCAGATTGGACAAGAAAGGATAAATCCTCTTAAACCAGACAACGGTTGCGATGCCCCAGAAGAAACAATAAAGAAGATTGATCCTTCCATTCAAGTTAAAAGGCATTTTGCTGTAATCCCAGAAAACCTTTCCAAAGACAATTTCACTTAAAACGCTGCAGAGATATTCATAAGCACCACCAAGAAAAGTACCAGTTAAAAACAGAAAGCTGTCTGAACGATCTTTATAGCGGTATAGAAGCAATGTAACACCAGCAAAGGCAAATCCCCACACAATGCTGAAAGGACCCCATACAAGGCTGCTCCTGTTCATCCAGACGCCCATCTTCAAACGACAGAAGATCGTTTCAATGATATCACCAAGCAAAGAACCGATGAAAAACAACAAAAACACCTTATAAAAACCGCATCCCTGGGCAAACACACCAGTCTTTGGAATTGTTGGCAGTTTTAATTTACGCTGTGGATAAGCACGTTCAACACGACGATCCACATAAGATGTTATCAATGAACTCAATTTCACGCTGATCTTTGTAAGATAAGCATCCGCAGATTCCCAACGTCGTTTATCAATATTTTTTCCAAAGACAACGATCGTGGTTGCTAAAATATCAATGATCAGGACTGCAAGAAGGATAAAAATGATCAGATGCCGGATAAATGGCGGGATCAGATGATAAAATTTAAAGAGCAGCGGATTTATAAACCTTACTCCGATATATCCTAAAAGTCCCCAGAAAACAGAATGGGACAGGCAGATGTAGCCGTCAAAGTTCCATTTATTTTTGGAATAATCCCACCAGCGTTCATGGTAAAAATGTTCAATAAAATGTCCGCCAAACCATTCAATGACTGTGGCATCGATCATGGCGGCAGCAAAGATCCATAAGCCAGTCATCTGATGCGTATTGATCGTAATAACGACGGCTCCGATTCCGTAGGAAATACAAAGCGGTGAGTTGATAAAACCACGGTTTACCAAACGTTTCTGATGAAATGCTGCTTGTACCACTTCTAAGATCCAGCCGATAAATGAGTAGATAAAGAAGAGAAAGCTTAGTAAAAATAAAGTTTTGATCATCATTTGTAAATGTCTCCTTTTGTCGGATTTTGTATTCAGTATGTATAAGTATATGGAAAAATGATAAAAAAGGCAAGAAAATAGAAAAAACTTAAACAAAAACTTGACAATATATTAACGTGAGAAATGAAAGAATAATAAATTTACAGGTAAAAATAGATAAAAAAAGAACAAGTATAAAAATAATTATGTTTAAATATAACAAAAAGAATGTTATAATAGTAACGAGATATTGATATCAAATGGTATCATGATGAAAAATAGAGTTGATATGGAGGGAAATATTATGGCAGCAATTATTGGAAGTCCAACACGCTACATTCAAGGTAAAGGAGAGATGAAAAATCTCTGTTCTTATGCAGATAAATTTGGAAAGAATCTTTTTATTCTGACGAGTGCATCTGGAAGAAAAAGAGTAGAACCGGCGATCGATGAAGGAAACAAAGGCAGCAATCTTGTTTATGATGTATTCAATGGAGAATGCTGTATGACAGAGATCAACCGTATTATAAAGATCGTGGAAGAAGCAGGAAGTGATGTGATCATTGGAATTGGCGGTGGTAAGATTCATGATACATCAAAAGCGGTTGCATATTATACAAAGAAACCAGTCATCATCGTGCCAACGATCGCATCTACGGATGCACCATGCAGTGCATTATCTGTTATCTATACAGATGAAGGTGTTTTTGAAAAGTATCTGTTCTTGCCATCAAGTCCAGATATGGTCATGGTAGATACTGATATCGTCTGCAAAGCACCAGTAAGACTGTTGATCTCAGGAATGGGAGATGCACTTGCAACATATTTTGAAGCCAGAGCATGTAAAAGATCTGATGCAAGTAACTGTGTTGGAGGTAAATGTACATTGGCAGCAATGAATCTTGCTCAATTATGTTATGATACATTAATGGAAAATGGAGTACAGGCAATGATAGCAGCGAAAGAAGGAATCTGTACAAAAGCTGTAGAGAATGTTATCGAAGCCAACACTTATTTATCAGGAATCGGATTTGAGAGTGGAGGATTAGCAGGGGCTCATGCGATCCACAACGGATTTACAGCAATCCCAGAAACACATAAGATGTATCATGGAGAGAAGGTGGCATTCGGAACACTGGTTCAGCTGGTATTAGAAGACGCTGGAGAAGACGAGATCATGGAAGTGATTGATTTCTGCAGTGAAATCGGACTTCCTGTAACATTAAAAGGATTAGGAATTGAGGAAGTGAAACCAGAGCAGATCATGGAAGTGGCACGTCTTGCATGTGCGCCAGATGATACAATGGGGAATATGCCATTTGATGTGGAACCAGAAGATCTGTATGCTGCGATCATGGGTGCGGATGCTTTGGGTAGATATTATACGGAAGAGTAGAATTATTAATTATTTCATAAGCATAGACATATAAAGTATGAGAACCCCTGAAAGGTTGATTGACCTTTCAGGGGATTTTTGAAATTAAAAAATAAAATTACATAAAAAATCAGTAAATAACATTTGGAATTTTTTCTTTTTATATCGACTGACAGGAACGCTGACATTAGAATTTAATACAGCACAATCCTTTTGTATAGAAGTTACATATGCCATATTAACAATATAGCCTGTATGGCAACGATAAAAACGTTCATCAAGTTTATTTTCGTATGCTTTTAAGGATTCATGTCCAGTGATTTCAGATCCGGATGTTAAATGAAATAAAATATTTCGGTTATAAGTTTCTATGTATACAATTTCAGAAAATTTGATTTTGAAAATATTTCCAGAATCTTTTATGATTAAAAAATGCTTTTCAATAGATTCTAATTCTGAAATAGCTCGGTCCAAAACATTTTCCAATTGGAGATATGAAAGTGGTTTTACAAGATAATCAAAAGCTTTTACTTTGTAACCAGATAGAGCATATTCTGGAAAAGAAGTTAAAAAAATTAAAATTACGGATGGATTAATGTCTCGTATTTTTTTAGCAATTTCCATTCCGCTATAGGTTTGGAATTTTATATCTAAAAATAAGATGTCAATATCATTTTGAGAATAAAAATAAGATAACAGATCATTTTCATTTTCAAAGAAGTTAAATTGATTGATATTTTTGTGCTTTTTAGAATACTGTTTCAAAAGTAATTGAAAATTGTGAATAAAGTCTTTTTCATCATCACAAATACAGATTTTCATAATGTTTTCCTCTCTTATATTTAATTTAGGTGTTGTGGGAGTGGTATGGAAATATTTACAACGAATTCTTCAAGGTTGGAAGAAAAAGAGACATTTCCGTTATATTTGGAAACGATTTTTTTGATTGAAATTATTCCAAAACCATGCATAGAAGGATCTTTTTTTGTAGTTATGAAGGAGCCGTTTTTATGTTTTAATTTTTTATTATATGTATTGGATGCATGAACGCAAAAATGATTTTGTGTCGTATTACAGCAAAAGGTGATGCTTTTGTTCTTGTCACAACATTGGGCAGCTTCAATGCAATTATCCAACAAATTACCAAGCAAAGAACATAACTCTATATTACAAATAAAATGAATATTCTCTAATTCTACGTTCATTTTGCAAGAAATGTGTTGTTCGTGGATCAGCTTTAATTTCTCGGAAATTAAAACATCAATAAAAGGATTTCCTGTGTGTACAGCAAAGGAAGATTTTGAAAGATCATTCAGTAAGGAATCAATATGTTGGGTGTATTGATTGCTTTCTGCTGGCTGTGATTTTAAGGCTAAAAGCTGATTTTTAAGATCATGGCGTATAATGTTTAAATATTCAATATCCTTTTGTTTTTGCTGATAATAATAAAAAGTTTTTTCTTCTTGTGTTTTTACAAAATTAATATAATTTTCTTCAGCCTTTTTGGAAAGGTACAGGTTGAATAATATAAAATGGCAAAAAGAACTGATCATTAGTACAATAGAGATCCATAAAAAGACTTCATGATATTGTGAAGAAATATCAGAAATTTTCAACAAATATATAATGCCTAAAATGAGAAGTAAGCATGTGATGATCGGAAGAAAATAAAGAATATTTTCTATAGGTGTAAAAGAAATTTCTATATCGTTTTGTTTATGATAAAAAACAAAATGTAATAATAAGAGGGATAAAATTTTTGAAAAAATGATCATTTCTAATGAAAGAACCTGATTATCAAAAATATCGGATAAAGATGTGCAATGTAAAACACTAAAACAAATTCCAACAGTTAATAATTCACATAAACATAAAACAATATAAAATACAACGATCATTTTTAAAGTAGATTTCAATTGGAAATCCAAATATAAGTAACGATTTAAAAATATGATGGAAATCAGTTCATAGATTAATTTAAAAATAAATGGGCAAGAAAGTAAATTTAAAAGAATAATAGAAAGACCCCATAATGTGTAAAGGATACCTGATTTTATGTACGAATATCGAAAATTAAAATATTTTGTACAATAGCACAATAAAATAGTATCAATAGAGGTACCAAGAAGGGTTAGTAATATAGTAAGTATCATAAGTTAATCTCCTGTTATAAATTTTCTCTAAATATATTTTACTAAAAATTTATATTTTGTAAAGATTTTAGTATAACTATTTAAGCATAAAAAATGACTAAATACGCAGGGTGGATGTTTATTTGTATGAAAGGGTGGTATTATATTAAGAAAAAACATATGAAAGAGGGGAAAGTAAATGAGACAAAGCAAGAGAAATAGGATTGTGTTCATTGTAATAGTGATTGGTATCATAGTAGCTCTTGGAATTATTGGATTGTTTAAATCTGGTGCAATGATACAAAAAGATTATAAAAAGCCTGTAAGATATAAAAAACTGAAATATCTATCTTACAAATTGGAAGATCATTATAACAAAAAGATTCTTTGTTCTTCTGGAATCAAAGGAATGCCATACGAGTATCAAATTAAAAAGAATGGGAAATTGTATGGAACATTAATCGATGAATATGGGTATCCACTGAAAAAATATGGGCATGTAATGAAAGATACGATTGCACATAATGTAAAACATATTAGTTTTGGAGGAAGAGGGAGCCTGTTGTATCTTGATTATAAAAACAGATTATATGGAATGGGGTGGAATAGTGTTGAAGAATTTCAGATTAAAATGCCAGAAGATAAAAGAAATAATGTAAGTACTGCAGTTTTTCGTCAACCTGTTTTTATTATGAATAATATTATTTATGCTTCCACCAATGAAGGAGGAGCGGTCATTGCTATGAAAAAAGATCATTCTGTATGGACATGGGGAAGTAATGCAGGTGGAATGTTAGGATATGATAAAAATACGGATTTGATTTCCTGTAAACCTAAGAAAATATTTGAAAATGTAAAATATATTGCAGCAGGTGGATATAATATGGCTGTGATTACGGAAAAAAATAATCTATATTTATGGGGAGATAATACCTATGGACAATTGGGAAATGGAAAGAAGGCCGGTTGGTATTTTGGAGATTCTGATAAAGAATGTTGGTTTAAACCTAAAAAAGTAATGGGAGATGTGGCAGCTGTTCATATAGGAAGCGGAAAAATTATTGCCACCAGAATGGATGGCAGCAAATGGGGTACAGGAATAGGATTTGGAAATGAGAGATCAGAATCTGGAAAGAAAGTTGGAACTAGATTTGTGATGATATCAAAATAATAGTTATTGGAAGATTAATTTAAGGAGAAATGTTTTGAAAGATAAAAAGAAATTAATAGTGTTAATAGTAATGTTGTTGATGCCAGTGGCTGGAATCTGGTATTTTATAAAAATGTCTTTGAAGTATATGAAAGGTGCTGAAATAGAAATATTTTTTCCAAATAACTTTTTTAAACAATTTGGGGTATGGAGCATTATTTGGATTATTTTATGGATTGTAATAATGTTTATAGAAAGAAAATATAAAGTTAAAAAGATAAAAGAAAGAAAAAACAGTATAAAAATCTTACAGTGTATTGTTATGTTTGTAATGGCAGTGATTTCGTTTTGGATTTATGTATCTGTTTTGACTGGAAAGTTTAATCATTATATGATGTTAGTTTTTTTAGCAGAAATTATAGATGCTTTTATGGTGACATTAGTGATCAAAATATTTAGAAATTTAATCGATATTTATTTTGACTGGAAAGAAAATAAAAGATGCGAGGGAATGGAATAATTCCTTCGCATCTTTTTTTAATGTCTGCCTACTCTACAGTTACAGATTTAGCCAGGTTTCTTGGCTGGTCTACATCATATCCTCTGAATACTGTGACATGATAAGCAAGTAACTGTAATGCAACGGTAGAAGCAAATGTTGCAAACAGATCGTCTGTTGCAGGAACCTGAATTAAATCATCATAGATTCCTTCGTAATTACTCATATCTTTATCTGTTACTACGATCACGTGAGCACCACGAGCTTTTACTTCTTCAACGTTTGCCATTAATTTTGGTAATGTATTTTCCTGTGTAGCGATTGCAATAACAGGTACCCCTTCTGTGATCAGAGAGATTGTTCCATGTTTTAATTCTCCTGCACAGTATGCTTCTGCATTTACATAAGAGATTTCTTTTAATTTTAAGCAGGCTTCACAAGCAATACCGTAATCTAATCCTCTTCCAAGATAGAAAGCAGAGAATGTATCTTTGATCTTTTCTGAGATTCCTTTGATGTAATCATCCATCTTTAAGACTTCTTCAACAGTTCCAATTGCCTGTTCAAATTTATCACAGAAATCTTTCATCTGTTCGTCTGACATTAAGTTGTTAACTTCTGCAAGTTTTAATGCGATCAGATACATACCAGAACACTGTACAGAGAACGCTTTTGTACTTGCAACAGCAATCTCAGGACCTGCGTGTGTATATAATACATAATCACTTTCTCGAGCGATACTTGATCCTTTCACATTAACGATGGAGATTGTTTTTGCTCCACGTTCATTTGCAAGACGAAGTGCTGCAAGAGAGTCAGCTGTTTCACCAGACTGTGTGATCACAACAACTAATGTATGTTCATCTAAGATCGGATTCATGTAACGGAATTCAGAAGCTAATTCAACGGTTACAGGAATACGGATCATAGCTTCGATCAGATGTCTTCCAATCAGTCCTGCATGCCATGCAGTACCACAAGCTGTCACGATCACACGATTTACGCCTTTGAAGATATCATCAGAGATATTATCTGCACTGAAATCTGCATGACCATTGTGAATACGTGGCATGATCGTATTATGAAGAGCTTCTGGCTGATCATAGATTTCTTTCTGCATGAAGAAATCGTATCCACCCTTCTGGGCAGCTGTTGTATCCCAGTCAACGTGAAGCATCTTAGGTTCTACTACAGTTCCGTCCATTGTATATAATGTAATGCTGTCAGCTTTCATGACAACGATATGTTCTTCTGGTACAACAAAATAATCTTTTGTGTATTTTAATAATGCAACCATATCAGAAGCGATAAAAGATCCGTCTTCTGTATGGGAAGCAACTAAAGGACTGGCGTTTCTCATGCAGTAGATCTCGCCTGGATGATCTTTAAACATAACACAGAAACCATAAGCTCCTTCTAGCATTTGATCTGCTTCTTTTAATGCTGCAAATGGATCTCCATCATATAAAGAATCGATCAACATAGCAGCTACTTCTGTATCAGTTTCAGAAATAGCAGTAAATCCTTTTGCTTTTAAGGAAGCAGCTAATTCTTTGTAATTTTCAATGATTCCATTATGGATCAGAGTTACATTTCCAGATACATGAGGATGTGCGTTAACTTCTGTAACACCACCATGAGTTGCCCAACGAGTATGTCCGATACCGCATGTTCCAGCAAGGTCAGCAGTAGCTTCAACTTTCTCACGAAGTGTTGCAACTTTTCCAGTTGTTTTTACGATCTTAGTTTCTGATCCATTATTTACTGCGATTCCGGCACTGTCATATCCTCTGTATTCTAACTGCTGTAATCCATCAACTAAAATTCCAGGTGCCTGTAAGTTTCCAGTAAATCCAATAATTCCACACATAATATAAATCTCCTTAAAATTGCGCAAAGAAATAAAAGGAAGTGTAGATATGTAAAAAACTTCCAAATAAATCTTTTGTTTTCTTTTTCTAAATCATATGCGGTTTTGTCCAGATTATACTGCCTCTGTTTCATGATCACTCATGGGTTTACTCAGTATATCACGTAGTCTGGAGCTGCGGGAAAGCATCCGCCGAATCTCTCGATCACTTTCCTCCTCGTTAACCTTCCTATCAGACACTTATCGGTCTGTTTCCGTATCAGAAAGGTGCATGGCGCTTAAATCTTATAAAACTCCTTTCAAATATATTTTGTTAAAAACTCAAAACCCAAAGTTTTTAACGCTAGTGATTTTAACACGGAATATGTGTGAAGTCAAATGAGAACGTTGTATTTTATAAAAACTTAATAAGTTTTGGGCGAAAGTGTTACATTTTAATAAAGATTTAAGAAGTTATAACTAGATACTTTCTGTTTTGGATGATATAATACTATGATAGCGAAAAAGAGCAAAGGAGAAAAGCATGAAAACTTTTTTTAAGAATATTGGAAATACGATCATAAAGAAGCTTCGAAAACATCCATTGATATGCAACTTTGTATTGTCAGTTGTGTTGGCGTTTGTGTTGGAAGTTTTGGGACGTCAGACATTTGATCTTAGTGCTGTGGGATTTGTAGATCAGAGAAGTAAGATATTTTTATATAGTATCTTTATTATTTTCGTAACATACTCCGTGACATTGATCACTAAGAGACGACTATTTTCCTATATAATAGTAACATTGCTGTGGAGTATTGTTGGAATCGTAAATTTTATGATGCTCAGTTCAAGAAATACTCCATTTACGTATGTAGATATTACATTGATGAAGTCTGTATTGCCCGTTATGAATAATTACTTCGCACCACTTGAAATCGGAGCAATGGCGGCATTGTTACTGATCGTATTGGTATTGTTAGTAGTGGCTTATATGTATCTTCCAAGAGAAGAACACTTAAACCGCAAGATGGGCTTTATAAAAGTTATAGTGATCATAGCAGTATTTTCAGGAGTGACTTCTTATGGATTCAAGAGTGGAATGTTAGTGGATCAGATTCACAATATCCGAATTGCATTCAGTGATTATGGAACACCATATTGTTTCAGTATTACAGCCTTGAAGAATGGGATTGATAAGCCATCTGATTATTCAGAGAAGAAGATCAAAAAGATTGAGAAACGAACACAGAAAAAAGTTTCAAAGATGAAGAAAGAAAAGGTAAAGAAACCAAATATCATCTTTGTACAGTTGGAATCACATTTTGATATCACACAGGTCAAAGGAATCAAGTTTAACAAAGATCCATTGCCAAATTTTCATAAATATATGAAGGGATATTCTTCTGGACAGCTTTCTATGCCGTCTTATGGGGCAGGAACAGCAAACTCCGAGTTTGAACTGATCACAGGAATGAATCTGGATCATTTTGGAGCAGCAGAATATCCATATAAAACAGTGCTTCAGAACACAACAACAGAGAGTATGGCGACGATATTGAAGAATTATGGATATAAGGCGCATGCAATCCATGATAACAGTGCGGCATTTTATGATCGAGATCTGGTATTCTCACAGCTTGGTTTTGACACATTTACAACAAAAGAAAGTATGAACATTAAGAAATGGACAGAAAATGGATGGGCAAAAGATCAGATCCTGACTGGATGTATTATGGATAGTCTGGATTCTACGAAGGGACAGGATTATGTTTATTGCATTTCTGTACAGGGACATGGAGATTATCCAACAACACAGATCATCGAGAATCCAGAGATCACGGTAGAAGGAATTGAAGATGAAGCATTGAAGAATAAGTATACTTATTATGTCAATCAGGTTTATCAGATGGATCAATTTGTTGGGAAACTGGTCAAAACATTAGAAAAGCGTGGAGAACCAACGATTCTTTGCATGTATGGAGATCATCTTCCAAGTTTGGAGATCGAAGATGAAGATCTGACATATGGAAATAAATATCAGACAAGTTATTTCATGTGGGATAATATTGGATTGAAGAAGAAGGATGGAATGATCGAGGCGTATGATCTTGGATCAGAAGTTCTGAATAAGTGTAATATCCATACAGGAGTAATGAACAGTTTTCACCAGACAAGAAAAGGTACAAAAAAATATCAGAAAGACATGAAAGAGCTTCAGTATGATATGTTGTACGGAAAACAGTATGTATGGAATCAGGAGAATCCATTTAAGGCAACGGATCTTCAATTTGGAATCCGTCCGCTTACGGTTACGAAAGTATATGAGACAAAAGACAGCATCTTTATCGTAGGAAATAATTTTACGAATTTCTGTCAGGTGTTTAACGGCGATGTAAAGATCAATACAACCTACCATAATGAACATCTTTTGGAGGTATCGAAGAAAGATCTCAAAGAAGGGGATACGTTTAAAGTAAGTATCGTCAGCAAGGCTCCAAGGGTGCTAAGCAGTTCAAATGAGTATGTTTATCAAGAAAAAAGTGAAAAATAACACAAAGATGCTTGTATAACGCGCAAATCTTATGTTATAATAGGTGAATGTTTGTGAAATTACAAAAAAGATAATAATTTTTAGGAGGATCTATACAGATGAGTTTGCAAGTGGAAAACTTAGAACATAATATGGCAAAGGTAACAATTGAAGTTGAAGCAGCGAAATTAGATGACGCTATCAAACAGGCTTTCAACAAGAAAAAAGGACAGTTTAATGTACCTGGATTCCGTAAAGGAAAAGTACCTTTCCAGTTGATCGCAAAAGAATACGGAGTTGAAATCTTCTATGAAGATGCAGCAAACATCTTAATTCCAGACGCTTATGCAGAAGCTATGAAAGATACAGATTTAGAGATCGTTTCAAGACCAGAAATCGATGTTACTCAGTTAGAGAAAGGTAAAGATTTTATCTTCACAGCAACATTTGCATTAAAACCAGAAGTAACTTTAGGAGAATACAAAGGAATCGAAGTACCTAAAACAAGAGTTACAGTGAAAAAAGACGAAATCGAAGAAGAATTAAAGAAAGTTCAGGAACAGAATGCAAGAGAGATCACAATTGAAGATCGCGCAGTAAAAGACGGTGATATCTTAACAATTGATTACTCTGGATCTGTTGATGGAGTGAAATTCGAAGGTGGAACAGCTGAAGATCAGACATTAGTTATCGGATCTGGAGCATTCATCCCAGGATTTGAAGAACAGTTAGTAGGAAAGAATTTAAATGAAACAGCAGATATCAACGTGACATTCCCAGAAGAATATCATGCACCTGATCTTGCAGGAAAAGATGCTGTATTTACAGTAACAGTAAAAGCGATCAAAGAAAAAGAACTTCCAGAATTAGATGATGAATTCGCAGCAGAAGTATCTGAATTTGAAACATTAGAAGATTACAAAGCAGATATTAAAGAAAAGATCCGCGATAGAAAGAAAGAAGCAGCTAATACTGAAAGAGAAAACAAGATCGTAGATGCAGCTGTAGAAGCAGCTACAATGGATATTCCAGAAGCTATGATCGAAGAACAGGTTCAGCAGATGACTGATGAATTTGCTCAGAGATTAAGCTATCAGGGACTTTCTATGGAACAGTATTTAATGTTCTCTGGAATGGATGCACAGAAATTCGCAGATGACTTAAAACCACAGGCAGTTAAGAGAATCGAAACACGTCTGGTATTAGAAGCGATCGCGAAAGCAGAAGATATCACAGCAAGCGAGGAAGACTTCAAAGCAGAACTGGAAAAGATGGCAGGAATGTATCAGATGGAAACAGAGCAGCTTGAAAAGATCATTCAGGGAGCTCAGAAAGACCAGATGATGGATGACATCGCAGTACAGAAAGCTGTAGATTTCCTTGTAAGTGAAGCAAAATAAGCAAGGCATTTTATAACTTTATGTTCTATTTGACAGACATAAATAAACTGCCTTAACTATCATTAGGAGGATGCAAGGATGAGTTTAGTACCTTATGTCATTGAACAAACAAGCAGAGGAGAAAGATCTTATGATATTTACTCCAGACTGCTGAAAGAAAGAATCATTTTCTTAGGAGAAGAAGTGAATGATGTCACAGCAGGACTTGTGGTTTCTCAGTTATTATTCTTAGAATCAGAAGATCCAGATAAAGACATCAATTTATATATCAACAGCCCTGGCGGTTCTGTGACCGCCGGAATGGCAATCTATGATACGATGCAGTATGTGAAGTGTGACGTATCCACAATGTGTATGGGAATGGCTGCCAGCATGGGAGCGTTCCTGTTATCTGGTGGAACAAAAGGAAAACGTCTGGCTTTACCGAATGCTGAGATCATGATCCATCAGCCATCTGGAGGAGCACAGGGACAGGCAACAGAGATTGAGATCGCAGCAGAACACATTCTTAGAACAAAGAAGAAATTAAACACGATCTTAAGCGAGAATACAGGACAGCCATACGAGACAATCGTCAAGGATACAGAACGTGATAACTGGCTCACTGCACAGGAAGCACTGGAATACGGCCTGATCGATAAGGTTATGGAAAATAGATAGTGATAGAATAGTGGGGTGATCTGGTGGCAGGTTATAATGACGAAAAAAAAGTATTAAGATGTTCTTTTTGCAATAAGACACAGGACCAAGTCCGCAAACTGATCGCGGGACCAAAGGGTAAGAATGTTTATATTTGTGATGAATGTATTGACATTTGTTCTGAGATTATTGAAGAAGAATTTGAACAGTATGCAGAGAATGACGGAGAGATCAATTTACGCAAGCCAAAAGAGATCAAAGAATTTCTAGACCAGTATGTTATTGGACAGGACGAAGCAAAGAAAGTACTTTCCGTAGCTGTATATAATCATTACAAAAGAATTTTAATGGGTGGGGACTCTGATGTAGAATTGCAGAAGAGTAATATTTTAATGCTTGGACCAACAGGTTCAGGAAAAACATTATTAGCCCAGACATTAGCAAAGATGTTAAATGTACCATTTGCGATCGCAGATGCAACTGCTCTTACAGAAGCAGGATATGTTGGTGAAGATGTTGAGAATATTCTTCTTAAGATCATTCAGGCAGCAGATTATGATATTGACCGTGCACAGTGCGGAATCATCTATATTGATGAGATTGATAAGATCACAAGAAAGTCTGAGAATACATCGATCACAAGAGATGTCTCTGGAGAAGGTGTGCAGCAGGCATTATTAAAGATCATTGAAGGTACTGTAGCATCTGTGCCGCCACAGGGAGGAAGAAAACATCCTCATCAGGAATTTATTCAGATTGATACATCCAATATCCTGTTTATCTGTGGAGGAGCCTTTGACGGATTAGAGAAGATCATCGAATCAAGAATTGGCAAGAAATCCATTGGATTTGGAGCAGATGTATTTGGGCAGAAGGAGACAGATCTTGGTGAGCTGTTAAGACAGGTATTGCCAGAAGATTTTGTAAAGTTTGGTCTGATTCCAGAGTTCATTGGACGAGTTCCAGTGAATGTATCTTTAAATCCATTGGATGAAGAAGCTTTAGTACGCATTTTGAAAGAACCAAAGAGTGCTCTTGTGAAACAGTACCAGAGATTGTTCGAGATGGATGGTGTGAAACTTACGTTTGATGATGATGCATTAATTGCAATTGCCAAAAAAGCATTAGAACGTAAGACAGGTGCCAGAGGACTTCGTGCGATCATGGAAGGTGTGATCATGGATTTAATGTATGAAATCCCATCACAGACAGATGTATCAGAGTGCCTGATCACAAAAGATGTCGTAGAAGGTAAAGAAAAACCAATGATCGAACATTCTGGAGTGAAGGTGAAAGCCGCAGTGCCAAAGAAACGGGTAAAGACAAGCAATCATGGTGAGATTGCATAGATAGATTAGCCGAAATAAAAACTGCTTTCATGCAAGAGATTCTTGTGTCAAAGCAGTTTTTCTTCATGTCTGATGAAATTTACAGACAAATAATTCAGAAATGAAAGGAAGACTTGAATGAAAAAAACACTACCAATG
Source organism: Anaerostipes hadrus (assembly GCA_036312945.1). Classification (GTDB taxonomy): domain Bacteria; phylum Bacillota; class Clostridia; order Lachnospirales; family Lachnospiraceae; genus Anaerostipes; species Anaerostipes hadrus_C. Next base: position 72,454 of record JAXJNA010000053.1, read on the forward strand.
CTTCCACTGAGAGGCAAGTATATATTTCCGAATACAGTCATTCATTTTGATGTATCACGAAGCCGTTCTGTAAAAGCAATTGAAGAAGCTATGGAACATGACCAGATGATCTTTTTAAATAATCAGATCGATCCAATGGCAGAAGATCCAGGAATTGAAGATTTATATCGTGTAGGAACACTGGCAAGGATCAAACAGGTTGTAAAGCTTCCAAAGAATATTTTGAGAGTTTTTGCAGAAGGATTATTTCGTGCAGAGCTTTCTGAGACTGTTGAGTATGAACCATTCTATAAAGTAGAGGTTTTATATGATCATGTAGAACAACAGTCATTTGAAGAATTTGAAAGAGAAGCATTTCTTCGAATGATCAAAGAAGCATTTGAAGGTTATGCGAAAGCCTGGCCACATTTGGATCAGAATATGGTAAATTATATTTTATTGTTGACAGATGTAGAAATCTTGGTGGATGAACTTGCAACACATATTCCATTTTCTTATCCAGAGAAACAGAAACTTTTAGAAGAAATGGATTTAAAAGAGCGCTGTGAATTAATGCTTGTCATGCTGCAGGAAGAACTAGATGTTCTGAAATTAAAGCAGAAGATCCAACAGAAAGTCAAAGTGAATGTTGACAAAAATCAGAAAGAATATGTGCTGCGGGAGCAGATCAAAGTGATCCGTGAGGAACTTGGAGAGACGAATGTAGAAGATGAAGCGGATGAATTCATGGAGAAACTTAAGAATCTAAAAGCATCCGATGAAGTCAAAGAAAAGCTCAAAAAAGAGATCTCTCGTTTTCAAACAATGGGAAATCAGACACCAGAAAGCTCTGTGTTAAGAACTTATATCGAGACAATGTTTGAAGTTCCGTGGGAAGAGATGAGTGAAGATTCCACAGACTTAGATCATGCACAACAGGTGCTTGATCAGGATCATTATGGAATGGAAAAAGTCAAGGAACGTGTTTTGGAATATTTAGCAGCACGTGCTATGAGTGGAAAGAAAGATGCAGCCATTCTTTGTCTTGTAGGACCTCCAGGAACAGGAAAGACATCCATTGCAAAATCAATTGCGAAAGCAACGAACAAAAAATATATTCGTTTATCTCTTGGCGGTGTCAGGGACGAATCAGAGATCCGTGGACATAGAAAAACTTATGTCGGAGCGATGCCAGGACGTATTGTTGAAGCATTAAAGAAAGTAAAAGTTAGAAATCCATTAATGTTATTGGATGAGATCGATAAGACGGGGAAAGACCAGAGAGGCGATACGGCATCTGCATTGCTTGAAGTATTAGATCCGGAACAGAATGAACATTTTACAGATCATTATCTGGAAGTAGCATTGAATTTAAGTGATGTCTTATTTGTTGCAACGGCCAATGATCTTTCTACGATTCCAAGACCACTGCTCGACCGTATGGAGATCATCGAGGTATCAAGTTATACAGAGAATGAGAAGTATCACATTGCGAATGACTATCTGGTAAAGAAACAGATGGAAGCAAATGGATTAAATGATACACAGATCCACTGGAAAGAAGATGCCCTGAGATTTCTGATCACAGATTATACAAGAGAAGCAGGGGTCAGAAACTTAGAGAGAAGGATTGGACAGGTTTCGAGAAAGGTGACAAGAGACATCTACCAGAAGAAACACAGAAAAGTAACGATCACAAAGAAAGTGATCAAGGATTATCTTGGAAGACCTGTTTATGAATGGGAAAAAGACACTCTGAGAGATCAGGTCGGAATTGTTCATGGACTGGCCTGGACAGCTGTTGGTGGAGTAACATTAAAGATTGAAGTAAATGTTATGCCGGGAAAAGGAGCGGTTCAGGTGACAGGATCCCTTGGAAATGTCATGAAAGAGTCTGCACAGGCAGCGATCAGTTATATCAGAAGCCAGAGTAGAAAATATAAGATCAAACAGGATTTCTTTGAAAAACATGATATACATATTCATATTCCAGAAGGAGCCGTGCCAAAAGACGGACCATCTGCTGGAATTACGATGACAACAGCCGTTTTGTCAGCAATCACAGGTAATAAAGTCTGTGGAAATCTGGCGATGACAGGGGAAGTTACGATCCGCGGAGATGTTCTTATGATCGGTGGATTAAAAGAAAAGCTTCTCGCAGCAAAACGGCTTGGAATTACAAAAGTACTTGTTCCAAAATCAAATGAAAAAGATGTCAAAGAGTTTGAAGAGGAAGTTGTCGAAGGACTTGAGATCGTCTATGTAAAAACTATGACACAGGTGATCAAAGAAGCATTTGTACATTAGATCGAAGGAAATAGAAACTGGAGGCAGTGATGAATTACGAAGAAGCAATGAATTTTATACAAAATACGAGTAAATTTGGAAGTGTTTTAGGACTTGATAATATCAAAGAATTATTAGAAAGACTTGGAAATCCACAGGATCAGCTTAAAGTGGTTCATATTGCCGGAACCAATGGAAAAGGATCAACACTTGCATTTCTTGCAGGAATCTTCAGAGAAAGTGGATATCGTGCGGGGAGGTATGTCTCCCCGGCATCTTTTTGCTACGAAGAGAGATTTCGCATCAATGAAGAGAACATTTCGAAAGAAGATCTGTGCTTTTATATGGAAAAAATAAAGAAAATTTCAGATGAGATGGTGAGAGACGGGATGTCACATCCGACAATGTTTGAGATTGAAACGGCACTCAGTTTTCTTTATTTTCTCGATAAAAAAGTGGATGTTGTGTTATTGGAAACAGGAATGGGTGGCAGACTTGATGCAACGAACGTAGTTAAGAAACCGATCGCGGTGATCATTGCATCGATCGGAATGGACCATATGCAGTTTCTTGGAGACACGATAGAAAAGATCGCAGCAGAAAAAGCAGGGATCATAAAAGAAGGATGTCCAGTTATTTCATATAACAATCAAGAATCCGTAAACGAAGTGATCAAGGAAAAAGCAAAAGAAATGCACTGCAAGGTTACTTTTGTAAATTCGGAAGGGATCCGTGTGTTAAGTGAATCTTTAAATGGGGAGAGCTTTTCTTATCGCTCATCTGATGGAAGATGGTATGAAAAGATAGAAATCCCGCTTCTTGGAAGACATCAGATCAATAATGCTGCCTTGGCATTAGAAGCATTGAATACGATAAGAAATTATTATTGTATCAGTGAATTTCAGACAGAAGATGGATTACGCAAAACAATCTGGAGAGGCAGGATTGAGATCTTAGAAAAGGACCCACTGGTCATTTGTGACGGAGCACATAATCCGGATGGAGCGAAAAGTCTGTTAGATTTTTTACAAAATAATTTTACAAATAGACGATTAATCTATATAATGGGAGTGTTATCAGATAAAGACTATGAACAGATGATACAGATCCTTACGCCGATGGCAGCAAAAGTTTATACGGTAGCACCAGATAATGCGAGGGCCTTATCAAGCAAGGATCTTGCGGAATGTGTAAGGAAATACCATCATGATGTAGAAGAAAGACAAAGACTGAAAGAGTGTCTTGAAGAGGTAAAACAACAAGCAGATAAAGAAGATGTGATCATAATCTGCGGTACATTATCATTTCAGAATGAACTAAAATAGAGGATAGAAACAGTGGAAAGATTCCAAAAGATCGTATGGCATGAGAAATACAAGGAGACATACGAGAGACTACAACAATTAGAAATAGATCGAAAGTTTTGCGGCCATGATATAGAACATTTTTTGTCGGTGGCAAGAATCAGTTATCTGATGATCCTTGAAAAAAGACTTCCTGTGTCCAAAGATATCGTTTATGCGACTGCCTTGCTTCATGATCTTGGGAGAGCTGATCAGTATGAAAAGGGGATTTCGCATGAGGAAGCGGGCGCAATTCTTGCCGAGGAAATCTTAACGGACTGTGGATATACCAGAGAAGAGAGAAAGTTTATGACAGATACGATCTTAAGGCATAGAGATATGAAAGAAGAAAGTGAAAGTTTTGCATCGATCTTTTATCGTGCAGATAAACTTTCAAGAGATTGTATCCACTGCAAAGCAAGGCAGGAATGTTATTGGCCGGAAGAAAAGAAAAACAACAAGTATATATACTAGGAGAGATGCTATGATTATTGGAAATAAGACATTTGATACGAAACATCATGGATACATCATGGGAATTTTGAATGTGACACCAGATTCATTTTCAGATGGAGGAAAATATGATCATTTAGATGCGGCACTAAAGCATGCTGATGAGATGATCCGAGATGGAGCAGCGATCATTGATGTTGGAGGAGAATCTACAAGACCTGGATACACATTGATCTCTGATGAAGAGGAGATTGCAAGAGTTACACCTGTGATCGAAGCATTAAAAAAGGAATTTGATGTACCAGTATCCCTAGATACTTATAAATCAGGAGTTGCAAAAACAGGGATCGAGGCTGGAGCAGATCTGATTAATGACATCTGGGGGCTTAAGTGGGATGGAACTATGGCTGCAGTTTTAGCAGAAACAGGAGTTGCTTCTTGCTTGATGCATAACCGTAAGGATACAGATTATAAGAATTATTTAAATGATGTGGTAGCAGACTTAGATGAGACGATGAAGATGGCAAAGGAAGCAGGAATTAAGAAAGAAACGATCATGTTGGATCCAGGAATTGGATTTGCTAAGGATCTTGATCAGAATTTAGAGCTTATGAACCATCTGGAGTTATTAAATCAGTGGGATGTACCAGTTCTTCTTGGAACATCTAGAAAATCCATGATCGGTTTAACGCTGGATCTGCCATCTGATCAGAGAGTAGAAGGAACTGTGGCAACAACAGTCAGTGGATATATGAAAGGGTGCAGATTTTTCAGAGTCCACGATGTCAAAGAAAATATGCGTGCGATGAAGATGATAGAAGCAATTTGTGCAAAATAAGGAGAAAAGATGATGGATCAGATCACAATCAAAGATTTGGAAGTTTATGCAAATCATGGTTTGTATAAAGAAGAGAAAGTACTTGGGCAAAAATTTCTGGTATCTGCAATTTTATCGCTTGATACGAAACTTGCAGGTGTCAGTGATCAGATGGAATATTCCGTTGATTATGGTAAAGTATGTCATATGATCAAAGAGATCCTTACAGAAAATGACTTTAACCTGATCGAATGTGTGGCTGAAACAGTGGCAAAGAGATTATTACTTGAGTTTTCATTGATCAGAAAACTAGAGATTGAGATAAAAAAACCATGGGCACCGATCGGATTGCCACTTGACTATGTTTCAGTGAAGATCAAAAGAGGATGGCACAGAGCGTATCTCGGAGTAGGATCGAATATGGGAGATCGTATGGAATACATTAATCAGGCGATCAATGCGATCGAGGCACAGGATGATACAAGAGTTGTTCATGTTTCCAGTCTGATTGAGACTAAGCCATATGGCGGTGTGGAACAGGATGATTTTTTGAATGGATGTATTGCCATTGACACATTAAAAGAGCCAGAAGAATTGCTGGACTTTCTGATGGATGTTGAAGCACAGGCAGGAAGAGTCAGAACCATTCATTGGGGACCAAGAACATTAGATCTTGATATCCTGATGTATGATGATCTGGTGATGAATGAGAGAAGACTGACAATCCCACATAAAGAGATGCACAAGAGATTATTTGTATTAGAACCATTAGAAGAGATCGCCCCATATCTAATGCATCCACTTCTTGGACAGACGATCACACAATTAAAAGAAAAGATAAAAGAGGAACAGTAACTTATGAGAGATTTGACAGAGATAAGGCAGCAGATCGATCAGATCGATCAGAAAATGCTTGCATTATTTAAAGAAAGAATGGGATGTTCTGCAGAAGTTGCAGAGTATAAAAGAGGAACAGGAAAGGCAATTTATGATCCTGTTCGTGAAAGACAGAAAATTGATGCCTTGACAAAAGACGAAGATGAACTTATCATTAAAAAGTCTGTCGAAGAGATGTTTCTTCAGATGATGAGTATTAGCCGAAGATATCAGTATAGTCTGTTATCACAAGAAGATGCTTATATTGATCAGACATTTGAAGAAGTGGAAGCACTGGATATCAATGAAGATACCAAGGTTGTATATCAGGGGATTCCAGGGGCATATCAGGAACAGGCAATGGTACAGTATTTTGGAGAGGATGTCAAGAATTTTTCTGTACCAGAATTTAAAGATGTTGTAAAGACTCTAGATCGAGGAGAAGCTGACTATGGAGTATTGCCAATAGAGAATACTTCAGCAGGTACAGTCAGTGGAATTTATGATATGATCCTTGACTATGACATTTGTGTCGTGGGAGAAGAATCTGTAGATGTAAGGCATGTATTGGCTGCGATTCCGGGAACAAGCATAGATAAGATTGAAAAAGTATATTCCCACCCACAAGGATTGATGCAGTGTAAAGGATTTTTGGATGAACATCCAGACTGGGATCAGGTAAAAGTTGCAAACACAGCGATCAGCGCAAAGAAAGTAGCAGATGATAAGAAGCCTGTGAAAGCTGCAATCTGCAGTGAACGTGCTGCGAAGATGTATGGACTTGAGATTTTGAAACGTGAAGTGAATGATGAAGGAAATAATACAACAAGATTTGTGATCATGTCAAAGAAGAAACAGTACAGAAAAGATGCGGGCAAAGTCAGCATCAGTTTTAGCGTGCTACATGAATCAGGATCTTTATACAATATTCTGACGCATTTCATGTTTAACAATGTCAGTATGAGTAACATTGAATCCAGACCACTTCCAGGAAGAAAGTGGGAATACGGATTTTATGTGGATGTGATCGGAAATCTGGATGATCCTGCGATCCGTAATTCCCTTGCAGGAATTAAAGAAGAAACCAAAGATTTCAAAATCTTAGGGAATTTTTAAGAGAGAATGAAAAAGAGAGAAAAAGGAAAAATAACTGGGGAAATACAAACGAATGGAAGGTAAGGTAAAATGACACAGACAAATGGTGAAACGAAATTACAAAAATTTCACAGCGTCATGCAAAAAGTTCTGAAATATGGAATTGTTTTAGCATTGATCGCATTTATCGTATTGGTTTTGATGAACAAAGACCAGTTTTCCGAAAAAGTTGCAAAAGGAACACCAGAACATAAGCTGACGAAGATTGAAGTGACAGATGGTGATAAGGTTGTTCAGAAATTTAAAGCAGTTTCACATACGATGGAACGGTTGGATATCATGATCGACCGAAACGAACAGACAGGAAGAGCTGGAAGTATTGATCTGAATGTAAAAGACAGTAAAGGAAAATCTATTTTCCACATTACTCCAACACTGTTAGAGGTTGACGGACTGACAGATATGAAAGCAACGATGCGTCGTACTTTGCGTAATGAAAATAAATGGTACAAAGTAGTCGTGAATCAGAAGTTGAATAAAGGGGAAACTTATACGATCGAGATAACAGGAAAGGGTATTAAGGCCGAACGCCCATTATATCTGTATACATCAAGCAATATGGGGAAAATCTATCAGTCAGCTAAATTAAATGGTGTAACACAGAAGAATTTTCATGTTAGAACCAGAGTGTGGACGACACAGATTGATGTATCAGCAGTTGTTTTAACAGTAGCGATCACACTTGCTTTGATCATTTTAATTCTTATACCATTAAAGATTCCAGAAAAATGGAATAAGAGATTCACATGGGCATTATTTATCGTCAATCCATGGGTCGCATTTTATATGGTAGAAAAAGTATTCTATAATCCGATCAGTGTGATGAATAAATTGGCATTTGGAATGAACATCCTATGGTACTATATATTGTTCTTCATTTTATTACTGATCTTTAACCGTGTGAAATGGGCGTTGCTCGTTGGAGATGTATTTTTATATGCAGCTGCGATCGGAAACTATTTTGTATTAGCATTCCGTGGAACACCGATCACGCCGGCAGATATTTATGCACTTGGAACAGCAATGGACGTTGCAGATCATTATGTATTAAGTTATGATAAAGCAGCAATCGTTGCGACGGTTGTATTATTGGGATTATGTGTGTTTGCATGTAAACTCGATACATATAAGATCTTCCATTGGAAGAAACGTCTAGTTGCATTACTGATCACAGCAATCGTAACAGTAGGAAGTTCTTTCTTCTTGACAAGAGTAGACTTTTTGTCAAAGAAAGGTGTTGCTGTAAACTTCTGGCAACAGAAGAGAGGATACTTAAAAAATGGATATATTTTAAGCTTTTTAATGAATATTCAGTATACGATCGTTTCCCAGCCAGATGGATATAGTCCAGAAGCGGTAGATAAAATCGCAGATAAGTATCAGGTAACACAGGGAACCAATAAGAAATTAAAACAGAAACCAAATGTTGTCGTGATCATGAATGAAACATTCTCAGATCTGAATGTAGTAAATAAGATCAAGACAAACAAAGAGGTTATGCCATTTATCAATAGTTTAAGTGAAAATACGATCAAAGGACATATGCTGGTATCTGTTTTTGGTGGAGGAACAAGTAATTCAGAGTATGAGTTCTTAACAGGAAACTCTGTATCATCTCTTCCATTAAACGGAAATGCATATACACAGTTTGTAAAACATAAGGTGCCAAGTCTGGCATCTCAGTTAAAACAGCAGGGATATGATACACTGGCATTCCATCCATACAAAGCACACGGATGGAACCGAGATACGGTATATCCGCTAATTGGATTTGATAATTTCTTAGATGAGACATCTATGAATCCAAATGGAGAGAAATTCAGAGGATGGTATAGTGATGCAGAAGATTACAATAAGATCATAGATATCTTTAATAAGAAAAAAGCGGGACAGCCATTATTCTTATTCAATGTAACGATCCAGAACCATGGTGGATATCTGATCGCAGACAAGAACTTTAAGGAAGAGATCAAGATCAAAGATGAGAAGGCAACAGATACAGCAAACCGTTATTTATCACTGATCCATGAATCAGATCGAGCATTCGAGAAGATCATCAACTACTTTAAGAATCAGAAAGAGCCAACGATCGTTGTAATGTTTGGAGATCATCAGCCAAAACTTGAGGATTCTTTCTATGAGCTGTTATATGGAAAATCTCTAAACAGCTTAAGTTTAAAAGAACTGCAGAAGAAATATACAGTTCCATTTATCATCTGGGCAAATTATGATATTGATGCAAAGAGCGATGTGGAAAATGTCAGTGCAAACTATTTATCAAGCCTGATGTTACAGCAGACAAACTTAAAGATGTCAAGATACAATGAGTTCTTATTAAATATGAGAAATGAAGTCCCAGCATTAAATGCCAATGGATATGTTGATAAAGATGGAAAGAACCATGAGTTGTCTGAGAATAATGAATATACAAAACTGATCACACAGTATCAGTATCTACAGTATAACAGTCTGATGGATAAGAAACATGTAAGTACAGACCTGTTTAGTGTAAAAGATGGAAAATAAATCAAAGCTTTGGACACTCTGCCTTGACAGAGTGTCCAAAACGATATAGAATGAAACGTGTTGTCATGTTGTTAAATATAACAGCATTATAAATAATATAAGAAAAAGTCAAAATAATTGATTTTATTAGGAGGATACACATATGGTAAAAGCAGTCGTTGGAGCCAATTGGGGAGACGAAGGAAAAGGTAAGATTACAGACATGTTGGGTGAAACATCCGATATTATCGTTCGTTTTCAGGGAGGAGCAAATGCAGGTCATACGATCATTAATGACTATGGTAAGTTTGCATTGCATACATTACCATCTGGGGTATTCTACAACCATACAACTAGTGTGATCGGTAATGGTGTGGCATTAAATATCCCTGTATTATTCAAAGAGATCGAAGGAATCGTAAGTCAGGGTGTTCCACAGCCAAAGATCTTAGTATCAGATCGTGCACAGATGGTTATGCCATATCATATTTTATTTGATCAGTATGAAGAAGAACGTTTAGGAAAGAATTCTTTTGGATCAACAAAATCTGGTATCGCACCATTTTATTCAGACAAATATGCAAAGATCGGTTTCCAGGTAAGTGAATTATTTGACGATGATTCTTTAAAAGAAAAGATCAAAGCAGTATGTGAAAAGAAGAATGTTTTATTAGAGCATTTATACCATAAACCACTTCTTGATCCAGATGAATTATACAATACATTAATGGAATACAAAGAGATGGTAGCACCATATGTATGTGATACATCTTTGTTCTTACATGAAGCGATCAAAGAAGGAAAGAACATCTTATTAGAAGGACAGTTAGGATCATTAAAAGACCCTGATCATGGAATTTATCCAATGGTTACATCATCTTCTACATTAGCAGGATATGGTGCGATCGGAGCTGGAATCCCTCCATATGAGATCAAGAAAGTCGTTACAGTTGTAAAGGCATATTCAAGTGCTGTAGGAGCTGGAGCTTTCGTAAGTGAGATCTTTGGAGATGAAGCAGATGAACTTCGCCGCCGCGGTGGAGATGGAGGAGAATTTGGAGCAACTACAGGACGTCCAAGAAGAATGGGATGGTTTGACGTTGTAGCAACCAAATACGGATGTCGTATGCAGGGAACAACAGATGTTGCATTTACAGTATTAGATGTACTTGGATACTTAGATGAGATTCCTGTATGTGTTGGATACGAAATCGATGGAGAAGTAACAACAGACTTCCCAACAACAGGAAAACTTGAGAAAGCGAAACCAGTATTAGAAGTACTTCCAGGATGGAAATCTGATATCCGTGGAATCAAAAACTACGAAGATCTTCCAGAAAACTGCCGTAAGTACATCGAGTTCGTAGAAGAGAAGATTGGATATCCGATCACTTTAATATCTAACGGACCAGAAAGACATGATATCATCAGACGTGGTTTTGAGGACTAATTATTAAGGACAGATCAATATGAGCAAAGAAAACGCAGATAAAGAACAGAAGAGAAGTTTCAAGCGTGAAGCATTTAGTTGGATCGCATGCATCGTTGTAACGATTCTTCTGACAGAATTTATCTTGAATTTTGTAATTATCAATGCGAATATTCCAAGTGGTTCGATGGAGAATACGATCATGACAAATGATAAACTGATCGCTCTTCGAACATCCTATTGGTTTAAAGATCCGAAACGTGGAGACATCATTATCTTCAAATATCCGGATGATGAGACAGAATGGTTTATTAAGCGTGTGATAGCACTTCCAGGTGAGACTGTGCTGGTAAAAGACGGTAAAGTATATATTAATGGAAGTAAGAAAGCACTTAGTGAGCCATATATCAAAGAAGAGCCAGTAGAAGATTTTGGACCATATAAAGTACCAAAGAACGGGTATTTTGTGATGGGAGATAACAGAAATAATTCAAATGATGCCAGAGACTGGGAGACCCATTATGTTTCCAGAGATGAGATTTTAGGAAAAGCGTGGTTCAGGTATTACCCATCGATCAAAGTGATCAAGTAAATGACCAAAGAGAAAGGCAGGAAGATAAGATGGATACAAAGATCATTAATGCACAGAATGCTCCAGCAGCAGTAGGACCATATTGTCATGCAGTAGAAGCAGGAGATTTCGTGTTTACATCCGGACAGATCGGATTAGATCCACAGACACAGGAATTAAAAGAAGGTGTCGCAGCACAGACAAAACAGGTATTAGCGAATTTAAGTGCTGTATTAAAAGCATCAGATCTTACATTAGATAATGTTATCAAAACAACAGTGTTCTTAGCAGATATCAATGATTTTGCAGAAATCAATGGAATCTACGAAGAAGCATTTGGAGATAACAAACCAGCAAGATCTTGCGTACAGGCAGGAGCTCTTCCAAAAGGAGCACTGATCGAGATTGAAGTTATCGCAGTAAAATAATCAATGAGTTATAGAAATCCCTGAGAATGAGTTATAAAAGATTCATTCTCAGGGATTTTTTGTCTTTATAAAAATATTTATGATCAGAGTGTCAATAAATTCAGCAAACGATCATTATCTTCTTTTCTCTGAATACAGAATCGGATAAATTCACCGTCTAATCCATGGAAACTTGCACAGTCACGGATCATCAGTCCTGACTTAATGCAACGTTCAAACATTTCAAAAGAAGTTGTGCCATCCAGTAATTTTACAAGGATAAAGTTTGCATAAGCTGGATAGATCTTTAGGTTATTATGTTTGGATAAAATATCAATGCAGCGTGTACGTTCAGATTGTATATAATCTTTTGTTGTTTGAATATAATCTGTATCCATAAACATAGCTTCTCCTGCAAGCGCAGCAAGTGTATTGATCGTCCAAGGATTTTTGATACTGTTCATGCGTTCAAGAAAAGAAAGATTTCCACAGATTCCATATCCAAGCCGCAGTCCTGGAGCGCAGAAGAATTTGGAAGTTCCACGAAGTATCATGAAATTATCGAATTTTGTTGTCAGGGATACTGCAGAGATCGCGTCAATATCAGGTGCAAATTCCACATAAGTTTCATCGATCATAACAAAGATATCATGCAATTTACAATGAGTCAGGATCTTTGTGATCTCTTCGGTATTCAAAGCACTGGATGTTGGGTTGTTTGGGTTACAGATCGCAAGAAGATCAATATCATCGGTAAGCTTTGAGATCAGATCATCAAGATCCAGTTTAAAATCAAGGTCTTCTCTCAAAAAATATTCTTCTACACGTCCTCCGACCAGATCGATCTCTCTTGTATACTCAGAATAAGTTGGAGAAAGCAGCAAGGCATGTTTTGGGCGTAACAGCTGCATGGTCAGACTGATCATCTCAGTTGCACCATTTCCAACAATGATATGTTCCATTGGGACATTGCAGTAAAGTGCAAGGGTGGAACGAAGCTCTTTATAATCACGGTCAGGATATTCACTGATCGATTCAATATGAGAAGCCATACTTTTCTTTAACAAAGGAGAAATTCCGAGCGGATTGACATTTCCAGCAAAGGGAATGATATCTTCTTTTTTGATTCCGTAATAAGCTTCTACTTTCTCAAGATCACTTCCGTGAAATTCTTGTTTTTTTTCTGACATGGTAATTCCTCTTTTCCTTTTCTATTGTGTCGAAATTTGGTATAATACATATTATGCGATAAGTACGCATGGGTGTACTTGAATTTATATTTTTGATATTTACATCATAATTATACCCACAAAATCTTTTGGTTGGCAAGGAGCAGAATAAGATTATGTCAGAATCATTGGAAAACTTTACAAATATCGTGAAAGAAGATATAAAAGAGGCAAAGACACTCTTTTTTTCTGAAGCGTTTAAAGAAGAATATCTAAAAGATCGAAGAGAAGAAAAAGAGCTTTATCATCAGCTTTTGCTAGGGAGAAACAGGAATCAGATCTTGGAGGAATTTTTGCTGAGTTCAGGGCAGAAAAAGCCGGTTCTGTTAAGTGCAGCGAAGACGATCTATCAGGCAACCATCACGAATCTTGATGAACCATTGGAGATAAAAGTCAAGAGAGAAGGATGGGGGTATCTGGTAGGCAGGATAAAAAGTGATGGAACTTTCCTGTCTCTTCATAAGAATACATTTCAGGCAGAGGATTTTGAAGATGGGACTCTGACGATCTATGCCGATATGAAAACAATTCCGAAGGACGGAGATATCGATCATCTGATCATTCAGACTGTTTATCAGACCCTGCAGATCGAGGTTGTCTATAAAGAACAGAAAAGTGAAAGAAAAAAAGAAGAAGAATTCCGTCAAAAGAAATTGATCGAATTATATGTGGATTTCTGTACAGGAAGGATTACGACAAGTCAGCTTTACGAGAGAGGAAATATGGTTCTTGATAAGATGCCGGATGATCCGGTTAAGAATCGTATGTATGATCTGATGAAACTTCATCTTTCTATTCTTGAAGGAAAAGAAGACTTAGAAGAAAAGATTCCAGAAGATGCATCAAAAGAGCCGCTTTTGATCGCGCAGGGATATGTTTGGTATCTTCAGGCATTTTATGATAAGCAAGAAGAAACGATCATAAGATCAAGAGATGAGATCAAAGAACTCTATGATCAATGTGAAGATGGAAAGATCAAAGGATATCTGTTCTGGCTTTATATGAATCTAAGCGAAGAATTGATGAAGGATGCTAAACTTCGAATGGAACTGATCAAAGAATTATATCAGGAAGGATGTCAAAATCCACTCTTGCAATTTGAAGGATGCTGCATTTTAGGTGAAGATGAACAGCTGTTGGATGAGATTGATTCTTATGAATTATGGGTGCTTGAATTTGGTGCCGAGGAGAAGATCCTGAATTCCAAACTCATTGGAAGGATTTGTTTTTTGATTTCAAGAAATAAGGTGTTTTCAGAAGAAGTCCTTTGGTTGTTCCTTTGTATTTATAAAGAATACCGTCAGAGTGATGTGCTGCAGGGAATCTGTGCGCTGATGATCCAGGGCAATTGTATGGACGAGGACTGTCATCCTTATTATGAAGAAGCACTTCAAAGAGGAGTACAGCTCATTGGCTTGCAGGAAGCTTTTCTAAGAACGATCCCGAAGGGACAATATCCATTGCTCCCAGAAGAAATCCTAAGATATTTTACATATAGTAAGAGTCTTGGAAAAGAAGATCAAAGCCGCCTGTTTGCAAATGTTGTACAAAACAGAAGAAAATACCATAAGGTGTTCGCAAATTATGAAGAATTGATCAGAGCTTTTTTAAGAGAAGAATTAAGAAGAGGTCAGATCAATGAAGATTTGATCTTGTTATACCGGTATTATTTTGAAGAATTACTGGAAGATGAGAGATCAAGACAGGATTTAGGTAATATTATTTTTGTCAGACAGTTGATCTGTGACAATGAATTTATCCAGAAAGCGGAGATCAGTCAGGGATGGAAGAAGAATCTCGATGTTTGTTATTTAAGAGAAGAAAAGATCTATGTAGAGATTTTTGATGAACATGCATCGTTTGTGTTTTTTGACAGTGAAGAAAACAGATATATTGGCTCAGTAGCTTATCAGTTAAAACCGATCTGGACGAAGGATCAGATTCAGGCATATTGTGAGGCAGCAGATGGAACGAATGAGCATTTTGTCCTATATAAAGGTGCAGCTTTTGAAAGGAAACAACAGTTAGAAGACGAAGACTTCCCAGTTGTGTTATCTGCATTAAAGAGCAGAGCACTGGATGAAGAATATGAACAGCAGTTATTTGAAAAAGTGTTGGATTATTACTGGGAACATGAGATGTCTGAAGAATTGAAACGTGCACTTTCTTATGTAGAATGGAAGAACTTAAAAGACGAAAACAGAATTCATATGATCCGTTATTTCATAGCAGGGGAATTGTATAATGAGGCGCTGAAAGGGATCGAACAATACGGATATCAGTTTTTGGATAAGCAGCAACTGTGTACGATCTGCTTATATGCACTGACAACATTAAGTACCAGACGTTCAGAACTGTTGGTTGAGATGTGTGAATATGCATTCTCAAGGGGAGAGGAAAACAGTGAGATCGTTGCATATCTGCAAAGATATTTCCATGGAACGAAAGAAGAGATGCTGGCAATATTTGAAGCAGGAAATAAAGGTGGTATGTATGACCGTATCTTTGTGGAAAGTGTGTTAAAAGCCTGTATCGCAGATGGTGTGGATGGAACAGAATTTAAGGTGTTTTCTACTTATATCCAGCAGGTACAGACGGATACAGCATTGATCGATGCGATGTTAGTAGAATATGTGAATTTTGCATATGAACAAGATCAGATACTTCCAGAGGAATTTTATGAACTGATCGGAAAGAAGATCGATATCGGAAAGATGGACTGGATGTATCAGCAGCTCTATCTGGATTATTATAAAGATAAAAAAGAGAATTTAAGTGACAGATGTAAAGGACGCATCGAGAAGATCAAAGATCATCAGGTGGTTCAGACGGATCATGTTCTTCCAGTATTGTTCCAATATCTGGATGTGATAAAACTTCCAAAGTATCTTTGTGCCAGAACATTTATAGAATTTCGTGCAAAGAGTGGGCAGACAGTGATATTCCATTTTATGGATGGGACAAGTGCTGCATGGAAAGAGGAAGTGATGAAAGAGCTGCTTCCTGGATATTATGTATTCTCAGCTTCTATATTTGATCATGAATTAAATGATCATTACGTAACCATAGAAGGAGAAGAAAGAAGATATCGTGATCAGGTAGTCGTGACAGATCATTTGAAGTACTGTAAGGGAAGCCGATTTTATGAACTAAATGAACTGATCCGGCATCAGCAGGATGGGAAACTCCAGATGATGATGGAGGAATATGCAGCAAAGACAATGATGGTGCAATTTATAAAACCAATGACAGAGGAATAAGATATGCAGACGGCAATACATTTTGAAGGAGATCTGGCATATATTTGTGTGTCAGATCAAGGAGAGATTAAGGAAGAAGAACCTGTCACTTATGGCAGATCCAGAGTGGAATTTGTCATTTCGACAGCACAGGCACAAAAGGAAGGAACGATCGGAGTTGTTCTTGATGAGGCAGCACCGCAGATCGTACAACAAGCAGAAGAACAGTGTATCCGTGCAGGAATCACAAAAGAAAGGGTAAGATTCTTTACCAAAGAAGAAGCAGCGTTGGGAGTTGTTGGATACCGAGGAGATAATCTGTTGCGTGGGAATTCGGTGATCTTTGATTATACGAAGAAACGATTTACCTGCTATGAGATCCGCAAGACAAAAGATCGTGTTTTGGTTGACAGCAGGGATTATACGGAACAGATCAAGGATGCGGTGGCGAATGAAGAGAAAGATATCGCATTCTTACAGATCATTAAACAGGCACTGGTAAGAGGTGTGACGGCTACAGTTTATCTTTGTGGAGAGGGCTTTGAAGGAAACTGGTTTGAACAGTCTACGAAAGCATTGTGTCTTGGAAGAAGAGTTTTTATGAGCAAACATTTGTTTGCATGTGGAGCAGTGTATTTATGTGAAAATGATAAACATGCTTCCAGAGATGAGGTTGTGTTTGCGCAAAATGTTACGATCAGTCAGATCGGTCTGGTCGTGCATCATCATGGAAGAGATATGTTCTGTCCTTTGATCATGGATGGAAAGCCATGGAAAGAAAGCCGTGGAGAGATTGAAATTTTTGTATCAGGAGTGAATGGATTGATCTTTGAAGTCAGGAATCGTTCTGGGATCAAGAAAGCTTCAATCCGTATGTCATTAGACGGAATGAAGAAAGATTCAGATCTTGTATATAAATTAAGAATTCAGGGAGAATATATCAAAGCAGACCAGTGTAAGATCAAGATCACAGATCTTGGATTTGGACAGATTCGGCAGGCAAGCTATCAGACGTGGCAGCAAGTCATACAGCTGGAAAGAGGTGATTATCATGAGTAAGATCGTTTTGTGTGAGACAAAACCAGCGAAAGTTCCATATAAGATCGCAAAGATTGGCAGGAGCTTTCAAAGTTATGAAGAATTTTGCTGGCTGTTAGAACATTACCTGATATTTTTCCTGACAGAAGGCTTTGAATATCCATTAAAAAATTATTTAAAAGAGCAGCTGGATATCGTGATCAAGAGTGACGATGCGGTACAGCAGGTCAAGGAAGTGATAAATTACTATAATTACTTTACTTCAGATGAGAAAATCCAGTTTCAGCAAAAATTACGTACAACTTATCTTTATTCTGCTGCCAAGAAACAAAAACTTCTGGCAGATATGTATTTAAAGCATCAATTGTATGTAAGAGCATTGATCGCATACCAGAAACTTGAAACAGTTTCAGGGAAATTAAATGCTGCAGAACAGAGTCAGGTACTATATCATATGGGATTATGCCAAAGCAGGATGTTTTGTTTTGAAGAGGCAAAAGAATCATTTGCAATGGCATTAAGGATCAAAGAAGATAAGCAGATACAGGAAGCATATTTTACAGCAGCATACCTGGCAGGAGATGAGGAAGCATTTTTGGAAGCAGGAAGAAGGATTTCTTTTGATGAAGATCAATGTAAGATGATCTATCAGAACATAAAAGAAAGAGAAAAAGAAGTTTTTCAAAAAGAAGAGTTTGATAAACTTGGTAAAATAGATTATCATAGAAAGAAGGCAGACGAAAATACAACCCGCCGCCTGATTAAGACAACTTTAGGGAAGTGGAAAGATGAATACAAAGCGCAGACTATCTGATGACCTGTCAAATGATAGTGAGATCTTAAGTGAAAAACGATTTGTAAAGCTTTATAAAGAAGAGTTAGAAAGCATTGAGAAACAGATCCATGATCTTAAGAAACTTGATCAGAAAGATTTTGATGCGAAACCAGAGGTGGAGGACAAAGCAAGACTCTATTATCGAACATTTGCAAGAGAATTTTATGATGTTTGTGAAGGAAGAGTCAGCGATGAAGAGTTTTTTGATCTTTGGGAACGCGAAGAAGAATTAAAGGCAGGACTCAATTCGATCAATTCTCTGGAAGGAGAACAAAAACAGTTAGAGAAGGAGCTTGTGCATGCGAATGAAGATGAGACCATGATGAATGGGAAGATCAAGGTAGCACAGGAGAAGAGAAGAAATAAAAAGGCACTATTTATTTCATTTCTTTGTATGGCAGCAGCGGTATGCGGAGTGAGTGCCGGATATTTATATCATTTTGAGATGAATGTCAAAGATTATCTGTGGCAGTTGAGTGCAGGAGCAGTGATCATATTATTGATTCTTGTGATCTTATTTCAGTCACAGAGGAAAGCTGGTGATCAGCTGAAATTATTAGAGATGATGGTTACTCACAAGAGTCATACTGGAAAGCGGTTAGAAGATGATAAAAGAGAGATTGGCAATGATCTTAAGTTTTATTATGAGAAATTTGAAAAAGTATTTTCATATATTTCACCGGAACAGTGGAAATTATTTGATTTTTGTGGTAAAGTGTCAGCCAGATTAAGATTTAGCGATGCGATCCTTGAGGCATCCAATGATCTGGAACGATTATTAGAAAAGAACCAGTGGGAGAATCCAGGAATCTGGATGTATCATCCAAAGGTTTTATATGATCTGATCAAACGAAAGGATTACCTGAATACATTGAATGATAGAAAAGATATATGCAGTCAGGAACTGATCCGGCATGAGCAGATTTTAGAAGGAATCGGTGAACAAGCAGATTCTGAAACTATAGAGTAAGGAGTTTAGAGATGAAGAAAGAATTAGAAACAACGTATGATCCAGGTGCGATTGAAGAACGCCTGTATCAGAAATGGCTGGATAACAAGTATTTCCATGCGGAAGTAGATGAGACAAAACAACCATATACGATCGTGATCCCACCTCCAAATATCACAGGAAAGCTTCATATGGGACATGCGTTAGATGAGACACTTCAGGATATTCTGATCCGTTTTAAGAAGATGCAGGGATATAATGCATTATGGATACCAGGAACAGACCATGCAAGTATTGCGACAGAAGTTAAGATCATCAATGCACTGAAAGAAGAAGGAATCGAGAAAGAAGATCTTGGAAGAGAGAAGTTCTTAGAGCGTGCCTGGGAATGGAAAGAAGAGTATGGTGGAACGATCATCGAACAGATGAAGAAACTTGGATCTTCTTGTGACTGGGATCGTGAGAGATTCACGATGGATGAAGGATGTTCTGAAGCGGTAAAAGAAGTTTTCATTAAATTATATGAAAAAGGTTATATCTACCGTGGATCAAGAATCATCAACTGGTGCCCAGTCTGCCAGACATCTATTTCTGATGCAGAAGTAGAATATGAAGATCAGGCAGGACATTTCTGGCATATTAAATACCCGGTTGTTGGAAGCGAAGGTGAATATGTAGAGATCGCTACAACACGTCCAGAGACATTATTAGGAGACTCTGCGGTTGCAGTTCATCCAGATGATGAAAGATATACACATTTAGTTGGTAAGATGTTAGAATTGCCATTATGCGATCGTCAGATTCCAGTTGTAGCAGATGAATATGTAGACCGTGAGTTTGGAACAGGTGCCGTTAAGATCACACCAGCACATGATCCAAATGATTTTGAAGTTGGAAAACGTCACGATCTTCCAGAGATCAATATCTTAAATGACGATGCAACGATCAACAAGAATGGTGGTAAATACGAAGGTATGGATCGCTATGAAGCAAGAAAGGCAATTGTTGCTGACTTAGAAGAACAGGGATATTTAGTTAAGATCAAAGAACATGAACATAACGTAGGAACACATGACCGCTGCGGAACAACGGTTGAGCCTATGATCAAGCCACAGTGGTTTGTGAAGATGGAAGAACTTGCGAAACCAGCGATCGAAGCTGTGAAGAACGGAGATCTGAAATTCGTACCAGAACGTTATACAAAGACATATCTTCACTGGTTAGAGAATATCCGTGACTGGTGTATTTCCAGACAGTTATGGTGGGGACACAGAATTCCAGCATATTACTGTGACGAATGTGGAGAAGTTGTCGTAGCAAGAGAAACACCAGAAGTATGCCCTAAGTGTGGATGCAAGCATTTTACACAGGATGAAGATACATTGGATACATGGTTCAGTTCTGCACTATGGCCTTTCTCAACACTCGGATGGCCAGAGAAGACAAAAGAATTAGATTACTTCTATCCTACAAATACATTGGTAACAGGATATGATATCATTTTCTTCTGGGTAGTCAGAATGGTATTCTCAGGATACGAACAGACAGGAAAGAGCCCATTTGACACAGTACTGATCCATGGATTAGTTCGTGACGAACAGGGACGCAAGATGAGTAAATCCCTTGGAAATGGTATCAATCCATTGGATGTCATTGCACAGTATGGTGCAGATGCCTTAAGATTTACACTGATCACAGGAAATGCCCCTGGAAATGATATGCGTTACACAGAAAAACGTGTTATTGCAAGCCGTAACTTTGCAAACAAGATCTG
Organism: Anaerostipes hadrus; assembly: GCA_036312945.1. GTDB lineage: Bacteria > Bacillota > Clostridia > Lachnospirales > Lachnospiraceae > Anaerostipes > Anaerostipes hadrus_C. Next base: position 93,339 of record JAXJNA010000053.1, read on the forward strand.
GAATGCATCTCGTTTCATTATGATGAACTTAGAACAGGCTGATTTCTCTGATGTTACATTAGAAGATCTTACAAGTGCAGATAAATGGATCTTATCTAAGTTAAATACACTTGCCAAAGATGTTACAGACAACATGGAGAAATACGAACTTGGTATCGCAGTTCAGAAACTAAATGACTTCTTATGGGAAGAATTCTGTGACTGGTATATTGAGATGGTAAAACCTCGTCTGTACAATGATGAAGACCAGACAAAGGCAGCAGCACTTTGGACATTAAATACAGTTTTAACAGAAGCATTAAAACTGTTACATCCATATATGCCGTTTATCACAGAGGAGATTTACTGTAATTTAACAGATGAAGAATCTATCATGTTAGCAAAATGGCCAGAGTTCAAAGAAGAATGGAACTTCAAGGCTGATGAGAAAGCTGTAGAGACGATCAAAGAAGCAGTCAGAGGAATCCGTAATGTCCGTGCAGAAATGAACGTATCACCTAAGAAGAAAGCACAGGTTTATGTAGTATCTGAAGATGCAGAGATCCGTGATATCTTTGAACAAGGAAAAGTTTTCTTTGCTACACTTGGATATGCAAGTGAAGTTATCATTCAGGACAACAAAGACGGAATCGGAGACGATGCAGTATCAAGCGTGATCGCAGGAGCTGTGATCTATATGCCATTTGCAGAGTTAGTTGACATTGCAAAAGAGAAAGAACGTCTTGCAAAAGAAGAAAAACGTTTAAATGGTGAGATCAAACGTTGCGAAGGAATGCTTGGAAACGAGAGATTCGTAAGCAAAGCACCAGCAGCGAAAGTTCAGGAAGAGAAAGATAAACTTGCCAAATATCAGCAGATGTTAGAACAGGTCAAAGAACAGATCGCAAGACTTTCATAAAGATCAGATATGGATGATAAAGCGAGGTTTTTGAAAATGGAATTTACATTTGATTTACATACACATACAGTAGCCAGTGGACATGCATATTCAACCGTACAGGAGATGGCAAAAGCAGCAGCAGATAAAGGACTGAAACTTCTAGGCATCACAGAACATGCGCAAGGAATTCCTGGAACATGCGATGAGATTTATTTCCATAATATGCGTATTATTCCAAGGAAGATGTACGGGATCGATCTGATGTTTGGCTCTGAGATCAATATTATCGATCATGATGGAACTTTAAGTATGGAAGAAAAAATTATTGAGAAGACATTGGATATCCGAATTGCGGGAATTCATCTTCCATGTTATGAAGTTGGAACCGTTACGCAAAATACGAATGCTTATGTAAAAGCGATCGAGAATCCAATGATCGATATTATCAGTCATCCAGATGACAGCAGAATACCGATTGATTATGAAACGATCGTAGATGCGGCAAAAGAAAATCATACACTGTTAGAGATAAATAACAGTTCCTTGGATTCTTTGTCATCAAGAGTTGGAGCATGGCAGAATCTGCAGATCATGCTTCAGATGTGTAAAGAGAAGAACGTGCCAGTAGTCGCAGGGACAGATGCACATTTTTCAAGAGCAGTTGGTGTGTTTGATCACGTGGAAGTCTTATTAGAAGAGATGGATTTCCCGGAAGAACTGGTAGTGAATCGCTCTGTAGATGTGTTAAAACAAGAAATTTTACAACATCGTGAAATCCGAAAGATCGGAAGAGATTAAAAATAGAAACATCCATCGAGAATTAAAATTCAGATGGATGTTTTTTATTTTTCAGATAAAACATAATAAATAATGTCAGCACAATAATTGGCAACATCAGTTTTTGCAGATAAGAAATTATCTCCTGGAGTAAATTTTGAATAACAATTGTTTTTATCGGCACGAATGATACTCGTAGTATCTACAAACGACTTCATACTTTTATGGATCACAAGATCTTCCATAGGAAGATAATAATAATTTTTATAATCTCTGTGATAATGCTTTAGATGACCATTTTCCAAAGGACATGTAAGTACAGCATTCGAATGATCAAGAGTCAGAGATATGCCAGACTTTTTGTAATTGCAGCTGACAGGAATCTGTATATCAAGATTCAGATGAGCAACAAAATGATCATTTTCAATAAAGTAGGATGATAAAGTAAATTCTTTATCAAGCAATGCAGGATAAGACATTAACGAATAAATTTTATGTAGAGCGATAAGATCTTCGTGGTTATGCAAAAGTAACGATTCTTTATTCTTGATATCTCCCTTATCAAGATAATCCTGATAAGTTTTGATGAGTTTTTTTCCAGAAAGTTTGTCGGTTCGTTGAATTCCTAGATATTCTTCCAGATTCTTCTGTCGGAAATTCTTTAATCCCCACAGATTTTTATAAGGTTTTAAAATCTGATAAAGATCAAGATGTTCATACCGGTCAAAGGATGCATTGATCTTAAACTCCTTGATCTTTGATGTCAAAAAAGGAAGATCAAAGGTTTTTCCATTAAATGTGATCAGTGTATTATAAGGTTGGATAAATGTAAGAAAATCAGTTAAGATCTGTCTCTGAGACAGTCCGTCTTCATTAAACCATTGTGTTATATTTCCATCCATATCACAGCATCCGATCACAGTGATCGCTGAGATATCAGCACTCAATCCAGTTGTTTCTATATCAAAAAATAAAGATTGTTGTATGTTATGTTCCATAAAAATCCTTTCTGTGAACAAGAATCATATCCACAGATTTATTATATCGGCTTTTGATCGGATTTGCAATGAATGGAAAAGCAATGATAGTGTATACTGATAGAAAGTAAAATATATAAAATACTTGCTAAGATTTGACAAATAATGTAAAATAGAATCAATCATAAAAAGAACGAAAATCTTTTGAGAGCAATTAGGAAAATGGAGGTTGTCATTTGAAGAAACAGGTATTGAAAGCATTGCAATTAGATGAAAACCACGAAAGAGAATGTAAACTTGCACAAGGAGGGCTCCCAGAAAGTATATGGGAGACATATTCAGCATTTGCGAATACAGAAGGAGGAAGCATTCTTCTTGGAATCAAAGAACACAGGGATTCTTTTACGATCCAAGGATTATCAGAGAAACAGATCATAAAATATCAGAAGAATTTCTGGAGTGTTTTAAATGACAGGAATAAGATATCAAGAAATATTTTATTAAATCATCATGTTAAGGTAGTAGAATATGACGGAAAGAAATTGCTTGAGATTCAGATTCCGGCAGCAGACAGGCATGATAAACCAGTTTATGTAGGAACAGATCCGATGAAAGGAACCTATCGGAGAGATTATGAGGGAGATTTTTTATGTACAGAAGCTTCCGTAAGGGCAATGTTTGCAGATCAGAGAGATAAATCGATAGATTCTGAGATTTTGGAGGACATGGAACTGGATGCGTTGAATATGGAGACCGTGAAGGGATATCGGGTACTTTTTGAACAGCTCCATGAAGGTCATCCATGGAACAAATTGATGAAAGATGAATTCCTGATCAAATTAAAAGCGGCTGCAAAGAATAAGAAGGGAGCGGTTTCACCAACTGTGGCAGGAATCTTGATGTTTGGTGATGCTGATCGTATTACAGATGTTTTCCCAGATTATTTCTTGGATTACAGGGAAGAATGTGATGAGAAAGGTGTACGGTGGCTGTATCGGACACATTCGAATGAAGGAGACTGGAGTGGTAATTTATTTGACTTTTTTTATAAAGTGACAACAAGGATTGACGATGATGTCGCAGTACCGTTTGTGAATCGCAGAGAAGGAATCCGTGTGGATCGTGTGGAGGTGCATGATGCATTGAACGAGGCGGTAGCAAATGCATTGGTACATTCCAACTATTATGGAAGACGAGGAATTGTGATCATAAAGCACGGAAAAGAAATTACAATTTCAAATCCTGGGACGATCCGTATTACAAAAGAAGAATTTTATGCTGGAGGGAACAGTGATCCGCGGAATCCGAATCTGTTAAAGATGTTTGGTTTTGTTAATGTAGGAGAACGTGCAGGAAGCGGAGTAGATAAGATTATGACAGCATGGGAAGAACAACATTGGGAGAAACCAGAGTATGATATTTCATTGAGGACAGAAAGAGTTACTTTAAGATTAAAGGTAGGTCAGATTGTTTATATTCCCGGAGCTGCAGATCTGAGAAAAGATATGGTAAATGAATCAATGTATGAATATGATGCCAAAGACCTTACAGACAAAGAGCTGATCATTATGGAATATATAAAGGCACATACAGAAATCAGTATGGGAAAAGCGACAGATATCTGTGGATACAAAACAAAGTCGGCGACAAGAAAGATCATAGGAAAACTGTTGGATAAAGGTTATATTAAAAAGGTTGGAAGTGGACCAAAAACCAGATATAGATTATAAAGGTCTCTAAAAGTCTCTTAAGGGTCTCTAAAGGTCTCTTAAGAGACTTTTTAGAGACCTTTATACTTTTGATACTCTCAGCACATGAGTATTTAATATAAGAACATATGTACGATTTATTTATGAATTCTGATCCAATAGACTGGACTGTTAGGACATGATAAGGTATAATACGAAACGAATGGAAAAAGACAGAATAAGGAGAAACCAAATTGATTTCATATATAAAAGGAATATTAGAAGATATGTCACCAGGGATGGTGGTTGTAGATAATCATGGGATTGGGTACCAGATGATGGTTCCGATGAGAGGAGAATCTTTTCCCAAGATTGGACAAGAAATCAAGATCTATACCCATATGCATGTAAGAGAAGATGATGTCAGTTTATTTGGCTTTTTATCAAAAGAAGAGAAAGAAGCATTTGAACTTCTGATTGGAGTCAATGGGATCGGACCGAAGGTAGGATTGTCTGTATTATCAACGCTGTCCGTTTATGAACTTAAGATGGCAGTGATCAGTGAAGACGTCAAGACGATTTCTAAGACCCCTGGACTTGGGCCTAAGGGAGCGAAGAAGTTGATCTTAGAATTAAAAGATAAGTTAAGTTTTGAAGAATTAGAAGAAGATGGTGTAGGAGCAGAGATCTTTGATACAGCTGCAGACAGTAGTGATTCTGTGATGATCACGATCGAAGGATTAGTAAGTCTTGGATATTCAAAGAGTGAAGCAGCGATCGCAGTTAACAAGGTAGAAGATGCGAAAGATCTCACCCCAGAAGAACTTCTTAAAAAAGCATTGAAGAATATTATGATATAGATAGAGGGTAATTATGCAAAACAGAATGATTTCCACAGAACTTGTGGAAGAAGATATCAAAATTGAAAATCATCTGCGCCCACAAATGTTAAGTGATTACATTGGACAGGAAAAAGTCAAAGAGAATTTAAAGATTTTTATTGAGGCAGCCAAAAGTCGAGGAGAATCTTTAGATCATGTACTGTTTTACGGTCCCCCGGGATTAGGAAAGACAACACTTGCAGGGATCGTAGCAAATGAAATGGGTGTGCATTTGAAAGTAACAAGTGGACCAGCGATCGAGAAACCAGGAGAAATCGCGGCAATTCTTAATAATCTGCAGGAAGGAGACGTCTTATTTATTGATGAGATCCACCGTTTAAACCGTCAGGTAGAAGAAGTTCTGTATCCAGCAATGGAAGACTATGCCATTGATATCTTAGTAGGAAAAGGACAGGCGGCAAGATCGATCCGTTTGGAATTACCAAGATTTACATTAGTCGGGGCAACGACAAGAGCTGGAATGTTAACAGCACCGTTAAGAGACCGATTTGGCGTTGTAAACCGTTTAAATTTCTATAACAGTGAAGAGTTACAGACAATCATTGAACGCTCTGCAGAAGTCTTAGAGATTGGGATCGATCCAGAGGGTGCATTAGAGATTGCAAGAAGATCCAGAGGGACACCAAGACTTGCCAATCGTTTATTAAAACGTGTGCGAGATTTTGCACAGGTAAAATACGATGGACAGATCACATTAGAGATCGCAAGAGATGCACTGGATCATTTAGAAGTTGATACGATCGGATTAGATCAGACAGATAGAAATTTATTAAAGACGATGATGGAGACATTTGAAGGAAGACCAGTCGGACTTGATACATTAGCAGCGGCGATCGGAGAAGACTCAGGAACGATCGAAGATGTGTATGAGCCATATTTGATCCAGAATGGATTGATCCAGAGAACACCAAGAGGAAGAGTCGTAACAAGAAGTGCCTACGAGCATTTTCATTTACCAATACCAGAGGATAGATAACAGATGAGAACAAAGAACAGACCAATTGAAGTATTAGCTCCGGCTGGTTCCATGGAATGTCTAAAAGCAGCAATTCTAAATGGAGCGGATGCCGTCTATTTAGGTGGAGAGATGTTTGGAGCCAGAGCTTATGCCGGGAATTTTAATAAGGAAGAACTATTAGAAGCGATCGATTATGTACATTTATATGGCAAAAAATTATTTCTTACAGTCAATACTCTGATGAAAGAAGAAGAACTTCCATTATTGCCAGGATTTTTAAAACCTTTTTATGAGCAAGGACTAGATGCGGTGATTGTACAGGATTTAGGAGCTGTATCCGTGATCCGAAAATATTTTCCGAAACTTGAGATTCATGCGAGCACCCAGATGACGATCACAGGGGTTCATGGAGCAAGGATCGCAAAGAAAATGGGGGCAAAACGAGTCGTTCCAGCAAGGGAATTATCTTTGGAGGAGATTCAGGAGATTAAGGATGATACAGGACTTGACATGGAATGTTTTGTTCATGGAGCATTATGCTACTGCTATTCAGGACAGTGTTTTATGAGCAGTATGTTAGGTGGAAGAAGTGGAAATCGTGGGCGATGTGCAGGAACATGCCGTCTGCCATTTTATCTTGATGGGACAAAGAATACAAAGAATGCATATCCTTTAAGCTTGAAAGATTTATGTACCATTGAACATTTGCCAGAGATTTTAGATCATGGAGTGGATTCCTTAAAGATCGAAGGACGCATGAAAGGTCCAAGATATGTCGGGGAAGTCACAAGAATCTACCGCAAATACGTAGATCTTTATCTTTCAGAAAAACCATATAAAGTAGAACCTGAGGATCTGAAGATCTTGATGGAAGTATTTAACCGTGGGGGATTTACTGGCGGATATTATAAAGAATATCATGGAAAAGATATGATGAGTATGAAACGACCAGACCATCAGGGGTTATATGTTGGGAAGATTAGCAAACTTATGAAAGGTAAGATTTCATTTACAGCCCAAGAAGATATCCATAAAGGAGATGCTTTGCAGATCCGTATCAATTCAGAAGAAAAGGTAGAACTTACCAGTCCCTCTGAATTCAAAGCAGGTAGCAAGGTTGTTTTAAATGGACAGAAAATGAAGAAACTTCATGAAGGCATGGAAATCAAAAGAACCTTGAATCATCCAATGATCGAACGGATTGATGAAGGATTAAAACAGAAAAAGAAAGAAAATCTTAAGGGAAAAATCATAATTCAGAAAGATCAGTGTGCTAAACTCATTCTCAAAGACGGAGAAGATTATGTAGAAGTAATTGGTCCAGTGATCGAAGAAGCACAGAAAAATGGTGCTGTGCCAGCAGATATTGAGAAGCTTCTTAAGAAAACAGGGCAGACTCACTATACATTCAAAGAATTAGAAGTTGAGCTTGGAGAGAACTTGTTCGTACCAGGCTCTGTGCTCAAGAAACTAAGAAAAGAAGCATTTGCACAGATGGATCAGACAAAGATTTTAAAATACAGAAGAACTTATGAAGATCCAGTCAAAGAAAATGATGCAGCAAGCAATCAGGAATGGGAAGGCAGCAAGATACAGATTGCAGTTTCTATGGAGAATCTTGAGAACCTGGATATTGTAATAGGAGACAGGAAAGTAATGAAGATCTATCTTTCATGGATGGAACTCAAACAGCAGAAGGATCCACAATCTATCCTGAATAAAATAAAGACTGCGGGAAAACAATGTTATCTGATGCTTCCACAGATTGCAAGAAAACGTCAGATGGAAGAATTAAAGACAAATAAAGATCTTATATTTACAAATGAAATTGATGGCCTGCTCATACGTAATTTAGAAGAATTTTCATGGTTGATCGAAGAGGGATATCAAAAGGAAATGATCGCGGATTACATGTTTTATGGATATAACAAAGAGGCCGTCAAAGAATACCAAAGATTATCAGGTACCCAAATTCGAATGACGTATCCATCGGAATTAAACAAAAAAGAGATGGAACAGTTAGAACTTCTGAATGCGGACCTGTTCCTATATGGTTATCAGCCATTGATGGTGTCTGCACAATGCGTGAAGAATAATCTTCGAGGATGTGATAAGACTCCATCTTGGATGACATTAAAGGATCGTTACAATGCAAACTTTTTCGTTCACACAAGTTGTTGTGACTGCATCAATGAGATTTATAATGGAAAACCATTGTGGGTTGGAAATGAAGCAGGAATTCTGAAAGATCTTCATCCATCCGTGATCCGTTTTCATATTACGAGAGAAAATGAGGTGCAGGTCAAGGAGATTTTAAATGCAGCGAAATCTATACAGAAAGGGGAAAGAACTTCTCTTGCCACAGAATATACGACAGGGCATCTAAAGAGGGAAGTTTTATAAAACCATATGATAGACATTATTACTACGATAGCAAAATATCTGATCATCATTATGTGTCTGATCTATACACTGTCATGTTATACAGTATTTCGTCCAAAGAATAAAGATAGAAAGGAAGACCTGTTAGACAATCAGGTCATCTATATGTTTGTATTTTTATTCTTATGTTATACGGTACTGTTTTTGCAGGAATTTGAATTAAAGATTTTGATTTTTTTTGCGGCACAAGTGATCTTTTTCGAGATTTTGATGATCGTATTTCCAAGAATCTATAAAAGATGTTCAAGACCGCTGATCAATAACACCTGTTTTTTGTTAGGAGTCGGGTTTGTGATCTTAACAAGATTATCATTTGATCTGGCAATGAAACAGTTTGCGATCGCGGCAGGAAGTGTGATCGTGACAAGTTTTATTCCATTGATGATGCATAAGATCACGATCTGGAATAAATTTGGATGGTTTTATGCAGTGGCAGGATTTTTACTGTTGTCTACAGTATTCGTGTTTGGTATCAACAAGTATGGGGCGTATAACTGGGTCAGTATTGCAGGACTTAAATTTCAGCCTTCTGAATTTGTAAAGATCATCTTTGTGTTCTTTGTTGCAGCACTGCTTTCTAAGGCAAAGGAATTTAAAGATCTGGTAAAGATCACAGTGATCGCAGCACTTTATGTATTAGTGCTTGTTGTCGAGAAGGACTTAGGTGGAGCGTTGCTTTATTTTGTGATCTATCTGATGATGCTTTATGTGGCAACTGCAAAAGCAAGTTACTTATTTGGTGGTTTGGCAGCAGGATCTGTGGCTGCTATTATCGCAGATAAGATCTTTACTCATGTACAGATCCGTGTAGCAGTATGGAAAGATCCGTTTTCTATGATCGAAGGAAGAGGACTTCAGGTGTGCCAGTCTTTATTTGCCATTGGAACTGGAAGCTGGTTTGGAATGGGACTTGGAAATGGACGGCCGTTTGATATCCCAGTCAGGGAATCAGATTTTATCTTTTCTGTGATCTGTGAAGAATTTGGTGTGATCTTTGGAATCTGCCTGATCTTCGTTTTAATGAGTAGTTTTATTCTCTTTATGGATATTTCCACAAGAAGCAGAAAATTGTTTAATAAATTGTTATGCCTTGGATTTGGAGTTTGTTTCTTATTCCAGGTATTCTTAAGTATCGGTGGTGTGACAAAATTCATTCCATCCACCGGAGTTACGATTCCACTCGTAAGTTATGGAGGAACCTCTGTGATCAGTACTTTGATCATTTTTAATATCATACAGGGATTACATATGTTAGCAGATAGCGAGGAAGAAGAATATGAGCATATTAAGGCACAAGAATCAGAAAAACAATATACAAGACAAAACAACCGAAAGAATCAGTAAGATAAAGAAGAAAAAGAAAAAAAGAGCAAACCGCCAGATTCTGCAGATCACTTATATATTTGTTGGATTATTTTTGGCATTGATCGCTTATATTGCACATTTTGTTGCGGTAGATAGTAAAAATGTGATCACGAATGCGCATAATCGGAGACTGCAGTCCATGGCAGAGAAAGTGGTACGAGGAAAGATCATAAGTAGTGATGGAAAAGTGCTGGCACAGACACTTACTGAAAATGGATCAGAGATCAGAGATTATCCTTATGGCAGAATGTTTGCACATGTTGTAGGATATAACGATAAAGGAAAGTCAGGACTGGAATCTGTATGTAACTTTGATCTGTTAAAATCAGATGCGAACTTGATGACACAGATCGCAAGCAGCTTAAAAGGTGAGAAAAGTATAGGGGATAATGTATACACAACATTAAATACCAAAGTTCAGAAAGCAGCATATTATGCACTGCAGGGACAAAAAGGGGCGGTTGTTGCGATGGATCCAGAGACAGGAAAGATCTACGCAATGGTATCCAAACCGGATTACAGACCAGCTTACGTCAAAGAAAACTGGACAGAATTAAATACAAGCAAGAATTCGTTGTTGTTAAACCGTGCAACGCAAGGATTATATCCGCCAGGATCAACATTTAAAGTTGTGACGGCATTAGAATATATGAGAGAACATAAAAACACATATAAGAATTTCAAATACCATTGTACTGGATATACAACGGTTGGAACTTTAAAGATTCATTGTTATGGAGGAGAAGCACATGGAACGGTGAATCTTGAACAGGCAATCGAGAAATCCTGTAACTGTGCATTTGTGCATATGTCAGAAGAGATCAACAAAGGAAAACTCGCAAGTCTTGCAGGAGATCTGATGTATGATTCGAAAGTTCCGATCAATCTTCTTGCAAACAGCAGTCGTTTTGTTCTTGACAAGAAATCAGGAACCAATGAGATGGCACACACTTCGATCGGACAAGGACAGACTTTGATCACACCGCTTGAAAATGCGATGGTCATGTCTGCGATCGCCAATGATGGAGTTATGATGCAGCCATATCTGGTAGAGAATGTCAAAAATATCGACGGTGGAGTGATCAAGGAAACAAAAACATCAAAACTGTCAGAACCTTTAGAGGCATCGGAATGTGAGACATTAAAGAAAATGTTGAGAAAAGTTGTCACAAAGGGAACTGGAACAAGGGCTTATTCTTCACACTATAATGTATATGGAAAGACAGGATCAGCAGAATACAACAGTGCGAAAGATTCCCATGCATGGTTTATCGGATGTGCCGAAAAAGGCGGGAAGAAGATCGTAGTCAGTGTTCTTGTGGAAGGTGGAGACTCTGGAGGACGAGTTGCGGCACCGATCGCAGATAAAGTATTTCATGCATTTTTGGATTGATGTTTTCAAAAGAGTAAAACAGATAGCAGTTGAAATCAGTTCACAATCCATGTATAATATTTGTCAGAGAAAGACACACATACTTAGGCGAGGAAGAACGCTTAAGAGACAGGAGGTTGTAACTGGTGACAAAAGCAACGAGCTGTGGTGGTGTCGTAATATTTAGAGGAAAGATTTTGCTGTTATACAAAAGTTATAAGAACCGATATGATGGCTGGGTACTTCCGAAAGGTACTGTTGAGCAAGGAGAGACTCACGAGCAGACAGCACTTCGTGAGGTAAAGGAAGAGACAGACGCGGACGCATCGATCATCAAGTATGTAGGGAAAAGTGAATATTCTTTCTATTCATTTCATGAACAGATCATAAAGAGTGTACACTGGTACTTGATGGAATCCGAGAACTATCACTCAAAACCTCAGAAGGAAGAGTTTTTTGTAGACTCAGGGTATTACAAATTTCACGAGGCTTACCACTTATTGAAATTTCCTAATGAGAAAGAGATCTTAAAACAAGCATATGATGAATATAAAAAGTTGAGATCTGCGAATCGTTGGGGTAAGAAAGCAAGATAAACAAAGGAAAATCAGAGATATGATCAGAAGATATTTCTGGTTTTCTTTTTTTCAAAAAGCTTATACTGCAAAGAAATCATGTATAAATCTAAGGATCTGTCACTAAACTATAACAAACAGGTTTGAGGTGGATGGATGCAGAAATGGAAAGTGATACTGTTCGTTGCAGCAATGTTTGTTCAAAGCCTTCATTATCCAGTCATGGCAAGAGAAGCAAGATTTTTAGAAACAGCAGCACCAGTACTTGATCTTTCAGCAAAATCAGCAGTAGTTATGGAACAGGAAAGCAAAGAAATCTTATTTGCGAAAGATAAGGATAAGGAACTTGCACCAGCCAGTGTAACGAAAGTAATGTCTTTGCTGCTTATTTTTGAAGACTTAAAGCAAGGTAAGATCAAACTTACAGATACGGTTACAGTCAGTGAACATGCAGCATCTATGGGCGGCTCACAGGTATTTTTAGAAACAGGAGAGAAGCAGCAGGTAAAAACATTGATCAAATGTGTTGTGATCTCAAGTGCGAATGATGCAGTTGTTGCATTGGCAGAGCATGTCTGTGGAAGCGAGGAAGCATTCGTATCCAGAATGAACAAAAAAGCCAGAGAGCTTGGGATGAAACATACGACATTTCAAAATGCCTGCGGTCTTGATGCAAAAGGACATGTGACAAGTGCATATGATATTGCGTTGATGACGAGAGAACTTGCACAAAGATATCCAGAAGTTTTTAAATATACAAAGATCTGGATGGATACGATCATACATAAAACGAAAAAAGGTGAGAAAGAATTTGGTTTAAGTAATACGAACAAACTGATCCGCCAGTACAATGGATGTACAGGAATGAAGACTGGAAGTACAGGGAAAGCAGGATTTTGTCTAAGTGCAACTGCAACAAGAAATAAGATTTATATGATCGCGGTAGTGATGGGGTGTGAAAGCTCTAAGGCAAGGGTCAAAGATGCAAGCACTCTTTTGGACTATGGATTTTCAAATTGCCAGCGGATACACAGCGAAACTACAAGAAAAGAAATCGGAAAGATTCTGGTACAAAAGGGCCAGAGATCAGAAGTATCTTGTCAGGAAAAGATCACTGCTGACCTGATCGATATTAAAACACAGAAGGGAAGGATCAAGAAAAAGATCAAGATAGATTCTGTGAAAGCACCAGTGAAGAAAGGACAGAAGATCGGTGAGATTCAATATATCAAAGGTGATATCATGATCCACAAAGAGAAGATCCTGGCACAAGAAACGATAAATAAGGCAGATTTTTTGACGCAGATAAAAAGAATTTCTACCCAATATTTCCTGATTTTAAGCCATTTTTTGTAATAAGTCCACAAAATTTCTTCACGATGGAAAATGAAAGAATTAAATTTTTCCTTGACGCTCTATATAATGAACTCATGAAGCAAAGAAACACAGATTCAAAGGAGGATTATAATGAGCGAATCTTGGTTAAATCTTGAAGGAAAAACAGTCATCGTAACTGGTGGAGCATCTGGAATCGGAAAAGCAGTTGCACAGGGATTCTTAAATGCAGGATCTAACGTAGTCATTTCTGATATGGCACCTGAAGCACCAGAGATGGACGAAGCAGCAGGAAAATTACTGTATGTGAAAACAGATGTTACAAAAGTAGCAGATGTTGAAGCAATGGTAGAAAAAGCCAAAGAAACATTCGGAACGATCGACGTATTAGTAAACAATGCCGGAATCAACATCCCTCGTTTGTTAGTAGATCCAAAAGATCCAAAAGGACAGTATGAATTAGATGAAGCAGTATGGGATAAAGTTTGCAACGTAAACTTAAAGGGTGTATTCTTCTGTGCACAGGCTGTTGGACGTGTGCTTGTTGAAAAAGGTGAAGGAGTCATCATTAACATGTCTTCTGAAAGTGGTCTGGAAGGATCTGAAGGACAGAGCGTTTACGCAGCAACAAAGAACGCTGTAAACTCTTTAACAAGATCTTGGGCAAAAGAACTTGGAAAACAGGGAGTCAGAGTTGTCGGAGTAGCACCTGGAATCATGGAAGCTACAGGACTTCGTACAATTGCTTATGAATCAGCATTAGCATATACAAGAGGAATCACAGTAGATGACTTAAGAGCTGGATATTCTAAAACATCTACAATTCCACTAGGAAGATCTGGTAAATTATCAGAAGTTGCAGATATGTGTGTATATCTTGCAAGTCAGAGAGCTTCTTATGTTCATGGAGTTACAGTGAACGTAGCAGGAGGAAAAACAAGAGGTTAAAAACAATTAACCTGTATCAATAGAAAAGAGGATCAATATGAAACAGCTTTTTAACAATGAAAACAGAATCGCAGTTATTTTAAAGAATATCGAAATGCAATCTGTTTGCAGTGTAGAAAGCCTCGCGGCGAAGCTTGATGTGTCGCAAAAAACGATCCGCAATGACATTAAGGAATTGAATTGCCTGCTTGGAGGATACGCATGTATCAGTAATAACAAGGGAACATGTAAACTGATCGTATTTGCACCGAAAGGTTTTACAGAAATCCGCAATAAGATATATAAGCAGGAAGACCTTTTTAATTCTAGTCATACAAGAATGGCATATATGTTCTGGCAGCTGATGCATGCCGAGGAACCATATCTTACCGATGATCTTTCTGAGGAGATGAAGGTTGCCAGAACAACAACGATCAGTGATCTGAATCGATTAAGAAAGGCAATCGAGAAATACGACCTGAAGATCAAAGGAAAAGCAAATACAGGACTGGCTCTTTGCGGCGATGAGTTTAACATTCGTCTATTCATCTTAGAAAATATTTATGAACAACTGTATTTAAACTTCCCACTTGGACAGACAATTCGTGAAAAACTATATGATTTTCAGGAAAGATTATCGATGGATGCACTGGGATTTGGTTTCTTTTACAGATTTTTTGTTGTGATGATCCAGAGAATGGAAAGTGGTCATACGATCAAAAAGCTGGAGCCGAAATATGAAGAATTATACGGAAGTTCAGCATATATGATCGTGGATGAGTTCCTTAATGAAATTGAACAGGTCAAAGGATATCAGATATCCAAAGAAGAGCGATTGTTTTTAAGCATATCTGTAGCAGGAATGAGAACACCGGCAAATACAGCAGAGATCGAGCAAAAGATCAGTATTTCGGAAGGTGTTGCAGATCTTATCATTGAAATTTTAGATCGGATCAAAGCAGAACTTAATGTAACAGTTGTAGCAAATGAATTATTTGATGATTTTGTCTATCACGTATTTTTTATGATCAACCGGCTAAAATATGGCTTCCATATTTATAATCCGATGGTTGATGATTTCAAGATCAAATACAGTGTAGCCTATAAGATGGCGGAGATCGCAAAAGGTGTTTTGGAAGAACGCGTAGGAATCGAGATGACAGAAGATGAGATGGGATTTCTGGCTGCTTATTTTGGAGTGTTTTTATTAGAGCAGGAACCAGAAGAGAAACGATGCAAGATCGCGATCGTTTGCGGATCTGGAAAGATCATCGGACGTCTGATCGAGAATCAGTTAAAGAAAGTCTTTGATGTAGAACCGGAATTTGAATTTTTCTATGGTATCTTCGATGAAAATCGCAAAGATGATTTTGATTATATTGTTACGACGACAGAATTACATATGGATACGAAGACCCCGGTCGTTTTTATGGATGAAGTATTCGATAGAGAATATATTCAACGTAAATTTGAAAATATGAGATACCTTTCTGAAGCAGGACGAACGATCCGAAAGGGAATAGATTCATTGTTCATGAATCTATTAGATGAAACGAGATTTTTTGTTCTGGATCAAGAAAGTTCATATGATGAGAACGTTGACCGGATGGCAAGGGCACTTACCAATCAGGGAGAACTTGATGCAGGATTTGCCCAGAGAGTGAGAGAACGTGAAAAATATTCAACAATGGTTCTTGACCAGAATATTGCGTTTCCACATACAAAGAATATGCTGCCAAAATTAACATTGGCAATGGGTGTGTTTCCAGATATGTTAAAAGATGATAAATACGGAAATATCCGGATCATCATTTTACTGGGAATCCCTGAATCAATGGAAGATGACACAGTACTTGTCAGATTATATGATGATATTTTGTCGATCGGCAAGAAACCGGATGTCATTCCTAAGATCCAGAAAATGGAAAGCTACAGAGAATTTCTTCTCTATATTGCAGAAGAAAATAATATATTTGAGTAAACGAAAAGGAGGAAGACGATGTCATTTATGGTCATAGCTGTGGCGATGCTTGCAGCATTTTGTCTGCAGTTTTTATTTCAGATGGTGCAGATGAAAAGTTTTAATAAATTTTATACAAAACTTCGAAAAAAAGGCCGGGTTGCCATAGGAAAGGCAAAAGGCGGTTTTCATGCAGGTGCGATCGTTATGTTTGCGATCGATCAGGATGGAGTGATCATAGATGGTTGCTTTATGAGAGGATTTACAATGCTTGCACGATTTAAAAACTGGGATTTCTTTAATGGAATTGATGTTGGAACGATTAAAAAAGATGATTGTGCAACGATCGGTGTATCCTTAAGAAGAGCAGTGCTCAATGCTTCCTCAAATTACAACACGATTATGAGTGGAGGCGAAGTCTTAGAAAAACCGAGTCTGTTTACAAGAATTGGAGACAAGATTTACGGTGTCAATAAGAAAAAAGCCTGAAATGAAAGGAGAACTATATGAATATCATTATTAAAGGTGCATCAGGATTCATGGGATTATTTGATACAGGTGCAGAAACATTTGTAAGCTGGGTGTCAGGAATCGTACCAAAGGTATTATTACTGTTAATCTTAATGAATACGATCATCGCCCTGATCGGACAGGAAAGAGTTAATAAATTTGCTAAATTATGTTCAGGAAACGTAATCCTTGCATATGGAGTATTACCATTTATTTCAGCATTTATGTTAGGAAACCCAATGGCATTATCAATGGGTAAATTCCTTCCAGAAAGAATGAAACCAAGCTATTATGCATCAGCTTCTTATCATTGCCATACAAACAGTGGAATTTTCTCTCATATTAACCCAGGTGAAATTTTTATCTACCTTGGAATTGCACAGGGTGTTCAGAAAGCTGGATTTGATATGACAGAATTAGGTCTTCGTTATATGTTAGTTGGTCTTGTTATGAACTTCTTCTCAGGATGGGTAACAGACTTTACAACAAAGATGGTTATGAAACAGCAGGGAATCGAATTAAGTAACGAATTGAAATAAGATGGATTTACGAATATAATTAGGAGGAAAAACTATGTCAGAATATAGAGCGATTACGATCACACAGGGAAGCGGTGGATTTGGTGGTCCATTAACAGTAGAACCTAAAGAAGGAAAAGACGTATTATTATATATCACAGGTGGTGGAGCAGAACCTGATATCTTACCTAAAATCGTAGAATTAACAGGATGCCGTCCAGTTAACGGATTTAAGACATCTGTTCCAGAAGAAGAAATCTTCCTTGTGATCATTGACTGTGGTGGAACACTTCGTTGTGGAATTTACCCACAGAAGAGAATTCCAACGATCAATATCAACCCAGTTGGAAAATCTGGACCAATGGCAAAATATATCACAGAAGATATTTACGTATCAGGTGTTAAAAACGATAATATTGCATTAGCAGATGGATCTGCAGCACCTATTTCAGAAGCAGCACCTGCAAAAGAAGAAAAAGATTTCAAATACAGCGCAGATAAGAAAGTATCTGAAACAATGGGAAGCTCATCAAAATCAAGCTTTATTCAGAGAATTGGTATGGGAGCTGGTAAAGTCGTTGCTACTTTCAATAGTGCAGCGAAAGAATCTACAAACACAGTACTTCATACGATCATTCCATTCATGGGATTCGTATCATTGCTGATCGGTATCATTCAGGGATCTGGATTCGGTAACTGGTTTGCTAAATTATTACAGCCATTATGTGGAAATATCATCGGACTTGTAATCTTAGGATTTATTTGTTCTATTCCATTCTTAAGCTGTCTGCTTGGACCTGGAGCTGTAATTGCTCAGATCGTCGGAACATTGATCGGTGTAGAAATTGGTAAAGGAAACATTGAACCAAGCCTTGCACTTCCAGCATTATTTGCGATCAATACACAGTGTGCTTGTGACTTCGTTCCAGTAGGACTTGGACTTGCAGAAGCAGATCCTGAAACAGTAGAAGTTGGTGTACCAGCTGTACTGTACTCAAGATTTATCACTGGTGTACCTCGAGTTATCGTTGGTTACTTAGCAAGCTTTGGATTATATGCAGCAAAATAAAAATAATTATTAGTGGAGAAAGGAAAGTAGTATTATGTATCAGGTAACGATTAAAGGAAAAGGAGCTATGGTAGACGCATTTAGAGAAGAAGGGATCTTCGTTACATTTGGTGATAACGCACCAGATACTCTGAAAGATTTCTGCTATTCCATCGATGTAAATCCAGTAGATGGAGAAGTAACTCCTGGATGTAAACTTGTAATTGACGGTAAAGAATTCAAGATTGTAAAAGTTGGAGAAGTTGCCAACGAGAATCTGAAAAATTTAGGACATGTTACATATAACTTCGGTGGAGAAGACGCTGAGTGTCTTCCAGGAACTATCTGCATGGAAAAAGCCGAGCTTCCAGCACTTGATATCGGAAGCACGATCGCAATCGTAAAATAAGGCTGCTTTCCAGACAGTAATATCATATGAATCAGAAAAAGAGGATGTCAGGATCTGGCGTTCTCTTTTTTTGTACAATATTCCTAAAGATGTTGTGCTATGGGTTGTTTTTTTTTGCTGTATCTAGTAAAATAGGAAAAAGACACTTACGAATCAGAAGATGGATTGGGAAACAGAGAGAAGGAGTGTTTATGATTCCTTTATGGATATGGGTCATAGCAGCGCTGTTGGTTGTGGGAATTGCCGTGGCAGCGCTTTTAAGCAGCTATGAAAATAAGAGATTGACAGTTGAATATTACGAAATAGAGTCTGAAAAGATTCCAGAAGCATTTGATGGATATCGGATCGTATTTTTAACAGATCTGCATTGTGCACAGTTTGGAGAGAATAATCAGGAATTGATCGAACGAATTGATGAATGCAGACCGGATATGATCCTGGTTGGAGGAGATATGGTAATAAGCCGCGAATCTTCGAATGAGGAAGTGCCGCTTGCACTGATGAAAGAATTATCTGCAAAGTATCCGATCTATTATGCGGATGGAAACCACGAACTGAAACTTGCAAGGAATGAAGAAATCTTTGGTGTGCGGTATAAAGATTATGTTCATAGTCTGAAAGAGTATAACATACATCACATTTCGAATGAAACGATCGTAATTCAGTCAGAGACTGGATTTATTTCTTTAACAGCATTTGATCTTGAGAAGAAATATTATCAGAGATTTCATGTACCGCGCATGCCGCTTTCTCATATGGAATCTGTGGTAGGAAGTTCTCCAGGAAACATTTTTCATATTTTATTAGCACATAACCCAAACTATTTAAAAACATATGCAGATTGGGGCAGTGATCTTGTCTTAGCTGGTCATTTTCATGGAGGAATGGTAAGGATTCCGAAATTTGGAGGTGTGATCTCACCACAATTTCAGATTTTTCCAAAATACGATGCAGGAGAGTTTCATGAGGGAGAGACAACGATGATCTTAAGCCGAGGACTTGGGAACCATTCCATCAAATTAAGATTGTTTAATAAACCAGAGATTTCGTGCATTGAATTAAAGAAGAGAGACTGATTTATGGGAATAGATATTAAGGTAAATGCATTTGAAGGACCATTAGATCTTCTGTTGCATCTGATCGAGAAGAATAAAGTGGATATTTATGATATTCCGATCTCTGAGATCACAAGCCAGTATCTTGATTATATTCGCTCTATGGAAGAGGAAGATCTTGATGTGATGAGTGACTTTCTTGTCATGGCGGCTACATTGTTAAAGATCAAGGCAAAGATGTTGCTTCCAGTGAAGGAAGAAGAGGAAGAAGAAGGAGATCCGAGAGAAGAACTTGTAAGAAGACTGATCGAATATAAGATTTATAAATATGCATCTCTACAGTTGAAAGAACGAGAGATGACGGCAGAGAAGAGTTTTTTCAGATCACCAGATATTCCACCGCAAGTACTGGCATACAGAGAAGAGATCGATCCTGTGCAGATGTTATCAGATGTAACTTTACAGAAGCTTTCGGAAGTTTTTCAGTTTGTGATGAGAAAGCGACAGGATAAGTTAGATCCGATCCGAAGCGAATTTGGAGAGATCAAGCAGGAAGAGATTAAATTAGAAGATAAGATCACGGAAGTGTATAATTATATTATACAATATAAAGAAATGAATTTTTATGACCTTCTAAACGAACAGGAGACAAAGGAAGCAGTGATCGTCACATTTCTGGCGGTTCTTGAATTGATGAAGACAGGAAAGATTTTCGTTCAACAGGAAAATATCGAAGATGATATTTTCATACAGGCACTGGAGTAATGAATTTATGAAGAATAAACTTGCAGCGATCGAAGGAATTTTATTTTCGATGGGAACGAGTGTGACAAGGCGGCAGCTGATGGAAGCACTTGAGATAGATGATGGACAGTTTGATGAGTTGATCAAACAGTTACAGGCAGAATATGACAAAGAAGAGAGAGGGATCCGGTTATTGGAACTGGATGATGCTTATCAGCTTTGTACCAAAACAGAATATTATGGATCATTGATAAGAATTGTGAATCATCCAAAGAAACCAAGGCTTACAGATGTAATGCTTGAGACGTTATCGATCATTGCTTATAAGCAGCCAGTAACGAAACAAGAGATTGAAGCAATCCGAGGTGTGAAATGTGATCATCCGATCAACAAACTGTTAGAATACCAGCTGATCAAAGAGGCTGGACGGCTAGATGCGATCGGGCGTCCAATCTTGTTTCGTACGACAGAAGAATTTTTGAGATGTTTTGGAGTAAGATCAACAGATGATCTTCCAGTTGTTGGAGAAGAACAGGTGGAAGATTTTAAAATACAGGCTCAGGAAGAAGTGAAATATACACTAGATGAGACTAATCTGGAAGAAGAGATGGAGGAGATGTAGTATGGGTAAAATGACAGGAAATGAATTTCTGGTAAAGGCATTACAGGAAGAAGGTGTAGAGAAGATCTTTGGATACCCGGGTGCGTGTGTCATTGATATTTTTGATGAAATCTATAAGCAGGATCAAGTAGAACTGGTTCTCCCAAGACATGAGCAGGGGTTGATCCATGCGGCAGATGGATATGCAAGAGCTACAGGAAAAGTTGGTGTCTGTCTGGCAACAAGCGGACCAGGTGCCACAAATCTTGTTACAGGAATCGCAACAGCGAATTATGACAGTGTGCCATTGGTATGTTTTACAGGACAGGTTGCAACAAATCTGATCGGTAATGATACATTTCAGGAGATCGATATTGTCGGAGTTACAAGAAATATCGCGAAATTTGTTATTGTTGTCCGTAAAAGAGAAGATTTAAATCGTCTGATCAAAGAGGCATTTTATATTGCAAGAACAGGAAAACCGGGACCAGTCTTATTAGATCTCCCAAAAGATGTAATGGCAGAATTAGGAAGTGATGAATATCCAGAAGAAGTCAATATTCGTGGATATAAACCAAACACGAAACCACATCATGGACAGATTCTTCGCGCAATGAATATGATCTATGATGCGAAACGCCCATTATTCTTAATTGGTGGTGGTGCGAAGATCGCAAATGCACAAGAAGAGATGTGCAAACTAATGGAAACATTAAAGGTCCCAGTTGTTACAACGATCATGGGACGAGGGATCGTACCAACAAATCATGAATTATATTATGGAAATATCGGAATGCATGGAAATTATGCTGCGAATCAGGCGGTAAATGATTGCGACCTGTTGATCTCCATTGGAACAAGATTTAATGACCGAATCACAGGAAAACTTGGAACATTTGCATCGGATGCCAAGATCATTCATATTGATATTGATACAGCAGCGATCTCTAAAAATGTTACAGTTGATGTGCCATTGGTAGGAGATGCAAGAGAAGCCATCGCATTAATGCTGTCTATTGCAGAAAATGAAGAACCATGTAAAGTAGATGAATGGTTATCAAGAATGAATGAATGGCATGAGCAAAAACCATTAGTAATGGAAGAAAAAGAAAAATTAGTTCCAAAACAGGTTATTGATGCGATCAATGAATACTTTGATGAACCAATTGTGACAACAGATGTTGGACAGAATCAGATGTGGACGACACAGTTCTTACAACTATATGGAAGACGACAGATGCTGACATCTGGTGGACTCGGAACAATGGGTTATGGACTTCCAGCAGCGATCGGTGCGGCGATCGGTAATCCAGGAAGAGAAGTTGTTTGTGTATCTGGTGATGGAGGATTTCAGATGAATTCCCAAGAGATCGCAACGGCTGTGATCCAGGAACTTCCTATTACGATCTGTATTTTAAATAACGGATATCTTGGAATGGTAAGACAGTGGCAGGATCTATTCTATGATAAAGCATACGCAGGTACATGTTTAAGAAGAAGAAAGAGTTGTGAACATCATTGTGATGGGGATTTTTCAAAATGCCCTCCATATACACCAGATTTTGTAAAACTTGCTGAAAGTTACGGAGCACAGGGAATTAGAGTCTTTAAGAAAGAAGAAATCATCCCAGCATTTGAGAAAGCAAAAGCGAAAACAGACGGACCAACGATCATTGAATTTATCATTGAGAATGAAGAACTTGTTATGCCAATGGTAAAACCAAATGGATCTATCACAGATCTGATCATGGAACGCGGAGAAGAATAGGAGGAATGAAAATGGATAATCAGATGGAAAGAAGATGGCTGTCCTTGTTCGTAGAAAACCGTGTTGGTGTTCTTGCAAGAATTTCCGGACTATTCTCTGGAAAAGCCTACAATATACACAGTCTTACAGTTGGAGAAACAGAAGACCCAACAATGTCTCGTATGACGATCTGTATTGATGCAGATGAAAAGACATTTGAACAGGTAAAGAAACAGTTAAATCGAAGTGTGGAAGTTATTAAAGTCATTGACTATACAGATACATCGATCCGAACAAAGGAGATCATGTTTATCAAAGTAAAAAGTCTCACAGAGAAGCAGATGGCTGAGATCTTCCAGATGGCAGAAGTGTTCCGTTTCCTGATCAAGGATATGGGAAAAGACAGCTTATTAATAGAAGCAATTCGTACAGAGACAAAGAACGATTCTATTTTAAAGGTGTTTAAAGAACGTTATACAAATATTGAAGTAGTCAGAGGTGGTCCGGTAGCGATCGATTGTATCAGTATGCAGGATCGTTAATGATCAGAAGACAATAATATAATATAGAAGAGAAAAGAGAGCTTGGTATTTTAACGCACATACCAAGCTCTCTTTTTGTGTATACAGAAATAATTTTTTTAAAGATATGGGCATTTTTTATAAGAATAAAAAGATATTTTCTTTTTATGAAAAAATACAGGGATGCGTAAAGCTAGACATGTTAAAAGTGAAGTAAATTTAACAAAAAATTAATTTATAAAGATTGTAAATATATTTATATTGTAAAAATTGTTATTTTTTTCACGAAAAAACCATGATTATTTCATAAAAAATACAAGAAAGCTATCGATTCGTTGAGAAAGTGTTATAAGTTATGTCGGATTGTGTTAAAAAAAATACAATCCGACAAGGACATTGTATACATTGAAAAAACACGTATTTATGCGGTTTTTGGCACTTTGCACAATTTATTGAAAATCTTTTTAAAAAATAGCAATTGAAAATAAGAAAAGATTGTGATAGTATTAACATATCGGCGAGAGAGAAGATCGCCAAAGCACAATAATCAAGAATATGGAGGAAAATTGATATGGCAAAGAAAGTAGTTATCGCAGGAGCATGCCGTACAGCGATTGGTAAAATGGGTGGAGTACTCAGCACAGTACCAGCAGTAGACATGGGATCAATCGTAATCAAAGAAGCATTAAAGAGAGCAGGAGTTCCAGCTGATCAGGTAGACCATGTATACATGGGATGCGTTATCCAGGCAGGATTAGGACAGAACGTTGCTCGTCAGGCTTCCTTAAACGCAGGACTTCCAATCGAAACACCAGCAGTTACAGTTAACGTAGTATGTGGATCAGGATTAAACTGTGTAAACATGGCAGCACAGATGATTCAGGCAGGAGATGCTGATATCGTTGTTGCCGGTGGTATGGAAAGCATGTCAATGGCTCCATTTGCATTACCAAAAGCACGTTTCGGATATCGTATGAACAACGGAACATTGGTAGATACAATGGTTAATGATGCATTAACAGATGCATTCAATCACTATCATATGATGATCACAGCTGAAAACGTAGCAGATCAGTGGGGATTAACTCGTGAAGAATTAGATGAGTTTGCAGCAGCTTCTCAGCAGAAAGCAGTCGCAGCTCAGGAATCAGGAAGATTCAAAGATGAGATCGTTCCTGTAGAAGTTAAACAGAGAAAGAAAACAGTTATCGTAGATACAGATGAAGGACCAAGAGCTGGAACAACAGCTGAATCTTTAGCAGGATTAAGATGCTGCTCAGGAAAAGAAGGTGGAGTTGTTACAGCTGGTAACGCATCAGGAATCAACGATGGTGCAGCAGCAGTTGTAGTAATGAGCGAAGAAAAAGCCAAAGAATTAGGTGTTACACCAATGGCTACATATGTAACAGGAGCTCTTGGTGGTGTAGATCCATCTATCATGGGTGTTGGACCAGTTGCTTCTACAAAGAAAGCTTTAGCAAAAGCAGACTTAACAATCGACGATATGGATCTGATCGAAGCAAACGAAGCTTTCGCAGCTCAGTCTGTAGCAGTAGCAAGAGACTTAAACTTCGATATGAGCAAAGTAAACGTAAACGGTGGAGCAATCGCTCTTGGACATCCAGTAGGAGCTTCAGGATGCCGTATCTTCGTTACACTGCTTCATGAAATGCAGAAGAGAGACGCTAAGAAAGGTCTTGCAACACTTTGCATCGGTGGTGGAATGGGTTGCACAACTATCGTTGAAAGAGACTAATTAATTTAAAGTAATTAGGAAAGGAGAATTCTAACATGGAATTCGTTACATATGAACAGGATGGTTTTGTAGGTGTTGTAACAATCAACCGTCCAAAAGCATTAAACGCATTAAACAGTGAAGTATTAAAAGAAATCGAAGCAACTTTTGATGCAATCGACTTAGAAACAACAAGAGCCGTTGTATTAACAGGTGCAGGAGATAAATCTTTCGTTGCAGGTGCTGATATCGGAGAGATGAGCACATTAACAAAAGAAGAAGGAGAAGCTTTCGGTAAGATCGGAAACGATGTATTCCGTAAGATTGAAACATTCCCAATTCCAGTGATCGCAGCAGTTAACGGATTTGCTTTAGGTGGAGGATGTGAGATCTCTATGAGCTGTGACATCAGACTGTGTTCAGAAAACGCAATCTTTGGACAGCCTGAAGTTGGTCTTGGAATCACACCAGGATTCGGTGGTACACAGAGACTTGCTCGTATCGTCGGAGTAGGAAAAGCAAAAGAAATGATCTATACAGCATTTAACATCAAAGCAGAAGAAGCTTACAGAATTGGATTAGTAAATGCAGTATATCCACAGGAAGAATTATTAGCAGCAGCTAAGAAATTAGCAAACAAGATCGCATCTAATGCACCAATCGCAGTGCGTGCATGTAAGAAAGCAATCAATGATGGTCTTCAGGTAGATATGGATCAGGCAATCGTTGTAGAAGAAAAAGCTTTCGGAAGCTGTTTCGAAACAGAAGATCAGAAAGCAGGAATGGGTAACTTCTTAGAGAAAGATAAATCCAAGAAATTAAAAGTTGTTCCTTTCCAGAACAAATAAGAATTAAGTTAGGTCTATTTCCCGTCTGCGGTATTTCCGCAGACAGGAAAATTACATAGTAAAGTAATTTTACAGGAGGAATTATAATGAAAGTTGGAGTAATCGGCGCTGGAACAATGGGTAGCGGAATCGCACAGGCATTTGCACAGACAGAAGGATATGAAGTATGCTTATGTGATATCAATGAAGAATTTGCAGCAAACGGAAAAGCTAAAATCGCAAAAGGTTTAGAAAAACGTGTTGCAAGAGGAAAAATGGAACAGGCAGCTGCAGATGCTATCTTAGCAAAGATCACAACAGGTGTAAAAGATATCTGTACAGATTGTGATTTAATCGTAGAAGCAGCTATCGAAAACATGGAAATCAAAAAACAGACATTCAAAGAATTACAGGATATCTGTAAAGAAGATGCTATCTTTGCTACAAACACATCTTCTTTATCAATCACAGAAATCGGTGCAGGGCTTGATCGTCCAATGATCGGTATGCATTTCTTTAACCCAGCTCCTGTTATGAAACTGGTTGAAGTTATCGCTGGTATCAACACACCAAAAGAAGTTGTTGATAAGATCAAAGCAATCGCTGAAGAAATCGGTAAAACACCTGTACAGGTTGAAGAAGGTGCTGGATTCGTAGTTAACAGAATCTTAATCCCTATGATCAACGAAGCAATCGGAATCTATGCTGATGGAGTAGCTTCTGTAGAAGGTATCGATACAGCTATGAAATTAGGAGCAAACCATCCAATGGGACCTTTAGCTTTAGGTGATTTAATTGGATTAGATGTTTGCCTTGCAATCATGGAAGTACTTTACAATGAATTCGGTGATACAAAATATCGTCCACATCCATTATTAAGAAAGATGGTTCGTGGAGGATTATTAGGATGTAAGACTGGTAAAGGATTCTACGATTACAGCAAGTAAGAAAAAGAGCTTTTCTTTTGCATCCGGAGATGGTGAACTCCGGATGCAGAAGTTAACTTTATAGAAATCATGATGGAGGAATAAAGAATGGATTTCACATTAAGTAAGAAACATGAAATGGCAAGAACTCTTTTCAAAGAGTTTGCTGAAAAAGAAGTAAAGCCTCTTGCACAGGACGTGGATGAAAATGAACAGTTTCCAGTTGAAACTGTAGCAAAAATGGCTAAAGCAGGATTCTTAGGTATTCCAGTTCCTAAAGAATATGGTGGACAGGGATGCGATCCATTAACATACGTTATGTGTGTTGAAGAATTATCAAAAGTTTGTGGTACAACAGGTGTTATCGTTTCTGCACATACATCTCTTTGTATCGATCCAATCCAGACTTTTGGTACAGAAGAACAGAAGAAAAAATATATCCCAGATTTAGCATCTGGTAAGAAATTAGGAGCTTTTGGTCTGACAGAACCAGGTGCTGGTACAGATGCACAGGGACAGCAGACAAAAGCCGTATTAGACGGAGACGAATGGGTATTAAACGGATCTAAGTGCTTCATTACAAATGGTAGCTACGCAGATGTTTATATCGTAATCGCAGTAACAGGTGTTGTTGAAAAACGCGGAAGAAAGATGAAAGAAATTTCTGCATTCATCGTAGAAAAAGGAACTCCAGGTTTCACATTCGGAACAAAAGAAAAGAAAATGGGTATCCGTGGATCAGCTACATATGAATTAATTTTCGAAGACTGCCGTATTCCAAAAGAAAATCTGTTAGGAAAACAGGGTAAAGGTTTCGGTATCGCAATGCATACTCTTGATGGAGGACGTATTGGTATCGCTTCTCAGGCTCTTGGACTTGCAGAAGGTGCTTTAGAAAGAACAATCGAATATGTAAAAGAAAGAAAACAGTTCGGACGTTCTATCGGACAGTTCCAGAATACACAGTTCCAGTTAGCTGATATGGCAACAAAAGTAGAAGCTGCAAAACAGTTAGTATACAAAGCTGCTATGGCTAAAGCTACTCAGAAAGTATACAGTGTTGAAGCTGCTATGGCTAAATTATATGCAGCAGAAGTTGCTATGGAAGTAACAACAAAAGCTGTTCAGTTACATGGTGGTTACGGATACATCAGAGAATACGATGTAGAACGTATGATGCGCGATGCTAAGATCACAGAAATCTACGAAGGAACATCTGAAGTTCAGCGTATGGTTATTTCTGGAAACTTATTGAAATAGGGAGGTACTTACCGTGAAGATAGTTGTTTGTGTAAAACAGGTACCAGATACAAAAGGTGGAGTTAAATTCAACCCAGATGGTACATTAGACAGAGGTGCTATGCTTACTATCATGAACCCAGATGACAAAGCTGGATTAGAAGCAGCACTTAGAATTAAAGATGAATATGGAGCTGAAGTTACAGTTCTTACAATGGGACTTCCAAAAGCTGACGAAGTTCTTCGTGAAGCTATGGCAATGGGTGCTGATAAAGGTATCCTTGTAACTGACAGAGTATTAGGAGGAGCTGACACATGGGCAACTTCTACTACATTAGCTGGAGCATTAAGAAATCTTGACTATGATCTGATCATCACAGGACGTCAGGCTATCGATGGTGATACAGCTCAGGTTGGACCACAGATTTCTGAACATCTTGATATTCCAGTTATCTCTTATGCAGAAGACATTAAAATTGACGGTGACAGCGTAGTTGTACAGCGTCAGTATGAAGATAGATACCACATCTTAAAAGCTAAAATGCCTTGCTTAGTTACAGCATTAGCTGAGTTAAACGAGCCAAGATATATGACTCCAGGTGGAATCTTTGATGCATATGATGCAGAAGTAACTGTTTGGGGAAGAAAAGACCTTAAAGATGTAGAGGATTCTAACCTTGGTCTTGCTGGATCTCCAACTAAGATCGCAAAAGCATCTGACAAAGTAAGAAAAGGTGCTGGAGAAAAAGTTACACTTGATCCAGAAGAAGCAGTAGATTATATCATGGATAAATTAGCTGAAAAACATGTAATTTAGTGAAAAGGAAAAGTGGTGAATAAAATGGGTTTAGAAGAATATAGAGGCGTATACGTCTTTGCACAGCAGGTAGATAACGAATTAAGCGGAATCGCATTCGAATTACTTGGAAAAGCAAAAGACTTAGCAAAAGACTTAGATACAGACGTAACTGCTGTTCTTGTAGGTTCTGACGTTAAAGGATTAGTAGATGATCTTGCAAAATACGGTGCTGATAAAGTTATCGTAGTTGACGATCCAGAATTAAAAGAATACAGAACAGAACCATATACACATGCATTAGCATCTGTGATCAATGAATACAAACCAGAGATCATGTTAGTTGGTGCGACAGCAATCGGTCGTGACCTTGGACCTCGTGTATCTGCACGTGTTCAGACAGGTTTAACAGCTGACTGTACAGTTCTTGAAATCGGTGATTTCCCATTAAAAGCAATCCCAGGAAAAGAACAGAAACACAATCAGTTATTAATGACTCGTCCAGCATTCGGTGGAAATACGATCGCAACAATCGCTTGCCCAGACAACAGACCTCAGATGGCAACAGTTCGTCCTGGTGTTATGCAGAAGATCGATCCTATTGAAGGAGCAAAAGCTGAAGTTATCGAATACAATCCTGGATTTACTCCAGACAACAAATACGTTGAAATCATGGATATCGTTAAATCTGTTACAGATACAGTAGATATCATGGACGCTAAGATCTTAGTATCTGGTGGACGTGGAGTTGGAGAAGAAGGATTTGGAATGTTAAAAGAATTAGCTGAAGTTCTCGGAGGAGAAGTAAGCTGTTCTCGTGCCGTTGTTGATAACGGATGGCAGCCAAGAGATATCCAGGTTGGACAGACAGGAAAAACTGTACGTCCTAACGTATACTTTGCAATTGGTATTTCTGGAGCAATCCAGCACGTTGCAGGTATGGAAGAATCTGATATCATCGTTGCAATCAACAAAGATGAAACAGCTCCTATCTTTGATGTAGCTGATTACGGAATTGTTGGAGACTTAAACAAGATCGTTCCAGCTTTAACAGAAAAATTAAGAGCAGTTGTTAAATAATCATTTTTTGAGAATTTAATCTTTAAAGAAGAGTCCGCGGAGCAATATTTCCGCGGACTTTATGTATTGTAAAAAATAATTGACACATTATGGAAAGTATGATATTGTATATGCATAGATAAAAGTTCATATTTATTCATAGGGCAAACCTGTTGAAAGACAGGGACGCAAAGCCAGAAGGGTCTAAGGTCTTATTGGACTATGACAGCCGGTTGCCACATTTAGCATTGAGAGAATGTGATATGGATATTTAATCCAGATAGAGGCAGCCGTTATAGAAGAGATAATTCTATGAACGGTTTTTTGTTGTCAGGAAGTAGGGAGCCAGATAATAGAATCTGCCATACTAAGGAGAATATCGGAAGTTGGTCCTATTAGAATATGAAATTTTATGTTTTCCACAGATTTTATTTGTGAAGGGGTTCACAGTAAGATCATCGGCAAGGGGTTGCCGATTCTTCATTGGTGGGAATACATGGGGATTTTTCATATTAGAAGAAGTCATGGCGTAGGGACCATGACTTTTTATTTTTGCAAAAGAATTCTGTGTAGCAGGATTCTTTCTTTTTGCGTAAAAATGATCGATATGATAAAATAATACACAATGGATAAAACAAAAAGGAGACAATCAATCATGGAACATATACAGAAAGATGATATTATCATCAGGAAAGGAATTTTACATATTTTGGACAGCCACACAGGATACTTGGGCTTATCCAGTCAGCTTTTGGAGATGGGACCAGATTTAATGGAATTTGTCAGAGGACATATTTTTAAGATCATGGAAAGTGACGATGCAAAAAGATGTCAGTTCAATGGAAGTGTTTCACCAGTATTAAGTTTGTTAGAGAGCATGGAAGAAACAGATGATGAGAGTTTTATTGAAGCGACAAGAGTTTTAGGAGAAAATCTGTTTGATATCATGTGTGATAGTGTAACAATCCCTGCAGCGGATCTTCTTTGTGTGACTTTTCAGGTACAAAGTGTAATTCATATTGCACTGCTTAAGATGAACTATAAAGTGACTTATGTACATCGAGAAGAGGAAGATGTAGAAGCGAATGATATCGTCAAACAAAGAGTTATGCCAACAGATTCAGCAAAACTTACAGAAGCAGTGATCATCGATCTTACAGAATACAAAGTACGCCTTGTAGAGAAAAAGTATGAGATGTTGAACGGGGACAAGATCAACTATCTTTCCGAGAGATTCTTACAATGCTATGCAGACCTGGCACCAAAGAAGAAATTTCAGATTCTAAATAAAGTTATTAACGATATAAACAACCATTATCCAGAAGATGGGATTGCGAAACGTTTGGACATGAAAAGTCGATTAAGAGAAGAATTTACGGAAAATCAGGCGTTTAAGGTGAATGAGATCGGAGATAAACTATTTGGAAATCATCAAGGTAAAAAACAGGAATTTGATGAGAAGATTGAACGATATGATATGCAATATGATACATTCACAGTAGCAAAAGAAAATACTGTAAAGAAACTGGAATATCAGATGTTAGAGACAGATACAGGAATTGAGATCAAGATTCCAATGGAAGAATATAATACCAAAGATAATGTCGAGATCATCGAAGAGCCAGGTGGAGGCAGTACGATCATCATTAAAAATATTGAAAATGTAAAAATTAAATAACCAAATAAAAATCCCGAACCTTTTACGGATCCGGGATTTTTATTTGGTTTGGAAAATTTAAAAAACAATTATCAAAATAATTGATTGTTAGCTTATTTGTTGGATCTTCTCCAGATATGAGCAGTTTCTGCATCTTTGATCAGCTGATCTCTGAAATCTGGATGAGCGATATTGATCAATGCTTCTGCACGTTCCCATGTAGACTTACCTTTTAAGTTTGCCATACCATATTCTGTAACGATGTAATGAGCATTTGAACGAGTATCTGTAACGATAGATCCGTTATGTAATGTAGGAAGGATTCTTGAGAATGTTTCCCCTTTCTTATTTGTGAAAGTAGAAGATAAGCATACAAAACTCTTTCCACCATTAGATAAGTAAGCACCCATAACGAAATCAAGCTGTCCACCGGCACCACTGATCTGACGGATTCCTGAAGACTCAGCACTGATCTGTCCATATAGGTCAACATCTACCGCATTGTTGATAGAGATAAAGTTATCAATAGATGAAATTGTAGCGATGCTGTTTGTATAATCAACAGGAGCGCTCATGCATTCTGGATTGTCATTTAAATAATCATATAATTTTTTTGTACCTGCTGCGAAAGCATAAGTCTGACGGTAACGGTCGATGTTCTTATGAGCACCTGTGATCTTACCAGCTTTTGCGATATCAACGAAGGCATCAACATACATTTCTGTATGAACACCAAGGTCTTTTAAATCGGATTCTGCGATCAAAGATCCTACAGCGTTAGGCATACCACCGATTCCAAGCTGTAAGCAGGCTCCGTCAGGAATCTGATCAACGATCAGTCTTGCAACTGCCTGATCCACTTCTGTAGCAGCTCCGCCACCACCTAATTCGTCAATAGCAGGATTGTTTCCTTCAACGATCATGTCAACTTTGGAAATATGGATACCTTCTTCGAAACCACCAAGGCAGCGAGGCATATTTTCATTAACTTCGACGATAACGCATTTTGCTTTTTCAAGCATAGCTGCTGTATGAGAAGCACTTGGACCAAAGTTAAAATATCCATGAGCATCCATAGGTGCAACCTGCATCATAACAACGTCTGTTCCTGGAAGACAATCACGGTAATAGCTTGGTAATTCAGAATAACGGATTGGAGCGTAGAAAGAGAATCCTTCGTTGATCCATTTTCTTTCTAAACCACCCATATGCCATGAATTCCATGTAAAATGATCTGCTGGGTTTTCAATCTGAGTGATTGCTAATGGGCGCATAACGATACCACCATGGATCTGAATATTCTCAAGATCAGGCATTCGTTTTGCTAAAGCTTCGTCTAAAGCGACTGGAGTAGTAACACACCATCCATATTCCAGACGGTCTCCGGATTTTACGACTTTGACAGCTTCATCAGCAGTTGTTAATTTTTTTTGATATTCTTGCGTGAATGACATAATAAGTCCTCCTAAAAATAAATTCCATGAAACGATAGTTTCATTGTTAACACACTAGTTATATTTTAACATTTTGTATCAGTAAGTACAAGAGAAAATGTTAAAAAATTATCAAAGCAGTTTAAGTATTTAACAAAAAATTGATTTTATAAAAATACATAAAACTACAAAAAAAGTGTAGTTATTTTACAAAGATTGTACTATAATATGAAATTGTATTTAGGAGGGATAAAACAAATGGAAAATAAAAAACTGACATGGAAACATTACCTTGGAATCGCAGTTGTTGCGGTATTGGTAATTTATTTAGTGATTGGTTTTAGTTTCAGTAAAAAATTCTTCTGGGGAACTAAGATCAATGGAGAGAATGTTGCTGGTAAGACAGCGGATCAAGTGATTGAGATGTTTGATAAGAAAGCAAGCAGCTATTCTTTAACGATTAAAGAAAGAAAAGGAAAGACAGAAACATTAACAAGTGATCAGCTCAAGACAAAGTTTGAAGGTGCTGATGAGATAAAACAGCTTAAGGAAGATCAGGGATCTTTTGGATGGATCAAGGGCTTATTTGGTTCAGAACATTATGATAATGTGACAATGTATTCGTATGATACAAAGTCTTTCACAAAAGCATATAAGAAACTGGATGCATTTAACAGCAAGAAGATGATCAAGATCGCAAATGCAAAACCAGTATACAAAGATGGTAAGTTCGAGATTCAGAAAGAAGAAGAAGGAACAGAACTTAAAAAAGATGTAGCAGCTAAGAAGATCGGACAAGCAGTGAAAGATGACCTTTCTACTATCTCACTGGATAAAGAAAACTGCTATGATAATCCAGAATATACTTCCAAGAATGATAAACTGATCAATCTGACAAAAGATATGAATAAAAAATTAAAAGGAAGTATTACATACAAATTTGGAAAACAAGTGGTAGTTCTCGATAAGAATACATATAGCAGCTGGCTGAAGATCAAGAAAGACTATTCAGGATATACAGTAGATAAAAATGCCATGGAAAACTGGGTGTTAAAATTTATGTACAAATATAATACACAGTATGGATGGCATAAGTTTAAGACACATGATGGACGTACAAAGAAGATTTACGGTGGACCTTATGGATGGCGTATCAGCAAGGACAAAGAAATGGCTTCTGTGAAGAAGATGTTAGCAAATGGAACAACAGAGACAAGAGAGCCATACTGGAGAGAAAAAGGAAAAGTCTATGATGGTGTCAATGGTGATATCGGAGATACTTATGTAGAAGTAGATATGGGAGCTCAGACGGTTTATTATTTCAAAAAAGGAAAACTTAAATTCGCAACATCCTGTGTTACAGGTAAGATGACAGCAGACCGCAAGACACCAGAGTGTGTTGCATATATTCTTTATAAACAGCCAAGTGCAACATTAAGTGGACAGGGATACAGTTCTGATGTTAAATACTGGATGCCGTTCATTGGAAATGTAGGTTTTCATTCTGCACCATGGAGAGGTTCTTTTGGAGGAAGCGAATATATATCCAATGGATCTCATGGATGTGTCAATCTTCCAACATATGCCGCAGCTACATTATACAAACTTGTAAGTCAGGGAGATCCGGTTGTAGCATATTATTAAAAAGGAACTAAAAAATGAGAATTACCATGACAGACTGGATTCATCGAGTGCTAGATGAATATATCAAAGAAGGAGACTGCTGTATTGATGCAACGATGGGAAAAGGTGGAGATACCTATTATCTGTGCAGCAAAACAGGAGAAAGCGGAAAAGTCTATGCCTTTGATGTACAGGCAGATGCATTAAGACAGACAAAAGAAAAACTGGATAAACATAAAATGAATGCAGAACTGATCTTAGATGGCCATGAACATATGAAAGAATATGTCAAAGAAACAGAAGTATCTTGTATTATGTTCAATCTTGGGTATCTTCCAGGCGGGGACCATCATCTTGCGACAAAGACCAACACGACGATTCAGGCAGTTGAAGCAGGACTTGGGATGCTAAAGACAGGTGGGATTATGAGCATCTGCATTTACAGTGGCGGTGACAGTGGATTTGAAGAACGTGATGGGGTGCTCGAATATCTAAGCCAGTTAGATGACCGTAAGTATTTTATTGCAAGACAGGACTTCCCGAATAAGAAAAACAATCCGCCAATGCCGGTATTTATCATAAAATTATAATAAAGAGACAATGGATTCCATATACTTGTATTACATTGAATTTTAAAGTAAGCAAAAAGAAAGGTACAAGATATGAAAACCATTGTTTCTGTTTTTTTATATATGATGATATGCAGTATACAGATATATGCAGTGTCAGCAGAAGAATTAAACTTAAATGCAAAGACAGCTGTGATCATGGATGCTGAAAGTGGGAAAATCCTTTATGAGAAATCTAAAGATCAAAAAATGCCGAATGCCAGTACAACAAAGATTTTAACATGTTTATATATTTTAAAGCACTGTGATCTTGATCAGATGGCAGAAGTTTCAAAGAATGCAGAGATGCAGCCGAAAGTAAGATTAGGGGTGAGAGAAGGGGAAAAGTATAAAGTCAAAGATCTGCTCTACGGATTGATGTTAGAGTCCTACAATGATTGTGCAGTTGTATTAGCAGAACATGCAGAAGGAAGTGTAGAAAAATTTGAAAAAAGAATGAATCAGATGGCAGAAGATCTAGGTACTTCAAATACCCATTTTGTAACACCAAATGGTCTGGATGGTATAGATAAGAAGGGAAGACATGAAACGACAGCACAGGATCTGGCAAAGATCATGGCGCGATGTATTAAGGATCAGCAATTTCTTGAAATCACGCAGACAAAACAATATACATTTACAGATGGCAGTAAGAAGAGAAGATTTACCTGCAATAATCACAATGCCTTGTTATCTAGCATGCAAGGGGTGATTTCTGGGAAGACAGGATACACTTCAAAAGCAGGATATTGCTATGTAGGAGCTGTAAAGCAGAAGAATATGACGATGACATTTTCTGTTCTTGCCAGTGGGTGGCCGCCACACAAGACCTACAAATGGAAGGATGTAAGGAAACTGATTCAATATGCTACAGATCATTACGAGAGAAGAGAGATCATTGCAGATACAAGCAAGATCAAAGAAATAAATATAAAGAATGGTCTTAAAGAAAAAGTTTTGCTGAAAACAGGAAATCCCAAGGTAGCATTTTTGGTAAAGAAGACAGATAAGATAAAGATTGAAAGTATCTTACCGTCTTTCATTGATGCACCTGTGAAAAAAGGACAGAAAGTTGGGGAGATCAAATATCTTATCAATGGAAAAAGTCAAAAGAGCGTTCCGATCTACGCGAAGCAAAGCGTAAAACAAAAAGACTATTGGTATTATTTTGAGAAAATAATTCAAAGATTTACGCTGACACGCTAATGTGCTATGATAAAACAGATAAGAAAACAAGGGAGGCGAAACAATGCTGTTTTTAGAATATCCAAAATGCAGTACCTGCAAAAAGGCAAAGAAATGGTTGGATGAACAAGGTATATCTTACGAAGACCGTCATATCATTGAAGACAATCCAACGGCCGAAGAGTTAAAAGACTGGCACGAAAGAAGCGGACTGCCTCTGAAGCGATTTTTTAACACAAGCGGTATGAAATATCGTGAGCTAGGGTTAAAAGACAAATTGTCAGAGATGTCAGAAGAAGAACAATACGAACTGCTTGCAACCGACGGAATGTTAGTAAAACGTCCACTGGTTGTAGGAGATGAAATTGTGTTGATCGGGTTTAAAGAAGCACTATGGAAGGAGACATTAGCATGAATCGAGAAAATGCATGGACAACATATGAAGAAGCAGATATCAAGGCATTAGAAGGACTTTGCAAGGAATACAAAGATTTCTTATCCAATGGAAAGACAGAACGTGAATGCGTAGCACAGTCGATCGAACTGGCAAAGAAAGCTGGGTATCAGGATTTAGAGGAACTAATCAAGAATCAGACACCATTAAAAGCAGGTGATAAAGTATACCGCACATGGATGGAAAAAACGATCGTATTATTCCAGATGGGACAAGGTGCGATCGAAGATGGATTAAATATCTTAGGAGCACATATCGATTCTCCAAGATTGGATCTTAAACAGAATCCTTTATACGAAGACACAGAGATGGCATTATTAGATACCCACTACTATGGTGGAGTCAAGAAATATCAATGGGTTACACTTCCAATGGCGTTACATGGTGTTATTGTGAAGAAAGATGGAACAAAAGTGAATATCTGTATCGGTGAAAAAGATGAAGACCCAGTGGTAGGGATCACAGACCTTTTAATTCATTTATCAGGGAAACAGATGCAGAAGAAAGGAAATGTGATCGTAGAAGGGGAAGACCTTAACGT
Source organism: Anaerostipes hadrus (assembly GCA_036312945.1). GTDB lineage: Bacteria > Bacillota > Clostridia > Lachnospirales > Lachnospiraceae > Anaerostipes > Anaerostipes hadrus_C. The sequence continues at coordinate 130,733 of JAXJNA010000053.1, forward strand.
CTTGATCGGAAGCAAACCATTAAAAGGTGAAGAAAAAGAAGCAGTCAAGAAACAGTTGTTACAGTTATTCGAAGAAGAATACGGAATCGAAGAAGAAGATTTCTTATCCGCAGAGATTGAAGTTGTGCCAGCTGGAAAAGCAAGAGATTTTGGATTAGACCGCAGTATGATCATGTCCTACGGACAAGATGACAGAGTCTGCGCATATACATCCTTAGCAGCTATGTTAAATGTAGAAGCGCCAAAGAGAACATCTTGTTGTATCTTAGTAGACAAAGAAGAGATCGGAAGTGTTGGAGCAACAGGAATGCACTCCAGATTCTTTGAAAATACAGTTGCAGAAATCTTAGCTTTAACAGGAGATTATAATGATCTGAGGCTTAGAAGAACGCTGCAGAATTCTTACATGTTATCATCTGATGTAAGCGCAGCTTTCGATCCAAACTATCCAAGTGTAATGGAGAAGAAAAACTGTGCATATTTCGGAAAAGGATTAGTATTAAACAAATACACTGGAGCCAGAGGAAAATCAGGGTCAAATGATGCAAACCCAGAATATATCGCTCAGCTAAGAAAGATCTTTGATGAAGCAAAAGTAGCCTTCCAGACAGCTGAACTTGGAAAAGTTGACGAAGGAGGCGGAGGAACGATCGCCTACATTCCTGCTGCCTACAGCATGAATGTCATCGACTGCGGAGTTGCAGTGTTAAGCATGCATGCACCATGGGAGATCACAAGCAAATCCGATATCTATGAAGTGGAAAAAGGATATGAAGCATTTTTGAAAAACTGCAGATAAGATTTGAAAAATTGCAGGAAAATATAGTATCATAATAAAAGAAGCAAATCCAAGTAGTGATCGGGGAATTGGATTCCGGTCAAACGCTTGGATTTGCTTCTTTTTATAAAAATATCTAAAACATAGAATATCCTTCAATATACTATTTCGCTGGAATGATCTCAATCCAATATCCATCTGGATCATTAATAAAATAAATACCCATATCATGATTCTCAAAACAAATACATCCCATTTTCTCATGAAGTGCATGTGCCTGATCAAAATCATCCGCAGTCAATGCCAGATGAAATTCCTCATCCCCAAGATTATAAGGTTCTTTCTGGTCACGCATCCAAGTAAGCTCTAATAAGAAATCAGAAGATCCATCTCCAAGATAAACGATCTTAAAACTTCCATCGGAAGCATCCTTTTCACGAACTACATCAAGTCCGAGAGCCTCTTTATAAAACTCCAAACTCTTCTCAAGATTTAAAACATTAAAATTAAAGTGATTAAATTGAAACATATGTACATCCTTTCTTACAATTCTTAAATTTTTTTTAAAATTATAATAACAACAAACTTACGTGTTTACAAGAACAAAATGCAAAGATATAATGATAAGAAGAATGAAAGAAAAGGAAGGAGCAATATGAAAACATTTCAATTAAGATGTAAAAAACTTTGTGCAGTTGTATTAATGATCGTGACAGCATTTGGATTCTCATTTGCAACACCAAAGACTGCACAGGCGGCCAATACAAAGTATTGGATCAAAGTCAACAAACAGGCAAACGTAGCAACTGTATATCAGTTGAAGAACGGAACATACAAACCGATCAAAGCATTTCTGGTATCTTGTGGAGGTGCTAATACACCAGCAGGTACATTCTACACACCAGCGAAATACCGTTGGCAGACACTGATGGGACCAAGTTATGGGCAGTACTGTACAAGAGTCCATGGAGGAGTCTTATTCCATTCTGTGTGGTATTATGAAAAGAATCCTTCAACACAGTCTACGGTTCAGTTTAATAAACTTGGACAGACTGCATCTCATGGATGTATCCGTTTATCAGTAGGAGATGCAAAGTGGATCTATGATAATTGTGCATTAGGAACGAAAGTTACTGTATATAGCAGCAGTAATCCTGGACCTTTAGGAAAACCAAAAGGGATCAAGGTATCTACAGCAAGAAGACAGTATTGGGATCCAACAGATCCAAGCAAGAAGAATCCATACCGTAAACAGAAAGCTACATTGACAGTAGCTAAGAAGAAAGCTAGAACAGCGGAATATGGAACTTCTTATAATGTTAAATCTGGAGTTACAGCCATAGACAAGATCACAAAGAAGAGCTTAACAAAGAATATTACATATACAACAACAAAATATGTAAAAGGCAAATACAGAAAAGCAACATTTTCAACAAAATCTTTAGGAACATATCGCATTAAGTATACAGTGAAATCTTCTTTAGGAGTTAAAACAACAAAGACGATCGTTGTAAGAGTTGTTGATACATTAGCACCAGTGATCACAGCAAAGAACCGTACAGTCAAAGTAAATACGACAAATGCAGTGACAGGTGTAACAGCGAAGATGAGAAGTGGAGCTAACAGAACGAGTGCAATGACAGTGAAGATCAAAGCACCAGGAACATCTGCTTACACAACATATACATATGCAAAAGCCAAAGCATATAAGTTTAGTAAACCTGGACGATATGCAGTGCAGTACAGTGTGAAGAATATAAACAAACCATATAGAGCAGCAACAAAGAACATTACGATCACAGTAACAGGAAATGTAAATGCTCAGATCAATACATCTGCTGAAACTGTAACAGTACCAGCAGCAAGTACAGATCAGGCAGTGATCGATGCAGTTCGTGCAGTTGCAACGATCAATGATAATGGAACGGTTGTGGCAGGAACGAATACAGCAGTTGCGGTTGCTCTAGTCAAAGATCAGGCAGGAACAGTTACAGCAGCGAATGTTTCTTACAAAGGTAAGAATGGAGTGACAGTAACAAAACAGATCAAAGTTCAGTTTGAACAGGCAACTACAGGAACGACAGAACAGCAAACAACACCAACAGAGTCACCAGCACAGCCACAGCAGTAAGGAATCTTAAAAAGAAGAATGTATTTTAACGGTACATTCTTCTTTTTTTCGAAGTTTTTTGACGGGAGAGTTGACACGGCATTTCAGTATGATAAAATAAATAAGATTAAAGAATTTATCAGCTGTTTTCACAAACCATAGAAAGAAGACGGCCAGAGATAGATACGGCTAGGAGGAATAAAATATGGCAACACCTTATAACCATAAGGCAATCGAACAAAAGTGGAGAAAACACTGGCAGGAACATCCTGTCAATGTAAATGACGGTAAGAAACCTAAATATTACTGTTTAGATATGTTTCCATATCCATCAGGAAGTGGTCTTCATGTAGGACATTGGAGAGGATATGTGATCAGTGATGTATGGAGCCGTTACAAATTATTAAATGGATACTATGTCATCCATCCAATGGGATGGGATGCATTTGGACTTCCAGCAGAAAACTATGCGATCAAGATGGGAACACATCCTCGTATTTCTACAGAAGCCAATATTAAGAATATCAAACGCCAGATCAATGAGATTTCAGCAATCTATGACTGGGATATGGAAGTTAACACAACAGATCCAGAATTCTACAAATGGACACAGTGGATTTTTGTAAAGATGTTCAAGAAAGGTCTTGCATACGAAAAACAGATGCCGATCAACTGGTGTCCATCATGTAAGACAGGACTTGCGAACGAAGAAGTAGTAAACGGTAAGTGTGAACGCTGCGGTGCAGACGTAACTAAGAAGAACTTAAGACAGTGGATGTTAAAGATCACAGCATACGCAGACCGTCTGTTAGCTGATCTTAACAAACTTGACTGGCCAGAGAAAGTTAAGAAGATGCAGGCAGAGTGGATCGGTAAGAGCCACGGTGCAGAAGTTAACTTTAAAGTTGATGGAAGAGATGATGAGATCACAGTTTATACAACTCGTCCAGATACATTACACGGAGCAACATTTATGGTATTAGCTCCAGAACATGAATTAGCGAAAGATCTTGCAACAGATGAGACAAGAGAAGCAGTAGAAGAATATATCTATCAGGCATCCCTAAAATCATCTGTAGACCGTATGCAGGATAAAGAAAAGACAGGTGTATTTACAGGAAGCTATGCGATCAATCCGATCAATGGAGCAAAAGTACCAATCTGGTTATCTGATTATGTACTTGCAGATTACGGTACAGGAGCGATCATGTGTGTACCAGCGCATGATGACCGTGACTTTGAATTCGCTAAGAAGTTTGACATTCCGATCATTCAGGTTATTGCTAAAGATGGTAAAGAGATCGAGAACATGGAAGAAGCTTACACAGAAGCATCTGGTATCATGATCAATTCCGGAGACTGGAATGGAAAAGAATCTTCTGAATTAAAAGAAGAAGCACCAAAGATCATCGAAGAGATGGGAATCGGTAAGAAGACAACAAACTATAAATTACGTGACTGGGTCTTCAGTCGTCAGCGTTACTGGGGTGAACCAATCCCTATCGTTCATTGCCCAGACTGCGGAGCAGTTCCAGTACCAGAAGAAGAATTACCATTGACATTACCAGAAGTTGAGAAATACGAACCAACAGGAACAGGAGAATCTCCATTAGCAGATATCGAAGACTGGGTAAACTGTAAGTGTCCTGTATGTGGTAAGGATGCAAAACGTGAGACAAACACAATGCCTCAGTGGGCAGGATCTTCATGGTATTTCTTAAGATACATCGATAATAAGAATAATGAAGAATTAGTATCCAGAGAGAAAGCAGACAAATATTTACCAGTAGATATGTACATCGGTGGAGTAGAACATGCCGTATTACATCTGTTATACTCAAGATTCTACACAAAATTCTTATGTGACATCGGAGTGATCGACTTTGACGAACCATTCCACAAACTGTTCAATCAGGGAATGATCACAGGTAAGAATGGTATCAAGATGAGTAAATCCAAAGGAAATGTCGTATCTCCAGATGATCTTGTAAGAGATTACGGATGTGATTCCCTAAGAATGTACGAACTGTTCGTTGGACCACCAGAATTAGATGCTGAATGGGATGAAAGCGGTATCGATGGAGTGCATAGATTCTTAACAAGATTCTACAAACTTGTTATGGATCAGAAAGACAAAGGCGTAGAAGCTGATAAAGAATTATTAAAAGTACGCCATAAACTGATCTATGATATCACAACACGTTTAAACAACTTCAGCTTGAATACAGTTGTGAGTGGGTTTATGGAATATACCAATACATTAACAACTATGGCTAAGAAATCTGGAGTTGACAAAGAAACTTTAGAGACAGCAATCGTATTACTTGCACCATTTGCACCACATGTTGCAGAAGAATTATGGGAAGCAATGGGACATGAAGACAGCGTATTTGCTCAGACATGGCCAACATATGATGAAGAAGCCATGAAAGAGGATGAAGTAGAGATCGTTGTTCAGATCAATGGTAAAGTGAAAGGAAAACTTGTCATCGGTGCAGAAGAAGACAAAGATTCTGTTCTTGCGAAAGCAAAAGAAGTTCTTGGAGATAAATTAAACGGTAATATCGTGAAAGAAATCTATGTACCAGGAAGAATTGTAAATATCGTTCAGAAATAGAATAATAAAATGGCGCAGATAACGATGGCAGTGTCTGCGTCATTTTTTCACTTAAGATCAGTAAGGCTTATATGAAAATCAGAAAGGTTAAAACATGTATACATTTGACAGCAGAATCCGATACAGTGAAATAGACAGAAGCGGCAGATTATCAATTCCAGCAATAGTTGATTATTTTCAAGATTGCAGTGCATTTCAGTCTGAAGAACTGGGCGTTGGAGTAGAATATCTTGCCAATAAGAAACGTGCATGGATCCTGAATTCATGGCAGATCGTTTTGGATAGAAGACCAGAGGAATGTGAAAAGATCACAGTTGGAACATGGGGATCCGGTTTTGATAAGTTTCATGCAACGAGAAATTTTATCATGAAGACAACACAGGGGGAACGATTAGCTTATGCCAATTCTATCTGGGTATATATAAACACAGAAACAGGAATGCCAGTCAGACCAACCAAAGAAGAAATTGATGTCTACAAATTAGAAGCTCCATTAGAGATGGAATATGAACCAAGAAAGATCAAACTTTCCAGAGAATGGGAAGAAAAAGAACCGGTGAAAGTACAAAGAAGCTGGATCGACAGTAATGATCATGTCAATAACAGCTGGTATGTAAAAACAGCATTCGAACAGCTGCCACAAGATTTGGAAATCAGACAGCTGCGGGTCGAATATAAAAAACAGGCTTATGAAGGAGATGTTTTATATCCAAGATATGCAAGGGAAGAACAAAGGACACTGGTAGCATTGTGTGATGAAAAACAAAAGCCATATGCAGTGATCGAATGTAGATAGATATAAAATGGAAGGAAAAGCAGATGAAACAGACGAAAATCGTAATTTTAGGAGCTGGACATGTCGGAACACACTGTGCATTGTCATTGATGTTTCGTAGTCTTGCAAATGAAATTGTTTTGATCGACACAGATGAAGAAAAAGCAAAAAGCCAGGCGTTGGATCTTGATGATATGGGAGCATGTCTTCCTGCAAAAGTTGTGATCCGTTCAGGCAGTTATGAAGATCTTGATGATGCGGATATTCTTGTCAATGCGATCGGACGAAGCCGCAAAGAGGGAGAGACAAGACTTGATATGTTCGGAGATTCCATGGAACGATTGAAAGATATCATTCCAAAGATTCAAGACACAAAGTTTCGAGGAATTCTGATCAGTATTACAAATCCTGCGGATGTAGTAGGAGAATGTTTGAGAAAAGCGTTAGGTATCGAGAGATTTCGTTGCTTTAGCACGGGAACGAGTCTTGACAGCTTAAGGATCAAGAGGATTTTGGAAGAGAAAACAGGATATCACAGAAATTCCATAGAGGCATTCTGCATGGGTGAACATGGGGATTCTCAGATTGTTCCATTATCTCATGTGTCCATCGGAGGGAAACCATTTACAAAACTTCAAAAGGAGTATCCTGACACGTTAGGTAAGGTTACGATCGAAGATTTGCAGGACGAGGTTCGACAGGCGGGTATGACAGTGATCATCGGTAAGAAAAGTACAGAATTTGGAATTGGGATCGCGTTAAGTGAGATCGTCAAATCGATTGTATACGATGAAAAAAGGATCTGGCCGCTTTCTGTCCATCTGGATGGGGAGTATGGACAGAAAGACGTGGCAGCAGGTGTTCCAGTCGTGATCGGAGCAGACGGAATAGAAGAAATTGTAGAAATGGAGCTTACAGAAGAGGAGAAAAGCCAATTTGAGCATTCCTGTGATGTGATCCGCGGCTATTTAAAGAAAGCAAAAGAAATGCTTTCTTAAATCTAAATTACATGATCAGTGGACGGATCATATCAATCCGCTGCTGTTCTTCTGGAGACATAGATTCTTTCAGACCATCGATGATCATGGAAATCTCTTCGTTTGTAAAAGAAAGACCTTGTTCTGAAAGACGGCTTGAAGCCGCCATAAGGTCTGGGAGAATTGATTCAAGAGGTTTTCCATGGCAGCTGGAGATCACAAATTTTATGATTTCCAGCTTTTTTGGGTCAAGAGAAGATAAATGATTGAATGAAATAGGATCGTCAGACATAAAAAACTCCTTTATTTTTTAAGAATCTGGTTTAACTGGTTCATAAAGTCAGAATTTGGTTTTGCTGTATTAGCACAAGCGCTATCTTTTGCCATCATCATAGGCATTAGTTTTGAAAATAGATCACTGTTTTGGTTCTCAGAAGATGAGGAAGATGACTGGTTAGTTGTATCAACAAAACGCTGATAATTTTGATAGACTTCAAACATTTGCATCATCTGAAGAATTTGTTCGATCTGCATGGCAGTTTCCTTTGGGGCGCGAAGTTTCAGAGCATTTAGTAATAATTCCATAGAAGCAGGATCTTGATCAAAACCGCAGGCAGAAAGAGTCTGTTCGTTGTCAAATTCAGAAGAGATTTTGGAAAGTTCGGTTAATTTGATATAAATGGCAGCAATCTTTTTTAAGTTTGGTGGAAGATATGGAAGGGCATCTTCTAACATATTAGAAGAGTCATTACGGAAAAAATTTTCCCAGGAAGTTTGATTTTGTTCCATGATTGTCACAACCTTCAGATTTTTTCTCATATCCTATAGTATTAGGAGGTGAAAAAAATTATGAATGAAATTTTTGTGGAAGAAGAAAATACAGTTTATGAACTGGATCCTGAGTGCTTAAAGCGCAAAGAAGAACAAAGACAACGGGAAGAAAAGATGAAACAGGAAACCCAAGAGAATCATGACTATCGAATGCAGAAGAGAGCAGAAAAGAGGAATCAGAACAACATGTGGATCATCTGTTTGTTGTTACTGGTGATCTGCCAATAAAAAAGAGGATGCCGGATCAAAAGGCATCCTCTTTTATCAGAAATCATTAAATTCAGCATCCACATCCGCAGCCGTTGTTGCCACCACAGCCAAATCCGCCGTTACCACAGCAGCAGAGGATTAAGATGATCCAGATCAGGCTGTCGCATCCGTTTCCACATCCGCAGCCATCATTATTTCCACCTCCACAGCAGCAAAGTAAGATTAAAAGAAGCAGACAGCTGTTATTTCCTCCAAAGCAAGATGAACCACAAGATCCTCCACAGCCAGTTGCAGCTAAATCACTCATGTTAAAACCTCCAAAAGATTTATTTACAGTTTATAGTATTCTGGGAATTATAAAGTGTGAGAAAATTCGCCAGTATACCTTTTCTAATATTTGTGGTATAATCTGCAATGAATGCAGGAAACAGGAGAAAAGAAGGAATCAGATGAAGAGAATAGATTTTGAGAGAATTTTTGATAATATCAGAAGAGATCAGACAATGGTCCATTGTATTACAAACTATGTAACGATCAATGATGTTGCGAATATGATCCTTGCGATCGGGGCTTCACCGATCATGGCAGATGACTGGATGGAAGTTGAAGAGATCACAGCAATGTGCGACAGTCTCGTGATCAACATGGGAACTTTAAAACAAAATACCGTGAGATCCATGCTTCTTGCAGGGAAAGAAGCGAATCAACGGGGTCATCTGGTCGTGTTTGATCCTGTGGGAGTTGGTGCTTCCAGATTCAGAAAAGAAACAGCGGCGAAATTGCTTAAGCAAATCCACTTTAACGTGATCCGTGGAAATATATCAGAGATCAAAACCTTATATGAGGGCAATGATGATGGTTATGGTGTTGATGCAAAGAAAGATGACGCTGTGACAGAAGACAATTTGGAATATGTGATTCAAATGGCAAAGAATATGGCGAAGAAGACCAAAGCAGTGATCGTGATCACAGGAAAGACAGACCTGGTGACAGATGGCCAGCAGATCTATTTGATCGATAACGGCGTTTCGGATATGTCAAGGATCACGGGAACCGGATGTATGCTGGATGGTGTGATCGCAGGATTTATCGGAGCCAATCCGGATCAGATCTTAGAAGCAGTGACGACAGCAGTTAGTGCGATGGGAATCTGTGGAGAATATGCAAAGGAGAAAGCAGAAGGAACCGGCACACTGAAAGTGCATCTGATGGATGCGATGAGTAATATGAATGCAGAATGGATGGAAAGGAGCAGTCAAATTGAGAGTAAATGCTGATGCAATGACTTTATATGCAGTAACAGACAGGACATGGGTGAAAGATACTACCTTGATGGATCAGGTAAAGGAAGCTTTGGAGGGTGGGATTACCTTTTTACAGCTTCGTGAAAAACATCTTTCTAAAGAAGAATTTATAAAAGAAGCAAGAGAAATGAAAGAACTGTCCAAGAAATACAAGGTGCCATTTGTGATCAATGATAATATAGAAGTGGCTTTGGCAGTTGATGCTGATGGAGTTCATATTGGACAAGATGACATGTCAGTAGAAGAGGCAAGAAAACTATTAGGAGAAGATAAGATCATTGGAGTTTCTGCACACAATGTAGAGGAAGCAATAAAAGCACAAAAAGGCGGTGCAGATTATTTGGGGGTTGGTGCAGTTTGTGCAACATCGACCAAGAAAGATGCCAATGTTGTCTCTAAGGAAGAAATTAAAAAAATCTGTCATACAGTAGAGATTCCAGTGGTAGCGATCGGCGGGATCAAAAAAGAAAATATCAAGACACTAGAAGGAACGGATGTTGATGGCGTGGCAGTTGTTTCAGCAATCTTTGCTGCAAAAGATATTAAAAAAGATACAAAACAACTACGAAGCCTCGTAGAGGAGATGAAGCAGAAATAGAACAAAACACACGGAGTTTATAAAAATAAGAATTGCAATATTTTAAATCCGTGATATACTAGATAATTGTGTGATAAAAAAGAGTATACTAAAAAGATAATTAGGAGGAATACCAATGTTAAATATGATTGCCGGAAGTGTTTTACCGATCACGGCATTTATCGGAGTATTTTTTGCATTTGCTGCAACTTGTATCCTGACATCCTTTTTAAATGACTGGCTGCCAAGAGATATGGGAAGAGAATTTGCACATAATGGAAAGTTATCCGCAGGAAAACCAAGAGGTGCAGGAATTATTTTTATTTCTGTATTTTGTATCGCAGCATTGTTATTTGGTGAGATGTCTGTGGAGATGTTTATTTATCTCGTTCTTGTTTTTATTGAGATGTTAACAGGATTTATGGACGATGCAGCAGACGAGCCATGGGGAGAATATAAAAAAGGAATTCTTGACTTTCTGGTAGCAGCAGTTGCAGCACTTAACTATATTCATTTTAATTCTACTTATGTAGAACTTGCAACGATCGGTGTGAAATTCTATATTCCACCAGTAGTGTTCTTTATTCTTACGATCATTCTTGTATGGGCAGCGATCAATGTAACAAACTGCTCTGATGGAGTCGACGGACTATCTGGAACATTAACGATCATTACGTTGGTAACGATCTATGTGATCGACCAGATCCGTGGAAATGAAACACAGTTTCCATATATTATTTTATTGTTTGTTGTATGTATTCTTGGATATTTATGGTACAATGCAACACCAAGCCGTTTGATGATGGGAGATGCAGGAAGCCGTGCGATGGGAATTTTTATCAGTTTGGCAGTGCTTAAGACAGGAAGTCCTTTCTTGTTCTTATTAGTTGCATTAGTTCTGATCCTGGATGGTGGATTAGGACTTGTGAAAGTAGCATTACTTAGATTCTTAAAGATACATATTTTTGCGAATACAACGATGCCATTACATGATCACGTTCGTAAGAAGATCGGCTGGTCTAATACACAGACTGTTTTCAGATTTGCGATCATTCAGATCGTTATTTCAATCGCAACAGTATATCTGATACTTATTTAGAATAAAAAATATATAGGGTGCAGAGCCTCGGTGTCTGCACCTTTTTAACGTTTTACTTCCATAAAGTGTAGAAGTATGTTATAATAACTAGAAAATGCATTGCAGGAGGACAGATACATGATTCAATTATTTTCAGAAGGCGCATATCTAGTAGACGGAACAACTTTGGTAAAAGAATCTGAAGCCGAAGCATTAAAACAGCTTACAGGTGAAGTGGTATCCAAGGAAGAAGCTTCTAAGAACACCATAGCATATGGTATTTTAAGAGACCACAATACATCCGGTAACATGGAGAAACTTCAGATCAAATTCGATAAATTAACATCTCATGATATTACGTTTGTTGGAATTATCCAGACAGCAAGAGCATCAGGAATCGAGAAATTCCCGGTACCATATGTATTGACAAACTGTCATAATAGTCTGTGTGCTGTTGGGGGAACCATCAACGAAGATGATCATATGTTTGGTTTAACAGCTGCAAAGAAATATGGTGGAGTTTATGTACCACCTCATCAGGCAGTAATCCATCAGTTCGCAAGAGAAATGTTAGCTGGCGGTGGCAAGATGATCCTTGGATCAGACAGTCATACACGTTATGGAGCACTGGGAACCATGGCAATGGGAGAAGGTGGACCAGAACTTGTAAAACAGCTTCTTAACAGAACTTATGATATCAATATGCCGGGCGTGATCGGAATTTATTTAAAAGGAAAACCAGTCAAAGGTGTCGGACCACAGGATGTTGCACTGGCGATCATCGGAGCAGTCTTTGAAAAAGGCTATGTAAACAATAAAGTTATGGAATTTGTTGGACCTGGTGTATCTAATTTAAGTGCAGATTTCAGAATCGGTGTCGATGTTATGACAACAGAGACAACTTGTCTGTCTTCTATCTGGAGAACAGATGATAAGATCAAAGAATTTTACGAGATTCATGGAAGATCTGAAGACTTTAAGGAATTGAATCCTGGAAAAGTAGCATATTATGATGGAATCGTTGAAGTAGATTTAGATAAGATCAAACCAATGATCGCAATGCCATTCCATCCAAGTAATACATACACGATCGAAGAGGTGAATGCAAACCTTGACGATATTCTTGCAGATGTAGAAAAACGTGCATTAGTAAGTTTAGATGGTGCAGTTGACTATTCTTTAAGAGATAAAGTCCATAATGGAAAACTTTATGTAGATCAGGGAATCATTGCAGGATGTGCAGGTGGTGGATATGAAAATATCTGTGCAGCGGCTAATATCTTAAAGGGAGCAAGTATTGGTTCTGATGAATTTACATTAAGCGTATATCCTGCAAGTACACCAATTTATATGGAACTTGTGAAGAATGGAGCAGTTGCGGATTTGATGCAGACAGGTGCGATCGTTAAGACAGCATTCTGTGGACCATGTTTTGGTGCCGGAGATACACCTGCAAATAATGCGTTTAGTATTCGTCATTCAACAAGAAACTTCCCGAACCGTGAAGGTTCTAAACTTCAGAACGGACAGATTTCTTCCGTTGCATTAATGGATGCACGTTCTATCGCAGCAACAGCAGCGAATAAAGGATATTTAACACCGGCAACGGATGTAGAAGCGAGTGATTTTATTCCAAAATATCACTTTGACAAGACAATTTATGATAACCGTGTATTTGACAGCAAGGGTGTTGCAGATCCATCAGTAGAGATTCAGTTTGGACCAAACATCAAAGACTGGCCAGAGATGTCTGCACTTCCAGAGAACATGTTATTAAAAGTTGTATCAGAGATTCATGATCCTGTTACAACAACAGATGAATTGATCCCATCTGGAGAAACTTCATCTTATCGTTCTAATCCATTAGGACTTGCAGAATTTGCGTTATCAAGAAAAGACCCTGCATATGTAGGACTTGCAAAAGAAGTACAGAAAGCACAGAAAGCGATCGAAGCTGGAGAAGATGCAGCGAAAGCATTCCCAGAAGTTAAAGATATTCTGGAGACAGTCAAAGAATCTTATGCAGATGTAACTCAGGATAATTTAGGAATCGGAAGCACGATCTTTGCAGTGAAACCAGGAGATGGTTCTGCACGTGAACAGGCAGCTTCTTGCCAGAAAGTATTAGGTGGATGGGCAAATATCGCGAATGAATATGCGACAAAGAGATACCGTTCAAACCTGATCAACTGGGGAATGCTTCCATTTACGATCGATAAAGGCGAACTTCCATTTAAGAACAAAGATTACATTTTCGTTCCAGATGTCCGCAAAGCAGTGGAAGACAAGCTTACAAAGATTCCAGCATATGTGGTGAATGAAGGAATGAAAGAGATCACCTTAACACTAGGTGAATTAACAGATGATGAGAGAGAGATCATCTTAAAAGGATGCCTCATCAATTATTACAGAGATTAAAGATTAAGGAGTAAATATACATGACAGGTACATTTTGGGCGATTCTTCCGCCAGTGATTGCAATTGTTTTAGCATTAATAACCAAGGAGGTATATTTATCGCTGATGATCGGAATTGCATCGGGGGCCCTGATGTATCATAATTTTCATCTGATCAAAGCAATGGATACCATTTTTGCGATCATGGGAGAGAAGATCGGAGCTAATTGCGATATTTTGATATTTTTAGTATTATTAGGAATTCTGGTAGCACTGATCACCAAATCAGGTGCTTCCAGAGCCTATGGAAAATGGGCAGCAAAAGCGATCCGCACAAAGAGACAGGCACTTTTTGCAACGATCTGTCTTGGAGTTGTGATCTTTGTTGATGATTATTTTAACTGTCTGACAGTTGGAACGGTTATGCGTCCTGTGACAGATAAACATAATGTTACAAGAGCAAAATTGGCTTATGTGATCGATGCAACTGCAGCTCCAGTATGTATTATTGCACCAATCTCAAGCTGGGCAGCAGCTGTAGGATCATCTCTTCCAGCAGGATGCAATATTGATGGATTTACCTTATTCTTAAGAGCAATCCCATTTAACTACTATGCGTTGCTAACACTTGTATTTTTAGCATTTTTGATCATTGCGAATATTGATTATTCAAAGATGAAACAATATGAATTAAATGCACATTTGGAAGAGATCGTTGAGGATGAAGAAGAAGTGCCGATCGTTGGACATGGAAAGGTAAAAGATCTGATCTTGCCGATTTTATTTTTGATCGCTTCTTGTATTGGATTTATGTTGTACACGGGAGGCTTTTTCAAAGGAGTTCCGTTGGCAGAAGCTTTTGCTAATTGCTCCAGTGCGAGAAGTCTGGTATTAGGATCATTCTTAACACTGATCTTTACATTTATTTTGTATATTCCAAGAAAAGTTCTTGAATTTGTAGATTTCTGTGGAAGCTTTGCACAAGGATTTAAAGCGATGACATCAGCGATCATGATCCTTTGTCTCGCATGGACATTATCAGGTGTTTGTGGAGCGGAGTATTTGAATATTCAGGGATTTGTTAAAGCAGCCGTTGGAGGAAGTACGATGGCGATCGCAGTGATGCCGGTTATCTTCTTCCTGATTTCTTTAGGATTAGCATTTGCAACAGGAACATCATGGGGAACATTTGGAATTTTGATCCCAATTTCTGTTACGATCTTAAGCGGTAATTATATGATGATGTCAGTTTGTGTAGGAGCGATTCTTGCAGGAGCTGTTTGTGGAGACCATATTTCACCGATTTCTGATACGACGATCCTTTCGTCTGCAGGAGCGCAGTGCAAGCATATTGATCATGTGGCAACGCAGATGCCATATGCGTTGACAGTAGCGCTGTGTGCAAGCATTGGATATGTTTTGTCAGGAATTACAGGAAATGGATATATTGGACTTGCAGGAGCAGCAATAAGCCTTGCATTTGTTATGGTGATCATTGTTATAACTGCAAAACGAGGAAAATAAGATGGATAATTTCTTTATGTACAAAAAAGCAGTCAGAGCAATGGATGAGATCAACCGTGTTATGGAAGGAAAAGGTCATACGGTACATCAGATCATGACAGCGATCCTCGCAGGAGGACATATCTTGATCGAAGATATTCCAGGTGTAGGCAAGACAACACTTGCATTAGCCTTTTCGAAGGTATTGGGACTGGATTATCAAAGGATTCAGTTTACTCCGGATATCATGCCGACGGATATTGCAGGATTTTCTATCTATCATCAGGGTAGTGAAGAGTTTGAATTCAAAGAAGGAGCAGCGATGACGAACCTTTTGCTGGCGGATGAGATCAACAGAACTTCACCGAAGACACAGTCAGCACTTTTAGAAGCGATGGAGGAAGGACGGATCACGGTAGATGGCATTACGAGAGATCTTCCAGATCCATATATCGTTATTGCAACGCAGAATCCGTTTGGCTCAATTGGAACACACTCGCTTCCAGAATCGCAGTTAGATCGATTTATGATCCGGACATCTCTTGGATATCCAGATATGGAGAGTGAGATCAAGATGTTAGCACAAGGAAGTGTGGATATGACAACCTCTGGGATCGAGGAACAGATCTCGGTAGAAGAATTGCGAAAAGCAAGAGAAGAGGCTGCACGATTATTTGTGCATGAAGATATTTTAAGATATATTGTCGAGATTGCGAATGAGACAAGAAGATCCAGAGACTTAGAACTTGGAATCAGTCCAAGAGGAACGATCGCACTTTTATCGATGGCAAAAGCAAACGCATATCTTGAGGGACGCGATTATGTAATACCACAGGATGTGAAAGATGTTTTCTTTGAAACCATCGAGCACAGGGTGATCAGAAGCAAGGAAGCGAAGGTTCAGAGGAAGACGAAAGAAGAGATTTTAAAAGCGATTCTTTATAAGATACCACTTCCAAAAGGAAATCAGAAAGGATAAAGATGTATTTTTTTGTCATAATATTTGCGCTTATATATTGGATCATTTATGGAAATTTCATTGGAGGGTGCCTTATGGCATCCTTATTTGTTGTGTTGGCTTATTCTGTCTGCAGGTGCCAGTCAGAACAAAAACAGATGACACTAACCATAGAAATGGATACATTCGTGCTTACAGAAGGCGATAAAGCAGAGATACGATTGAGGATTCATGGAATCACATCAAAGATAAACAGCTATACATTCCGATTGGAATATGAAATAACATCTAAGTTTCGAAAACAAAGAATACGAAAGAAGAAACATATCGTATGGAATCCACAAGAAGGAGATTCGATCACACTGTCTGAAATGATCACGGAATGTGACAGCTACCATATTCGGCTCTGTTCCGTTGCGTGGGAAGATCTTACAGGAATGTATAAAGTAAAAAAAGAATTTAACGAACAAATATCTTTTCTTGTTATGCCAAAGCGATATGAAATGGGATTTATGGAGGAAAAGATCGCTAGAAGAAATCTGATGGAACAAGGTTTTGAATACGATGGAGTCAGGAAATATCAGGAAGGGGACCGGATTTCAAGAGTACATTGGAATCTCTATGCTGCGACAGGTGGACTTTGGGTGAGAAAAAATGAAGAAGAGGAAGAAGAACGAGTGAAGATCGGATTATCGTTGGCGGATATAGAAAAAGACCGTATTTCTGATTATATGGCAGCTTTTTATTCTATTTCTTTCTTTTTGAAATCGCAGGGAGTTATTCAGGAAATCTATTATGGGGAGCATAGATATCTGCTTTGCCATATAGAACAATATGAAGAATTGTTTACGGATATCTTTTGTGGGGAATATGAATTGTCATCGGATCCGATGGAGCATCTTTATAAGATTCCACTTTGTGAAAAGGGACAAGATCTGCAGAAATTTTTATATGATATGGAGTTATAATGCGTGGATATAAAAAAATAAAAATTGAATATATCATGATGGCAGTGGCTTTTGCATCTGTTGTATGGAGTATATTTGCTGGATTTCGGATTTCAAGGTTTCAGTGGCTTTTTGTGATAGGAAGTGTCATTTGGTTCCTCGGAATGTGTAGATTGCTTGATCAGAATAAGAGAAATATTGTAGTCATGGTTGTGATATGTATCATATACTGCCTGCTTGCACACAGACAGCTGATCAATGGATTTCAGATCATCAATAATAAGATGGCAGAAGCATTAAATCAGAGTATGGATCTTGGATTTTATTATTATATTTCGGTGACGTTAGAACATAGTCGAAGGGACAGCGTACTTGCAGTTTTGTTTTTTGTACTTGTGGCAGGAATTTTGCTTGGAATATTAAGATATCGTCCATTGACGTTGTTTCTTACAACAGGACTTATGGAAATGGCAGTTTTAATGATCGCTCCATATGGGATTTCAGCAGCTTTTTTCTTGTTTTTAGGTTCATGGATCGTTTATTTTAGTATGCGAAAAGGGAAAAAAGGATTTGCGGCAGGATTGTATATTATGTTTCTGGCTGCCGCAGTACCCTTGTTTTTTTATGATCAGACGAATGTACCAACAGATACGATGGTAAAACGAAATATTCTGATACAGATCAGGGAATGGACACAGGGAAAGGGCTATCTTGCAGTCGGAGGAATTGGAAATGGAAAGCTTCGAAGTGTAGGAGAAGTTTCTCCAAAAGGAGAAAAATTATTTTTGGTATATGCCCCGGAAAATGCAGATCTGTATCTGAAGGGATTTGTTAGTGGCAGATATAAAGATGGAGAATGGACAAAGGAAAAGAAAAATACTCTAGTCTATGGTGGAGAAATGGCACAGGAACTGCCATATTTATTTCCAGATTTCTCTATGCAGGATTTTGCTGTTTATCAGAAAGGATATATTCAGACACCAAAAGATATTGCATTTTCTGAAAAGAGAGAAATAAAGATTCATTATCAGAAGATGCAGGAGAGTTTCTTATTGATGCCTTATTTTTCAGATGTGAGCAGAATTAATGGAAATGCAGCAGGAGACAGTGTGATAGAACGTAATACAGCAGATACGGAGTATACAACTTCTTATTATCAGATCAAGAATAACAAGAACCTGTTAGATATCAGTCAGAGATTTGACGTGATGTCTGTGTTGAAAAATGCGGGAGAGCTTGAAAAGAATTATGTTCGTTCTATGCAGGAGTATGGAACTTATGTACAGCAGAATTATCTGGAGATTCCAGAAGAGATAAAGAAGACAATAAAGCAGCTGAGTTGCCATGTAAATAAAGAAAATAGTATTTCATATAATATAGAAGAAATTCAAAAATTTTTAAAAAACAATTACCAATATACTTATCGTCCAGGTTTGGCCAGACAGGATAAGGATCCGGTAAATGAATTTTTAACGGAGAAAAAAAGAGGGTTTTGTACCCAGTTTGCATCAGCGGCAGTTTTTTTATTCAGGGAAGCAGGAATTCCGGCCAGATATGTAGAAGGATATAAGATCCGTGCAGATCAGTGGAGACTTGGAAAAGCACAGGTGACAGATTATGAGGCGCATGCATGGACAGAAATTTATATTGAACATATCGGATGGATCCCGGTAGAAGTAACAGGAAGAGACACCGGAGAAAGCGTGTATAAACATGTGGAGCAGGAAGAAAAACAGCGAAATGCGATTGTACCAAATAAAAAACAATTCGTAACAAATGTAAAGAAAATGTTTCAAATGCTTCCGATCGTCATAATATTAGCAGTGATTTTTGTGTTCATAAAATTGTTACAAAAGAAAAGAAAATGGAATCAGATGACAAACAAAGAAAAAGTACTTTTTTATGAAAAACAGTTAGAAAAATATGCTGAAAATGGCGTAAAATCAAGGGATAACAGCAATTCTATGACATCTGAGATCATAGAGAAAGCAAGGTACAGTAACAAAGATATTACCAGACATGAACTAAATCTTGTGAAACGGCACCTTGATTTATTAAAGAGAAAAAACAAAAATGTTACAAAAATATTAACTAGACTGAAATAATCTTAAAAAACTATTGACAATTGTTGCTCTTTATCGTACAATATCAACTGTTGAAAGAAATATTTGAAATAAATTTAAAATTGCAATATATCAGGAGTTAATATGAAACGAGTTATTTTAAGAGTGATGATGTTAGTAGCGATGGCATCGGCCGCAGTTACAATGAGTGTACATACAAGTTCGAAGGAAGTAAAAGCTGCTGAAAAAGGAGACGCAGTTGTAGAATATGCAAAAAGATTTGTAGGGAATAGATACAGATACGGTGGATCAAGCCTTACAAACGGAACAGATTGTTCAGGGTTTACAAGAGGAGTTTACAAGAAGTTTGGAAAACGTCTTCCACATTCTTCAAGCGCACAGAGAAGATATGGTAAGAAAGTAAAAGGCGGGATCAAGAATGCTAAGGCAGGAGATTTAATCTGCTACAGCGGACATGTTGCAATCTACATGGGAAACAACAAGATCGTACATGCAAGTAATTCAGCACCATATCCAAGAGGTGGAATTAAGATCTCAAACAATGCAAGATACAGAAGAATCGTAACAGTACGAAGAATCGTTAAATAAAGATGATAGGAAGAAGGTATTTTTTAGAAAAAGAAATACCTTCTTCTTTTGATGCTGAGAATAAAGTTTTGAAAACTTCCCGAGATAACCAACAAAATTTGAAAAAGTGTATTATAAAAATTTGACAGATAAAACCGATACATATTATAATTTGAAGGAATAAGTTGATAATAAACAATACATCTGTATAAGGTGCAGATGTTTTTAAAGGAGAAAAATTTATGATCATTAAACCGAGAGTCAAAGATTATTTATGCTTAACGGCACATCCAGAAGGATGTAAAAAGAATGTGGCAGATCAGATCGCATATGTGAAAGCTCAAGGAGAGATTCCTGGAGATGCGAAGAAAGTATTAGTGATCGGATGTTCCACAGGATATGGACTGGCATCAAGAATCGTGGCAGCTTTTGGATGTCATGCAGATACCCTTGGAATCATGTTTGAACGTCCATCTAACGGAAGAAAGACAGCAAGTCCTGGATGGTATAATACAGCTTCATTTGAACAGTTTGCAAATGAAGAAGGAGTTTATGCCAAGACGATCAATGGAGATGCTTTCTCAAAAGAGATCAAAGATCTTACGATCGAAACGATCAAGAAAGATCTTGGGGAAATAGATTTGGTTGTATACAGCCTTGCAGCACCACGAAGAACAACACCAGATGGAGTGACATATCGTTCTGTATTAAAGACAACAGGGGAAGAGTTTACAAATAAGAACCTGAACCTTAAGGATAACAGTATTGGTATGAAGAGCATTCCTGCAGCTACAGAAGAGGAAGTAGAAGCTACAGTCAAAGTTATGGGTGGAGAAGACTGGAAGTTATGGATGCAGGCATTAAAAGATGCAGATGTGTTATCAGAAGGTGCAAGTACTGTCGCATATTCTTATATCGGATCTGAACTTACTTATCCAATCTATTTTGAAGGAACGATCGGCGCGGCAAAGAAACATCTGCATCAGACAGCAGATGAGATTACGAAAGAAGTTGGAGTAAAAGCTCTGATCTCTGTTAACAAAGGATTAGTAACACAGGCAAGTGCTGCGATTCCTATTGTTCCATTGTATATGTCTGTATTATATAAAGTCATGAAGGAAAATAATGTCCATGAAGGATGTATTGAACAGATTGAACGTCTGTTTAAAGAAAAGAGATTATTAGCCGATACGATCACGGATGAACACGGATGGGTTCGTATGGATGATCTGGAACTTCGTGATGATATTCAGGATGAAGTGAAAAAACGTTGGGAAGAGATCAATACAGATAATGTTGCAGAACTGGCAGATGTTGATGGTTATTGGGAAGATTTTTACCGTATGTTTGGATTTAAAGAGGAAGGAATCAACTACGAAGCAGAAACAGATCCTGTTGTAGAGATTCCAAGTATCAAAGAATAATGGCATATACAGAGATTGTGATCACAAAGTTTGGTGATCATCTGGTCAGTATGTTATTAAAAGACGGTCAGCCGGTAGAATTTCAATGTGTGAGTGAGAAGAATAAAGTTGATATTGGGAACATTTACATAGGAGTCGTAAAAAATGTTGTGAAGAATATCAATGGGGCTTTTGTTGAGTTTGATCAAGATGAAACAGGATTTCTTTCCATGAGACATAGGCAATATAAAGCCGGTGATGAAGTATTGGTACAGATAAAGAAAGAAGCGACAGAAGAAAAACGTCCGATGCTATCAGACCAGATAGAATTAACAGGGAAATATCTTGTACTGACTTCAGATAAGCTGTCTGTAGGAATTTCCAATAAGATCCATCAGAAAGAAAAAAAACAGGAATTAAAAGAAATGGCAGAGCCTCTTGTGACACAGGAATATGGTTTTATTCTCCGCACAGAAGCTGCAAAAGCCAACAAAGAGGATGTTCTTATGGAAGCAGATCGGTTATCTGCGAAATATCATGAGATCGTAGCTAAAAGGCAATACCGCAAAGCTCCTCATCTTGTTGATACAAATCACGATGCATTGGAAGTTCTGGTTCATGATATCAAACCAGGATCGATCGATCATATTGTGACAGATCAGGAAGAAGTAGGGGAACAGCTGAAAGAAAGAGGTTATGAAGTATCCTTATGTTCTTATATGGCAGGAGACATTGAACGAAGATATCGGTTTCGTCACTATCTTTCCGAGGTATTTAAACGTAAAATATTTATGAAGTCTGGAGGATTTTTGTATATCGAACAGACAGAGGCGATGGCAGTCATTGATGTGAATACGGGAAAATCCATTGGAAAGAAGAACCAGGAAGCACATATTAAGAAAATAAACTTAGAAGCAGCCAAAGAGGCAGCAAGACAGATCCGGTTAAGAAATTTATCTGGGATCATCATGATCGATTTTATTGATATGAAGTCCAAAGATGATGAGAAAGAATTATTACAGGTAATGCAACATTATCTAAATGGGGATTCTAAGAAAGCAGTTGCTGTAGATATTACAAAGCTCGGAATTATGGAGATCACAAGAAAAAAAGAAAAAAATCCAATTTTTCGACAAATAAGTATTGACATATTGAAATAGTGCTGTTATTATATATGAGTATGCCGCACAGCGAGGTTAAAGAATGCGAGAAATCACCAAAGCTGGCGAGATTTGATAATAGGAGGTGCCGTGATGTACGCAATTATCGCAACAGGTGGAAAACAGTATAAAGTAAGCGAAGGCGACGTGATCAAAGTTGAGAAACTTGACGCTGAAGTAGGAGCTAAAGTAACATTTGATAATGTACTTTTAGTTGGTGGAGATACTGTTAAAGTTGGAACACCTACCGTTGATGGTGCGAAAGTTGAAGCTTCTGTAGTAAGCGAAGGAAAAGGTAAGAAAGTCATCGTTTACAAATACAAGAGAAAAACTGGATACCATAAGAAAAACGGTCATAGACAGTTATTTACACAGGTTAAGATCGATAGTATCGTTGGATAATATCCTGAGGATAGAGTTATGACAAAGATAACATTCTATCAGAGAGTCGATGGAACCTTTCAAGGTTTCCACTCACAGGACCATGCAGGTTACAGTGCGGAAGGACAAGATATTGTCTGTGCCGCAGTGTCTGCTCTGGTAATTAATTTTGTGAATTCTCTGGATGAGCTGACAGATGATCACTATCAGATTGATGTGAACCAGGAAGACGCAGAAATTGACGTAGTATTTACGGAAGAGCTTTCCAGAGAGGGAAGCTTGTTATTAAGATCACTGATCCTTGGTCTGACTTCAGTAGAAGAAGAACATGGACAGTATTTAGATGTAATCTTTAAGGAGGTGTAACAAAAATGATGAAAATGAACCTTCAATTTTTCGCTCATAAAAAAGGAATGGGTTCTACAAAGAACGGTAGAGATTCCGAATCTAAGAGATTAGGTGCGAAAAGAGCTGACGGACAGTTTGTAAAAGCTGGAAATATTCTTTACAGACAGAGAGGAACAAAGATTCATCCAGGCGTTAACGTAGGACGCGGTGGTGACGATACATTATTCGCATTAGTTGATGGTATTGTTCGCTTCGAAAGAAAAGGTAAAGATAAGAAACAGTGTTCTGTACATCCAGTAGCATAATTTAATTGCATACAGGAACAGATCATTTGAGATTCAGTAATTACGGCTTCAAATACATATTTGAGGCCGTTTTTCATTATAAGATAATGAAATATTTTTGTGACTGGAAGTTGTTTTTTTGACACAGAAAGGAAAAGACAATGTTTGCAGATAGAGCTAATATTATAATCAGATCCGGAAAAGGTGGAGATGGCCACGTAAGTTTCCGGAGGGAACTTTATGTACCAAACGGTGGACCAGATGGTGGAGACGGCGGCCGTGGCGGTGATGTGATCTTTGTTGTAGATGAAGGAATCAATACTTTATCTGATTACCGTCACAGAAGAAAATTCAAGGCAGGAGATGGTCAGGAAGGTGGCAGAAGAAAATGCCACGGTGCTGATGGAGAAGACATCATCCTGAAAGTTCCGGCAGGAACTGTTGTAAAAGACAAGGAATCAGGGAAAGTTATCCTTGATATGTCTAATAAGAAAGAACCAGTTGTACTATTAAAAGGCGGTCGTGGCGGTAAAGGAAACCAGCATTATGCAACTCCAACCATGCAGGCACCAAAATATGCCCAGCCAGGTGGGAAAGCGCAGGAACTCGAAGTTATGCTTGAGTTAAAAGTTATTGCGGATGTAGGTCTGGTTGGCTTCCCGAATGTAGGAAAATCTACATTTTTATCAAGAGTAACAAACGCAAATCCAAAGATCGCAAACTATCATTTCACAACATTAAATCCAAATCTTGGAGTTGTGGATATGGATGGAAGCAAAGGGTTTGTCATTGCAGATATCCCAGGAATCATCGAGGGAGCGTCTGAAGGTGTTGGCCTTGGATTTGAATTTTTACGTCACATCGAGCGTACAAAAGTTATGATCCATATGGTAGATGGAGCTTCAGTAGAAGGAAGAGATCCGATCGTTGATATCCATGCCATCACAGATGAACTTAAGAAATACAACAAAGAGATTCTAGAGAAACCACAGGTGATCGCAGCGAACAAGATGGATGCTATGTCTGAGACAGACAGAGAGACTGTGATCGATTTATTAAAAGAAGAGTTTGAACCAGAAGGGATCAAAGTATTCCCTATTTCTGCGGTAAGCGGGGAAGGTGTCAAAGAATTATTATGGCATGTACAGGGATTATTAGATGAATTACCAGAAGGTGCAACAGAATTTGAACAGGAATACGAATTAAACTTCGGAGAAGAAGAAGGTGGAATCTTTATCGGTCATCCAGAAGAAGGATTATATACTGTCGAGGGACCGAAAGTGGAGAGAATGCTTGGATATACTAATCTGGAATCTGAGCGTGGATTTGACTTCTTCCAGAAATTCATGAAAGAAAACGGTGTCATTGAACGTTTAACAGAGATGGGAATCGAAGAAGGAGATACCGTACGTTTGTATAATCTGGAGTTTGACTACTATAGATAGATATAATTGAATGGAGGATAACATGACAAGCAAACAGAGAGCTTATTTAAAGAGCCTTGCAATGAAGATCGATCCGATCTATAACATTGGAAAAGGAAGTATTTCACCAGAACTTGTACAGGGTGTAAGAGATGCCTTAGAAGCAAGGGAATTGATCAAGATCGGTGTTCTTCAAAACTGTATGGATGATCCAAAAGAACTGGCAAATGTTCTTGCAGAGAGAACAAGATCCCAGGTTGTACAGGTTATTGGTAAGAAGATCGTATTATATAAGGAATCAAAGAATCATAAGAGAATTGAACTGCCAAAAGCAGGGAAATAATATCGGAGGGCAGCCATGAAGAAGATAGGAATTCTTGGCGGGACATTTAATCCGATCCATCATGGACATCTGATCCTTGGACAGGCAGCAAAAGAAGAATTTGGACTGGATGAGATTTTGGTTATGCCAACAAAGAATCCGGCATATAAAACGATCAGTGGCGGGGTCAGTGAGCAAAACAGAGTCGATATGATCAAGCTGGCGATCAGGGATTTTCCGTATTTCAGATTCAGTGATATCGAATTAAAACGTGAAGGAACAACGTACACCGTTGATACATTAAGAGCACTTACAAAACAGAATACAGATTGTAGATATTATTTTATCATGGGAGCGGATTCGCTTTATCAGATCGAGACATGGAAAGATCCAGGACAGATTTTTACCATGGCAGATATATTAGTAGCTACAAGGAATGACTCAAGAAGTGCCTTGGATGCTCAGATCGATTATCTGGAAGAGAAATACGATGGCAAGATTTATCATTTAAGCAGTCCAAGTATTGAAATTTCATCCAATGATATCAGAAAAAGACGTAGCAATGGATCAAGTATTCATTTCTTCCTTCCAGAAGATGTGATCGATTATATAGAAAGAAATGATTTATATGGAAGTACAGCAGATAGAAGAAAAGCTTAAAACAGTATTAAAACCATCCAGATACCGGCATACACTAGGAGTAGCTTATACAGCTTCCTGTATGGCGATGGTATTTGGAGTGGATGTTCACAAAGCATATCGCGCAGGTCTTTTACATGATTGTGCCAAAGGCTTTTCAATGGAAGAGCAAAGAGCGTTATGCAAACGATATGATATCAGTCTGGAGGGAACTTTAACCCAAAGTCCGCAGCTGATGCATCAAGAGATCGCTCCATTTCTTGCAAGTGATGAATATGAAGAGCAGGATTCGGAAGTTTTGTCAGCGATCGCATGTCATACGACAGGGAAGATCGGGATGACACCGCTTGAACAGATTGTTTTTATTGCTGACTATATGGAACCAAACCGAAAGATGATTCCAGGACTTTCAAAAGTCCGTAAGCTTGCATTTGAGGATCTTGATAAATGTACAAAAACAATTCTTAAGAATACGATAGAGTATCTGACAGAATGTGGACAGGAAATTGATGAGCGGACAGTGAAGACTTATAAGTATTATAAAGACAAAAAGGAGAATTAAGATGGATCAGTCATTAAATATGGTAAAGATCGCATATGATGCGTTAGATGACAAGTTAGCAGAAGATATCAAGATTATTGATATTCGAAGCATTTCTGTTCTTGCAGATTACTTTATCATTGCAGATGGTAATAACAAAAACCAGGTACAGGCAATGGTAGATAATGTGCAGGAAGAACTTTTTAAAGCTGGATATGAGATGAAACAGATGGAAGGGTATAGAGAAGGAAACTGGATTTTACTTGACTTTGGTGATATCATCATCCATATCTTTGATAAGGAAAACCGTTTATTCTATGATCTTGAAAGAATCTGGAAAGACGGAAAAGAAGTATCGATCGAAGAATTAAATTAAAAAGAATCATATGAAAAAAGAAGTCAGCTATGAGAATGCTTTGAAAGCCTCTCGCAGCTGACTTCTTTTTATTTCATTGAACGATAAAGTCCAACGACTTTACCAATAATAGATACTTCTGATACGATGATCGGATCCATAGTATCATTCTCTGGCTGGAGTCTGTAATATCCATCTTCTTTATAAAATCTCTTAACAGTTGCAGAATCTTCGATCATTGCAACGACGATATCACCATTATCAGCAGTTGGCTGTTGTTCGACAACAACCATATCACCGTCAAAAATTCCGGCATTGATCATACTCTCCCCACGGACATGGAGCATGAAAGTATTTTTATTGCTGATATGATTTGGAAGCATTGGAAAATATTCTTCAATATTCTCTACCGCTAAGATCGGTTCACCGGCAGTGACGGTACCTACGACAGGGATATTGATGATCTCGCGGCGAGCCAGATTAAAATCATCATCGGTGATCTCGATCGCACGAGGCTTGGTAGGATCTCTATGAATGTATCCTTTTCTCTCCAAAGTCTCCAGATGGGAATGGACAGAGGAAGTAGAACGAAGATTCACTGCCTCGCAGATCTCACGTACGGCAGGTGGATAACCTTTATCCAGAATGCGTCGCTTGATAAATTCAAGGATCTGTTGTTGTTTATCACTTAATTGTTCTTTGGCCATGTATCATATCCTCCGTGTCTGTTTATAAACTATTCTTATCATAACATAGATTCAAAATGGAAACAAGTGTTCTCGAACAAAGTTTCGGAAAAAGCTTGACAAACAAATGTTCGAGAACTATAATACAGACATAAACAAAACAAACGTTCGATTGTAGTTTACGGAGGATGATATTATGAGAAGTAAGAGAAGAGTGATCGGAATTATCATAGCAGTAGTTTTTGTTTTTTTTATGAGTGCTTTCCTTTCAAGCAACAGCCTGATCGAGGCCCAGGGAACAAAAGACAAGCAGTTTACCAGCATTCAGGTGCAGAAAGGCGATACATTATGGAAGATCGCAAAGAAATATATGGGGAATGAATATTCGTCTGTTGACGATTATATTGAAGAGGTATGCCAGACAAATCATATATATGATGGAAAGATCACAGAAGACATGTATCTGGTGATCCCATATTATAAATAAGCAA
The DNA here is from genome assembly GCA_036312945.1 of Anaerostipes hadrus. Classification (GTDB taxonomy): domain Bacteria; phylum Bacillota; class Clostridia; order Lachnospirales; family Lachnospiraceae; genus Anaerostipes; species Anaerostipes hadrus_C. The sequence continues at coordinate 158,479 of JAXJNA010000053.1, forward strand.
CTGGCAGTCATACGGTTGATGTATGACTGCCAGTTGTGAATATTTTAATACAATATTATGATGAGAGTGTCAATAAGTATAAATTGCTTATTTGTGCAAGCACAAACGCAATTTATACTTTTGACACTTACATCATATTATCGCCCAGTCGGGTTTTTGCTAAAAGATGCTTTTGTACTGTTATAGACAGCTTTTCCATAGTTTGTAAGATTAGAGTTCATTTTCTTTGCTTCAGATTTGTTAGAGATGAATCCAATCTCAGTTAGGGTAGAAGATGTCTTCGTATGACGAAGAACAGCTAATCCCGTACGGTTTACAAGACCTCGGTTTGTAAATCCTGTGGCAGAACGGATATAAGGATGAATGGTTGCTGACCAATTATAACTTGTTAGTCCTGTAGAAGATTTATATCCTTTGGAATTGTATAAGGTTTCAGTTCCTGTAGCAGAAGATCCGGCAGAATTGATATGAACACTGTAGAATCTGTCTGCACCAACTTCATTGGCAAGATCAGAACGCTCAGTAAGGCTTGGGTATGTATCAGATAATCTTGTATAGTAAACTTTGATATCTGGATCGTCATCAAAGTATGACTTCGCAGCCTGAACGATCTTCAAGGTCATGTTTTTTTCTTTATATCCATTGGCAACTGCTCCAGAGTCTGAACCACCATGACCTGCATCAAGTACAACGATCTGTTTGTACATTGCCTTTGGTGAATCATAGCGAACTTTGATATAAGAATCTGTCTGTGTTACTTCGAATCCCTTGATCGTAGCTTTTCGAGGCTTGATATATATCTTTGTATAGCCATTGTTGTAAGCGACAGAGTAAGAATAGAAGCTTGAATCACCAACAACACTGCGATGTGATGCATCGGAATAATAAGAAGAATAGTTTCCTTTAATATTCACGATCAGACGATAGTTATTATAATCGTCAGTTGTTGAGATATTGCTTTCGGATAAGCCTTCTGGTTTGTCAAGTTGTACATAATGTTCTCCGTTTGTTGCTGGAAGCGTTGTAACGGAAGAAGATGCCTTATTACTGTTACTTGTTGAGAAAGTACCAGCATAAGAGCTACTGCTCCATGAATAAGAATATCCAAGATGTTTTGCACAGAATTCACCAGGAACATAGATGTAATTTTTTTTCTGTTTATAGGAATATACACGGCGTGCAGGTGTTGGAAGTTTCGTTTTCTTTCCATTGACATAAGCATATTTGCTGCCACGTTTCATGGTGATCGTCTTAGAACCTTTTTTTAAAGTGATCTTCCATGTTTTAGAAGAGTAAGAATAAGAAACTCCTAATCCCTTTTGGAATACATAGCTTGCAGAATACATGGTTGTATTACCGCGTAAGAAGCCAGGTGCTTTTGTTTTGATTGTCTTATCATTATAGATTGCACCGCGAGCTTTCTTTTTCTGTTTTTTACCGGCAACCTTTAAAGTGTATGTGCGTTTTGTCGTTGCATAGGATGCGGCAGATACATTTGCAGGTATTGCCGTACCAATGACTGAAACTGATAACAGTGTCGTAATAAATAACTTTTGTAATCTCATTGTTTATCTCCCTTTCTCATAGATTAAATCGTAACATATTTGTAATATTAATGCAATAAAAAGACTGCATCTCTTTGGATTTCCTGAGATACAGTCTGATAGTATTAGATAAAATTAATTAAAAGAATTACAGATTGCCTGATAAAGAGCAGATCCGATCGTCTCAGATCTGGCGTCAATTCTTGCAGATTCTGTGCTGTTAGAGATGAATCCCATTTCGGCAAGGGCACTCATCATTTTTGTCCCTCGAAGCACTGCAAGTCCAGGACGGTATACAAGGCTTCGGTCATAGGAAGACCCTTTTGTATACCCCATTCCGCTTAGCGAAGAGGAATGGATGACGCTGGCATATGTTTTGTAATCCTTATATAATGTTTCCGTTCCTTTTGCACTGGCAGAGTCAGCAGAATTGATATGTACACTTAAAAATCGGTCAGCATTGACAGTGTTAGCCAGATCGTAGCGTTCGGTAAGAGATGGATACCAGTCAGAGAGTCTGGTGTAGTAGACCTTATACAGTGGATCAGAGTCAAAGTTTGTTTTGATATTCTGAACGATCTTTAAGGTCATGTTCTTTTCGATATAACCGTTTCCAGTTGCACCGCTGTCTTTTCCACCATGGCCGGCATCAATAACAATGACTCTGTAGAACATATCCTTTGGTGCTGCGTATTTGACATAGATATAAGAATCCGTCTGAGTAACAGAGAATCCCTTGATCGCTGATGTTATCAGATTGATATAAGTTTTTCCATTTGAATAAGAAACTTTATAGGTTAAAGAATCTTTGATCGTGCGGTTGGAAGCTGTGTTAAAAAAGTTGCGGTAATCTCCATCAATGATGATCTGTAACTGCTTATTCCAGTAATCATCGTTGGAACTTATAGAAGATGATGAAAGACCATCAGGTTTTTGGATCCGAATAGAATAATCAGATTCGGATGCAGTGATCTTTGTTGTACTTCCGGAAGGATTGGAAGTCTGAGGCTTTGTATTTGATGGAGTGGAAGGAGCAGGTTTAGCAGTACTGCCCTTTGAGATCACTCCGGATAACAGCCGGTTGTTCCATGAATAATTTAATCCTAGTTTTTTTGCAACGATGTCTCCTGGAACCATGATATAATTTTTCTTTTTTGCGATATAACGGATTTTTCGAGGCGCAGATGGAAGGGTAAATTTCTTCCCGTTCAAGGTAGCCGTTCTGCTGTTCAAAGTCATCACAAGCTTCTGAGAGTTTCGCTGTAATGTAACTCTTTTTTTGGAACTTGAATATGAATATTTTGTTCCAAGTGAAGAACAGTGACCGAAGATCCAGTATGCGGAATACATAGAAGTAGAACCTTCAATATATCCTGGGATTTTTGTGCTTATGACCTTATTATTATATCTGGCATTGATGGCTTTCTTTTTGACTTTTTTCTTAGAATGTGTATACTGAATCTTAAAATATTTTCCAGCAGCTATAGAAGCTGGTGTGGTTACTACACTTGATATAAGAAGTGCAAGAGATAATCCAGTACATAAAATTTGTTTTTTGTTCATATATAATACCCCTCATGTTCATTGTCGATCGTTAGTGCCATTATAATATGTTTTGTGTAGTTTTTCAACGAGAACATATTTTCTGCGAGATTAGAATGTTGTGAAATTTCTGAAAAGTTGAAAAGAATTCTTTTATAAAATGAAAAATAGTTTCCAATCTGTCTAAGAATGTGGTATTCTAATATATAAGCTCGATTTTTTGGGAGAATTTTCTATATTTTTACAGGAATCGAATTATTTTGAACTATAGGAGCAGATAATGAAATCAGACAATGAATTTCGAAGAGGATTAATTGATGGAATTCCAATCGGACTAGCATATGTGGCTGTTTCGTTTGCATTTGGAATTTCAGGAGCATCCAAGGGAATTCCTGTATGGGCACTTACTTTGATCTCAGCAACCTGTGTAACTTCTGCAGGACAGTTTGCAGCGATCATAACGATGACGGCAGGAGGATCTTTGGTGGAATTAGTTTTATCACAGATCATTATTAATTTAAGATATTCGATCATGTCAATTGCGATCGGACAGAAGTTAAGTGAGAAGTCGACACTGTGGAATCGAATCTCGATGGCATTTATGGTAACGGATGAGATTTTTGCAGTATCCTGTGCGGGGAGGCATGAGATCACGCCAAGATATTTTTATGCTTTGATGTCAATTCCATGGATCAGCTGGACCATTGGAACTCTCTTAGGAGCGACGGCCAATACACTATTACCATTGATCTTAAGGAATGCACTTGGGCTTGCGATTTATGGAATGTTGATCGGGATCATCATTCCACCAGCAAGACAAGATAAGCATATAACTATCGTGATCATTCTTTCCATGATCATTAGCTTATTATTTAAATATATCAAAGCGTTATCTTTTATATCCAGTGGGTTCGTGATCATCATTTGTACTTTGATCGCAGCAACATTTGGAGCAATTTTATTCCCAGTAGAAGAGGAGGAGACTCATGAATCTTAGCAGATTATTAGTTTATATTGCAGTCACAGCAGTTTCTACATATCTAATACGAGTCATCCCATTGGTTGCAATACAGAAGAAGATAGAGAATAGATTTTTTCGATCATTTTTATACTATGTTCCATATGCAGTACTGGCAGCAATGATCATGCCGGCAGTGTTTTATGCGACAGGAAATTTGATCGCATCGACAATTGGATTTGCAATTGCGATGATTTTTGCATATAATAAAAAAAATATTGTTACAGTTGCATGTGCAAGCTGTATCGGAGCGTTTATCGCATTAGTAGTTTTAGGGTAAATTAATCTGCCAATTCATTGACAGACATAAGCAATATCAAGAAGAAATGAGGAAGAAGATATGAATTGTAATTTAGCAGTCATTAAAGGTGACGGAATCGGACCAGAGATCGTCACAGAAGCAATGAGAGTTTTAGATGCTGTAGGAGAGAAGTATGGACATACATTTTCTTATACACAGATTCTGATGGGTGGAGCATCCATTGATGTTCATGGAGAACCATTAACAGAGGAAGCTTTAGAGATTGCTAAGAAGAGTGATGCAGTATTAATGGGTTCGATCGGTGGAAATACAAGTACATCTCCATGGTACAAACTTCCAGCACAGTTAAGACCTGAAGCAGGCTTATTAAAACTTCGTAAATCCCTTGGATTATTTGCTAACATCAGACCAGCATACTTATATGATGAATTAAAGAAAGCATGCCCACTTCGTGATGAAGTGATCGGTGATGGATTTGATATGGTCATCATGAGAGAATTAACAGGTGGTCTTTACTTTGGAGAGAGACATACAGAAGAAGTTGATGGTGTAAGAACAGCCGTTGATACATTATCTTATAATGAAAATGAAATCAGAAGAATTGCGATCAAAGCATTTGATATTGCAAGAAAACGTAAAAAACATGTGATCAGTGTTGATAAGGCAAATGTACTTGATTCTTCCAGATTATGGAGAGCAGTTGTAGAAGAAGTAGCCAAAGACTACGAAGATGTTACATATGAACATATGTTAGTTGATAACTGTGCAATGCAGTTAGTCAATAATCCACGTCAGTTTGATGTGATCTTAACAGAGAATATGTTTGGAGATATTTTATCAGATGAAGCAAGTATGATCACAGGTTCTATTGGAATGTTATCATCTGCAAGTCTTGCAGAAGGTAAATTTGGATTATATGAGCCAAGTCACGGATCAGCTCCAGATATCGCAGGACAGGATATTGCAAACCCAATCGCAACAATTCTTTCCGCAGCTATGATGCTTCGTTATTCATTTGATCTAGATAAAGAAGCAGATGAGATCGAAAAAGCAGTCAAAGCAGTTTTAGCAGATGGATACAGAACAGTTGACATCATGTCAGACGGAATGAAGAAAGTCGGATGTAAAGAAATGGGACAGCTGATCATTGATCAGATCAAATAAGAATTCGATGGGTATCATAGATAGAATTAGATATATTATACTAGGAGGTTAGTTTTATGAGTAATACGTTTACAGAGGGAGAAGCATTTGCACCTCAAAGATCGTTATTTAACGCATTAGGTTTCACAAAAGAAGAGATGAGAAAGCCATTGGTCGGAATCGTAAGTTCGTATAATGAGATCGTGCCAGGGCATATGAATATTGACAAGATCGTAGATGCAGTAAAACTTGGAGTTGCTATGGCAGGTGGAACACCAGTTGTATTCCCAGCGATCGCAGTATGTGATGGAATTGCCATGGGACATGTTGGAATGAAATATTCACTGGTAACAAGAGATCTGATCGCTGATTCTACAGAATGTATGGCATTAGCACATCAGTTTGATGCCTTAGTTATGGTTCCAAACTGCGATAAGAATGTACCAGGACTATTAATGGCTGCTGCACGTGTTAATGTACCCACAGTGTTCGTCAGTGGCGGACCAATGCTTGCCGGACGTGTAAAAGGATGCAAAACAAGCTTATCAAGTATGTTTGAAGCTGTTGGATCTTATGCAGCAGGTAAGATCACAAAAGAAGAATTAGATGAATTTGAAAACAAAACATGTCCTACATGTGGATCATGTTCTGGTATGTACACAGCGAACTCCATGAACTGTCTAACAGAAGTTCTTGGTATGGGATTACAGGGAAATGGAACAATTCCAGCTGTATATTCAGAAAGAATCCGTCTTGCAAAGCATGCAGGTATGAAGGTTATGGAATTATTAGAGAAGAATATCCGTCCAAGAGATATCTTAACAGAGAAAGCGTTTGAGAATGCCTTAACAGTTGATATGGCACTTGGATGCAGTACAAACAGTATGCTTCATTTACCAGCAATTGCACATGAAGCAGGTGTTGATCTAGATCTTGAGAAGGCAAATGAGATCAGTAAGAGAACTCCAAACTTATGTCATCTTGCACCAGCGGGACATACATATATTGAAGAGTTAAATGAAGCTGGTGGAGTTTACGCTGTTATGAACGAATTAAATAAGAAGAATCTTCTTCATACGGATCTTATCACTGCAACAGGTAAGACAGTAGCAGAGAACATTGAAGGATGCGTAAACAAGAATCCAGAAGTTATTCGTCCGATCGACGATCCATACAGCCAGACTGGTGGAATTGCTGTATTAAAAGGAAATTTAGCACCAGATTCAGGTGTTGTAAAACGTTCTGCAGTTGCACCTGAGATGCTTAAGATGGAAGGACCAGCCAGAGTCTTTGATTGTGAAGAAGATGCGATCAAAGCGATCAAAGGTGGAGATATTAAACCAGGAGATGTCGTAGTGATCCGCTATGAAGGACCAAAAGGTGGACCAGGTATGAGAGAGATGTTAAATCCTACATCAGCGATCATGGGTATGGGACTTGGATCAAGCGTAGCCCTGATCACAGATGGAAGATTCTCTGGAGCTTCCAGAGGAGCTTGTATCGGACATGTTTCTCCAGAAGCAGCAGTGGGAGGACCAATTGCATTAGTAGAAGAAGGAGATATCATTGCAATTGATATCGATGCCAATACATTAAATGTAAAAGTTTCTGACGAAGAATTAGCAAAGAGAAAAGAAAACTGGAAACCTAGAACACCTAAGGTTACAACAGGTTATCTTGCAAGATATGCATCTTTAGTTACATCTGGAAACCGCGGAGCAGTTTTAGAAATCAAACAGTAATTAAGTAAGAAAAGAGGATCAAATGATGAAACAATTGACAGGTGCTCAGATTGTTTTAGAATGTTTAAAAGAGCAAGGCGTGGATACCATTTTTGGGTATCCAGGCGGAGCAATCTTAAACATTTATGATGAATTATATAAACAGAAAAAGGATTTTACACATATCCTGACATCCCATGAACAGGGAGCTTCTCATGCAGCAGACGGATATGCGAGATCTACAGGAAAAGTCGGAGTGTGCTTTGCAACCAGTGGGCCAGGAGCGACAAATATTGTTACAGGACTTGCAACAGCGAATATGGATTCAGTGCCAGTTGTTGCGATCACATGTAACGTAGGAGTCAGCCTTCTTGGAAAGGACAGCTTCCAGGAAGTTGATATTTCCGGAGTCACAATTCCGATCACAAAGCATAACTTTATTGTAAAGAATATAGAAGAACTTGCAGATACGATCCGAAGAGCGTTTAGAATTGCAAAGACAGGAAGACCAGGACCGGTTTTGATCGATATCCCAAAAGATGTGACAGCAGCAACGACTCTATATGAAAAATACAAACCAGCGAAGATCATACGTTCCAGTGAATATATCAAAGAAGTAGATATTCAGAATGCGATCAGCATGATCAGAGAAGCAAAACGACCATATATTTTAGTTGGTGGTGGAGCTGTGATCTCTGATGCAGCAGACGAATTAAAAGAATTTGCAGAGAAAGTAGATGCACCAGTATGCGATACCCTTATGGGAAAAGGAGCATTTAACGGTACAGATGAACGTTATAGTGGAATGCTTGGAATGCACGGAACAAAGGCATCAAATCTTGGAGTATCTCACTGTGACCTTCTGATCGCAGTCGGAACAAGATTTAGTGACCGAGTTTTAGGCAATCCAAAAACATTTGCAAAGAATGCAAAGATTTTACAGATTGATGTTGACCCAGTTGAGATCAACAAGAATATTTGTGTATCAGCTTCTATCATCGGAGATGTAAAAGCAGTATTAACAGTGATCAATCGCCGTTTAGAAGCCCAGGAACACAAAGAGTGGCTTAATACGGTCAAAGAATATAAAGAAAAGTATCCATTAACTTATGATAAAGGACGATTAACATGTCCTGAGATCATGGAAGCGATTTATGATATTACAAAAGGTGAGGCAGTCATTACAACAGAGGTTGGACAGCATCAGATGTGGGCCGCTCAGTTTTATAAATATGATAAACCACGTAAATTCTTGACATCTGGTGGCCTTGGAACAATGGGATACGGTCTTGGAGCCAGCCTTGGAGCGAAAGTTGGTAATCCAGATAAGATCGTAGTAAACATTGCAGGAGACGGATGTTTCCGTATGAATTTAAATGAGCTTGCGACAGCCTCGCGATACAACATTCCAGTGATCGAAGTTATTATCAATAACAGCGTGTTAGGAATGGTAAGACAGTGGCAAGATCTGTTTTATGAAGAAAGATATTCGTATACAACACTTCAGGACAAAGTAGACTTTGTGAAAGTCGCAGAAGGACTTGGGGTGCAAGCTAAGAAGATCACGGATATCGATCAATTCAAAGATGCATTCAAAGAAGCTTTAAATGCAGGAGAACCAGTAGTTCTTGATTGTCATATTGACTTAGATGACAAAGTATGGCCTATGGTTAATCCAGGAGGTTCTATTGAAGATGCATTTGATAAATCGGATCTTGAGGCGCAGGCAAGGTAATTTTTAATTTATTTTCATATAAAGGAGAGAAAAGAAAATGGCAAGAGTATACAACTTTTCAGCTGGACCGGCAGTACTTCCGGAAGAAGTGTTAAAAGAAGCAGCAGAGGAAATGCTTGATTACAGAGGATGTGGAATGTCCGTTATGGAAATGAGCCACAGATCCAAGATGTTTGATGACATCATCAAGACTGCAGAAGCAGACTTAAGAGAATTAATGAACATCCCTGATAATTACAAAGTATTATTCCTTCAGGGTGGAGCATCCCAACAGTTTTCAGCCATCCCTATGAACCTGATGAAGAACAAAGTTGCAGACTTCATCATCACAGGACAGTGGGCAAAGAAAGCATACCAGGAAGCTTCCAGATATGGAAAAGCAAACATTTTAGCTTCATCAGAAGATAAAACATATACATATATTCCAGATTGTTCTGACCTTCCTGTATCAGAAGATGCAGATTATGTATATGTATGCTATAACAACACGATCTATGGAACAAAATATCAGCAGATTCCAAATACAAAAGGTAAAATCCTTGTTGCAGATATGTCTTCTTGCATTTTATCTGAGCCAGTTAATGTAGAAGACTTTGGAGTCATCTATTTTGGAGTACAGAAAAACGTTGGACCAGCAGGAGTTGTAGTTTGTATCGTACGTGAAGATCTGATCACGGATGACGTGTTAGAAGGAACACCAACCATGTTAAAATGGAAAACACAGGCAGATGCAGAATCACTGTATAACACACCTCCATGCTACGGAATCTATATTTGTGGAAAAGTCTTCAAATGGTTAAAAGACCAGGGTGGACTTACTGCAATGCAGAAACGCAACGAAGAAAAAGCAAAGATCTTATATGATTTCTTAGACCAGAGCGAAATGTTTAAAGGAACAGTTGTGAAAGAAGACCGTTCTTTAATGAACGTTCCATTTGTAACAGGAGACAAAGATCTGGATGCCAAATTCGTAGCTGAAGCAAAAGAAGCAGGATTTGAGAACCTAAAAGGACACCGTACAGTTGGTGGAATGCGTGCAAGTATTTATAACGCAATGCCAAAAGAAGGTGTTGAGAAATTAGTAGCATTTATGAAGAAGTTTGAAGAAGAGAACAAATAAGGAGGAGCCATGTATACAGTAAAATGCTTAAACCCGATCGCAAGTAAAGGACTAGATTTATTTACAGAAGATTTTAAAGTGATCGATGACTTAGATAAAGCAGATGCAGTTTTAGTAAGAAGTGCAGCTATGCACGATCTTGAAGTTCCAGAAAGCCTTCTTGCAGTTGCAAGAGCTGGAGCAGGGGTTAACAATATTCCATTAGATGAATATGCAAAGAAGGGAATCGTAGCATTCAATACACCAGGAGCGAATGCTAATGGTGTAAAAGAACTTGTTGTTGCAGGACTTTTACTTGCATCTCGTGATATCATCGGTGGATATAACTGGGTTAAGGAAAATGCATCCGAAGAGAACCTTGCAAAACTTGTTGAGAAACAGAAAAAACAGTATGCAGGTAACGAATTAAAAGGAAAAAGTATCGGAGTTATCGGACTTGGAGCAATCGGTGTTTTAGTAGCAAATATCTGCAATCGTCTTGGAATGAAAGTTTATGGATATGATCCATACGTATCCGTACGTTCTGCATGGAGCTTATCAAGAATGGTAAAACATATCGCTTCCATTGACGAATTATTTGAGACATGTGATTATATTACAATTCACGTTCCATACATGGATTCTACAAAAGGAATGATCAACAAAGAAGCTATCGATAAGATGAAAGACGGAGTTACATTATTAAACTTCGCCAGAGGAGAACTTGTTGATAATCAGGCAGTGATCGAAGGATTAGCATCAGGAAAAGTAAAACATTATGTAACAGATTTCCCAAGTGCAGAAATCGCTGGAGTAGACAAAGTGATCACAATTCCACACTTAGGAGCATCTACAGAGGAATCAGAAGAGAACTGTGCAGAGATGGCAGTGGATCAGTTGATGAATTATTTAGAGAATGGTAATATTGTCAATTCAGTAAACTATCCAAATTGTGATCTTGGAGAAGCAAGTGGTGCAGCTCGTATTACAGTACATCATAAGAATCTTCCAAATATGATCGGTCAGTTAACAGCGATCCTGGCAGCAGATGGACATAACATTTCCAATATGTTAAATAAATCCAAAGGTGAATGGGCTTATTCTATGTTTGACATGGAAAAGAAAGCACCAACAGAAGAGACAATCAAGAAAATGGAACAGATCGACGGAGTCGTTCGTGTTCGTGTACTATAGGAGAGAGAAAATGAGTGAAAAATTAAGAGTTGGTATTTTAGGTGCAACTGGAATGGTTGGACAGCGTTTTATTTCATTACTTGAGAATCATCCATGGTTTGAAGTTACAACATTAGCAGCAAGCCCACGTTCTGCTGGAAAGACATATGAAGAAGCAGTTGGTGGACGTTGGAAAATGGATACTCCAATGCCAGAAGCAGTAAAATCTATGATCGTAAAAAATGTCAATGAAGTAGAAGAAGTTGCTTCTCACGTAGACTTTGTATTCAGTGCAGTAGATATGTCTAAAGACGAGATTAAAAAGATCGAAGAAGATTATGCAAAAACAGAAACACCAGTTGTATCTAACAACAGTGCTCACCGTTGGACACCAGACGTACCAATGGTAGTACCTGAGATCAACCCAGAACATTTCGAAGTAATCGAAAGCCAGAAGAAACGTTTAGGAACAACAAAAGGTTTCGTAGCAGTAAAACCTAACTGCTCTATCCAGAGTTATGCACCAGTTTTAACAGCATGGAAAGAATTCGAACCATATGAAGTTGTTGCTACAACATACCAGGCAATTTCCGGAGCAGGAAAAACTTTCAAAGATTGGCCAGAGATGGAAGGAAACATTATTCCATACATCGGTGGAGAAGAAGAAAAGAGCGAACAGGAGCCTCTTCGTTTATGGGGACATATTGAAGACGGTGTGATCGTGAAAGCTGAAACACCAGTGATCACAACACAGTGTATCCGTGTACCAGTATTAAACGGACATACAGCTGCAGTCTTCGTTAAATTCAAGAAGAAACCAACAAAAGAACAGCTGATCGAGAAATTAGTAAACTTCAGCGGAATTCCACAGGAATTAGAACTTCCAAGTGCTCCAAAACAGATGATCCAGTACTTAGAAGAAGATAACCGCCCACAGGTAAGAGAAGACGTAGATTACGAAAACGGAATGGGAATCTCTGTTGGACGTTTAAGAGAAGATACTGTATACGATTATAAATTTGTAGGACTTTCTCATAACACAGTTCGTGGAGCAGCAGGTGGAGCTGTTTTATGTGCTGAGACATTAAAAGCAAAAGGATATATTACAAAAAAATAAGTATTGTAATGAATAGATAAACTTGCTATGATAAGAAACACGTAGAAATACGTGTTTCTTTCATGTTAAGCATATTTGTGAAATGAATATCAAAAGAAACACAAGAAAAATGAGGAGCGATTATGTTAGCACAAATACAAGCGATGTTCGCAGTAGTGGACTTGGGCAAGATTAACTGGAATCAGTTTTTAGAAAAATATCTGGAAATTGCAATGAGTATCGTTGGAAAAGTCATAGTATCATTTTTGATCATTGCAATTGGATTTAAATTGATCAAGATCTTAATTAAATTGTTAAAAACAACTCTTGAGAAGGCAGAGATCGATTATGGAGTTATCTCATTTTCCTGCTCCTTCATAAGGATTGGATTGCGTTGTATTGTAATCTTTATGGCGGTTGCACATATGGGGGTAGAGGTAAGCTCCTTTATCGCATTATTAGGATCTGCAGGTGTAGCAGTAGGTTTAGCATTACAAGGAACACTTTCTAATGTAGCAGGTGGAGTTTTACTATTAATTCTGAAACCATTTCAGGTAGGAGATTACATCGTACTAACAGGAACCGACTGCGAAGGAGAAGTTGCAGCGATGGATATTTTCTATACAAAGCTTAAGACAATTGATAACCGAGTGATCGTCATTCCTAACGGAACATTAAGTAATTCAAATCTGATCAACAACACAAAACAGGAACGAAGACTGATCGATATTGAAGTTGGGATATCTTATGATGCAGATATCAAAGAAGTAAAAAGAATTCTTACAGACATAGCAAAAAATGAAAAAAGAATTCTTGATCAGGATGGAGTTAAGATCTTTGTGAGTAGTTTAGCAGACAGCTCTGTCATGATGGGAATCAGGTGCTGGGTTTCAACATCTGATTATGTAGCAACCAAATGGGCGTTAAATGAAGAGATTAAGATTCGATTTGATGAGGAAGGAATCGAGATACCATATCAGAAATTGGATGTTTGTATTAAAAATGAAGTGTAATTGAAAATTAAGTGTTAGAGAAGGCTGCCGTTCATTAACGACAGCCCTTACTTATTTTATTAAAACCAGACATTTTTTACTCAAACAGTAAATGATTTAAAGTATGTGCGATACCATCTTCATTATTTGTAAGTGTTACTTCATCAGCGGCATCTTTTAAAGCATCACATGCATTTCCCATAGCGACACCATGACCTGCAAACTGAATCATTTCCAGATCATTTTCTGCATCACCAAAAGCAATGACCTCAGATGGATCAATGCCAAGACCTTTACATACATTGGAAAGACCAGAAGCTTTGCTGGTACCCACAGGAATTGCTTCAATATAATAAGGAGCAGTACGGACAAAAGTGACCTGATCTCTAAATGGCATTCCGATCGTTTCTAAAACATCATAAGTTTTTTGAGGATCGACAGCAGTAAGGATCTTATTTAAATGAAAATCAAGATGTTCTGTCAAGGAAGGAACCTCAACATACTCCATAGAATCATTCAATGCCTCTTCTTTGACGCGATATCCATTCTTGTCTGTGACATAAAGAACTTTTCCATCATCAATGATCGGATTCACAGGATAATCTCTCAAATGTTCTAAAATCTTAATTGCGAGATCATCGGGGATGTACTTATCATATAAAACTTCATTTGTAGTAGTATCCACAACCTTTCCGCCATTGTAAGCAACGAGCATTCCATGATGTTCATTTAGTTTCAATAGATCTCTGGCATGAAAAAGACCAGGGAGAGGACGACCGGAAGCAAGAGCAATGCGGATTCCCATTTCTTGAGCTTTGATCATGGTATTTAAAGTATCAGAAGTAATCTTGAGTTGGTCGTTGTAAAGAGTTCCATCTAAGTCAACGGCGATTAGTTTGTATTTCATAAATTGTATCCTTTCTGTATGTTTTAATCCGTTTTTGTTGTTTGGTTCGTCAATGAATATAAATTGTTTATTCGTGTAGAAACAAACGGAATTTATACCAGTGACACTTATAATATATTATAACTAGAAAGAAAGTAGGTTGTAAAGTGTCAAAAATGGACGAGGAGTGTATACAACATACAAGCAAGAAAATATTCATAAAGATAGAATAAAAATCCATATATTAGAAATTAAGAAAAAATTAAAGAAAAAGTAATTCTTTTGCAACATATACTGTATACAAAAGGAGTATAATGCCAATGATCAGTTCAAGAAAGGTTTTTTGAAATCGTTCAATGATTTTAAACACAGTATGTGAAAAGGAGAACTTTAAAATGATAAGAATGAAAGAAAATTATTATATAAAAAAATATTATGGAGATTTTGTATTACTAAAACGTGCAAAGAATAAAGAAAATTGCAAAAAAGTATTGGAAAAAGTTGGAGTATATGGTACTCTAAGAGAGGTGAAAGAAGCAATCATCAAAGAGATGATCAAAGATGAAGTTAACCATCGTAAGACGGAACCACTTTATAAACTGATTCCTTTGATACGACAGATGTATAACAGATTTTACGAAGAGAATATGGAGTGTTGTTTCGTCGGATAGTCAGGAAGAACATGTCTTTGTTGGCATATTCGAATAATAAACAACCGAAAGAGCAGAAGGTTTATGGAGTGCCTTCTGCTTTTTCAATTTATTAAAAAATTTTAAAAATGTTGTAAAAACAACGGATTTTCCAAATCATATCTATTATACTAACGATACAGTAAAGAATATGAGATCAAGAAAAGGAGAATAGATATGATTCGTAGAATTATTGAAATTGATGAAGATAAATGTAATGGATGTGGACTGTGTGCAGATGCATGTCACGAAGATGCAATCGGGATAGTTGATGGAAAGGCAAAATTATTAAGAGATGATTATTGTGACGGCCTAGGAGACTGTCTGCCAAATTGTCCAACAGGAGCGATCAGTTTCGTAGAGCGTGAGGCAGCTGCGTATGACAGAGAAGCTGTGGAAGCGAATATGAAGAAGAAGGCTGAGATGACAGCAAAAGATAAAATAGAAGAAAAGCCGGTATTCCACGGATGTCCTGGAACAAGAATGAAGATGATGGATCATAAGGCAGAAGAGGTAGCGACAGAGCAGACAGCAACTGTATCTTCTCAGCTGTCCCAGTGGCCGGTGCAGATTAAATTAGTACCTGTCAATGCCCCATATTTTAAGGATGCGAATCTTTTGATCGCGGCAGATTGTACCGCTTATGCTTATGGGAATTTTCATCAGGAATTTATCAAAAATAAAGTGACATTGATCGGCTGTCCAAAACTTGATGAAGGAGATTACAGTGAGAAACTGACACAGATCATTGCGAACAATGACATCAAGAGTGTAACGATCGTGAGAATGGAAGTCCCTTGTTGTGGAGGATTGGAGAATGTGGCCAAGAAAGCGATTCAGGATTCCGGCAAATTCCTTCCATGGCAAGTTCACACAATTTCCATTGATGGAAAGATCTTAGAAGCATAGATTCATCATAAATACAGTTTGCGTATTAAGAAGATAGCGATGAAAGAGAGTTCCGAAAGACGACGGGATTCTCTTTTTTCTTGTATTCCGGCTTTTTGTATGATACACTAATTAATTGATATGTTATGAATACGAAATAAAAATATAAGATAGAAAGAGAAAGGAAATACAGTGTCATGGGATGGAATAAAATTACAATTGATACATTGACATCGGCAGAAGACATGATCAGTTATGAGCTTACAGAACTTGGTGCAACTGGTGTGGAAGTTGAAGATCATGTATCATTGACAGAAGAAGAGATGAAAGTCATGTATGTGGATCTATTGCCAGATGATATCGCACCAGATGATGGAAAAGCAAAGATCAGCTGCTATTTTGATGAGAACGAAAACTTAGAGCACATTACAATGCAGATTCAGGCAATGCTTGAGAGACTTCGTGGATTTATGGATATCGGTGCTGGAACAATCTCATTTGATAAGACCAAAGAAGAAGACTGGGTCAATAACTGGAAGAAATTCTTTAAACCGATCCGTCTGGATGAACAGATCGTGATCAAACCAACATGGGAGACATTAGAAGACCAGACAGAAGATACGATCGTCGTAGAGATCGATCCGGGAACAGCATTTGGAACAGGTTCTCATGAGACAACAAAACTTTGTATTGAAGGAATGAAACCATATATTAAGGAAGATACAAAGATTTTGGATGTTGGATGCGGAAGCGGAATTTTGTCGATTATCGGATTGAAACTTGGGGCAGGACATGCGGTTCTTACAGATATCGATCCACATGCGATCTCAGCTTCGGAGGAGAACTTTGAAGTAAACCATATCAGCAAAGATCAGTTTGAAGTATATCAGGGAAATGTTTTAGATGATAAAGAGTTTGTAGCATCCTTAGGATCAAAATGTTATCCGGTTGTTGTTGCTAATATTTTAGCAGATGTTATCTCACCATTGATTGAGATCGTAGATCAGTTTTTGACAGAAGATGGTGTTTTTGTAATCTCCGGTATCATTGATACAAAAGAAAAAGAAATCGCAGACAAATTAAATGCATATGGATTTGATGTCATTGAGACAAGAAGAATGAAAGACTGGGTTTCTATGACAGCGAAGATGAGGTAAGAGATGTACCGTTTTTTTATAAAAGAAGAACAGATTCATGACGGAATGATCGAGATTTGTGGAAGTGATGTCAATCATATTAAGAACGTTCTCCGCATGAAAACAGGAGATAAAGTCTATTTAAGTAACGGATCAGATTTAGAATATGAATGCAGCCTTTTGGAATGGACGGACGATACGATCCTTGCGAAGATCGAAGATGTTCATGGCATGGAAACAGAACTCCCAGTGAAGATCACACTGTATCAGGGACTGCCAAAAGGCGATAAGATGGAGATGATCGTTCAAAAAGCGGTGGAACTTGGAGTGGCAGAGATCGTTCCAGTTGCCATGAAGCGTTGTGTTGTGAAACTTGATGCGAAGAAGGCAGCAAAGAAGGTAAGCCGTTGGAATACGATCGCATTAAGCGCAGCGAAACAGGCAAAACGAGGGATCATTCCAGAAGTTCGTGAAGTGAGAAATTTCAAAGATATTTTAGAAGAAGTAAAAGATACAGAATTCATGCTTGTTCCATATGAAGAGGCAAAAGGAATGCAGGCATCCAAAGAACTGATCAGCCAGGCAAAAGGAAAGAAATCGATTGGGATCATCATCGGACCAGAAGGCGGATTTGAAAAGGAAGAGATCGAACAGCTTAAGGCAGCAGGCGGTCAGACAATGAGCCTTGGAAAGCGTATCTTAAGAACTGAGACAGCAGGAATGACAGTTTTATCTATTTTGATGTTTACGATAGAAGAATAGAGGGAGAAAGTGACATGATTTATTTTGATAATGCAGCGACAACCTGCGTATTTCCAGAAGTTGTAGAAGCAATGCAGGATGCAATGCAGGTCACATATGGGAATCCATCTGCAAAACATATGAAAGGTATTGAAGCAGAGAATAAAGTAAAAGCTGCACAAGAATTAATTGCGAAGACATTAAGAGCAAAACCCAAAGAAATCTTATTTACATCTGGGGGAACAGAATCAAACAATACAGCGATCATTGGAACAGCAATGGCAAATCGCCGCAAAGGAAAGCATATCATTACGACAAAGGTAGAACATGCGTCTGTATATGAACCAATGTATCATCTGGAAGAAGAAGGATATGAAGTGACATATCTTGATGTAGATTCAGAAGGGATCGTAGATCTTGGTCAGTTAGAAGAAAGTATCCGAGAAGATACGATCCTCGTATCCTGCATGATGGTAAATAACGAGATCGGAGCCATTGAACCAATTGAAGAGATCGCAAAGATCATCAAAGCAAAGAATCCGAATACGATTTTCCATGTCGATGCGATTCAGGCATATGGAAAATTTCCGATCATTCCAAAGAATATGGGAATTGACTTATTATCCACAAGTGGTCATAAGATCCATGGACCAAAAGGAATCGGATTTTTATATATCAAGGAAGGAACGAAGATCTCTCCGATCATTTTCGGAGGCGGACAGCAGAAAGGAATGCGTTCTGGAACGGAGAATGTACCAGGAATCGTAGGATTAGCTGTCGCATGTGAAAAGATGATCGGTAAAAACTATGAAAATGCCGAGAAGATCCGTGAAGTCAAAGAATATTTTCAGGAAAGGATCAAAGAGATCGAGGATATCAAAGACAATTCTGGAAAAGCACCACATGTAGCAAGTATCAGCTTTAAGAAGTTAAGAAGTGAAGTACTGTTACATGCCTTGGAAGACAGAGAAATCTATGTATCTTCAGGATCCGCATGTTCATCGAACAAAAAACAGGCAGTCAGTGGAACATTAAATGCGATCGCATTAAGTGATGAATTTAAAGATGGAACACTTCGTTTCAGTTTCTCAATTGAGAATACAAAAGAAGAAGTTGATGAAACGATCAAAGCATTAAAAGAATTAGTACCAATGCTTCGAAGATTTGTAAGAAAATAAAGACCACAAGAAAAGAAACAGTAAGAAAATAAAGGAGAATACTATGAAAGTAACCGCATTTTTGATCAAATACGGTGAGATTGCCATCAAAGGTAAGAACCGTTATATGTTTGAAGACGCATTAATGAAACAGATCCGCCATGCAATGGCACCCGTTGGGGATTTTAAAGTAAGAAAAGAATCTGGACGTATGTTTGTTGAAGCACAGGATGAGTTCGATTATGATGAAGCTGTGGAAGCACTGCAGAGAGTCTTTGGAATCGTTGGAATCTGTCCAATGGTCATCGAAGAAAATAAAGATATGGAACATTTGACAGAGACAGTTATCAAATTTATTGATGAACAGTATCCAGTCAAGGATTTCACATTCAAAGTTCATGCAAGAAGAGGAGATAAACAGTTCCCTCTGGATTCCATGGCAATCAATATGGAAATCGGTGGGCAGTTACTAGATGCATTTGAAGGGATCAAAGTAGATGTGCACCATCCACAGGTAATGGTGAATATCGAAGTGAGAAAATATATCTATATCTATTCTCAGGAAATCAAAGGACCAGGTGGAATGCCAGTCGGAACCAATGGAAAAGCAATGCTTTTATTATCCGGAGGAATCGACAGTCCAGTTGCAGGATATATGATCGCAAAACGTGGAGTACACATTGATGCAACATATTTCCATGCACCACCATACACAAGCGAGAGAGCAAAACAGAAGGTTATAGATCTTGCGAAGATCGTTGCAAAATATGCAGGACCGATCAATTTACATGTTGTAAACTTTACAGACATTCAGTTAGCGATCTATGAGAAATGTCCTCATGAAGAATTAACGATCATCATGAGAAGATATATGATGAAGATCGCGGAACATTTTGCAAATGAAGGTGGAAGCCTTGCACTGATCACTGGTGAAAGTATCGGACAGGTAGCAAGTCAGACGATCCATAATCTTGCGATCACAAATGAAGTATGTAATATGCCAGTATTCAGACCATGTATCGGTATGGATAAACAGGAGATCGTAGATATTGCAGAGAAGATCGGAACATTTGAGACATCCATTCAGCCATTTGAAGACTGCTGTACGATCTTTGTTGCAAAACATCCAGTTACAAAGGGTAATTTAAAGAGAATTAAGAAATCAGAAGAACATCTGGAAGATGTGATTGATGATTTAATGAAAGAAGCCATTGATTCTACAGAGATCATTCACGTAAAATAAATGGCTGAAGCTGGGACAGTATGTCAGAAGCCTCATCAGAATCAAACGAAAGCTCTAAAGGCTTCGAAAGATCGAGGCTTAGCATACTCATCAGTGATCTGGCATCCACGACATAGTCATTGGCAACGATCTCAAACGTGCCAGAGTGCTTGTCAAGGATGTCGACAAACGAGTATAAGTCTTTGATGGAATTTAGTTTGATCAATGCATCATACATGGGATAATACTCCTTCCAATTAACAAGGATAGTGTACTCGCATTTGTCATAAAAGTCAACAAGAAAGGAATCGTATGAATTTACAAGGAAAAAGAGCGGCCATCGTAACGCTTGGCTGCAAAGTAAATCAATATGAAACGGATGCCATGTATGGAATGCTTAAGGAAGCAGGCGTTATGATGGTTGATCCGAAAGAAGCAGCAGATATCTATATTGTGAATACATGTTCTGTGACAAATATGGCAGAACGTAAATCAAGACAGATGCTTCACCGCGCAAAGAAGAAGAACCCAGACGTTGTTGTAGTAGCAGTTGGATGTTATGCTCAAGTTGGAAAAGAAGAATTATCAAAAGATACAAATATTGATCTGATCATTGGGAATAATAAAAAGAAAGACCTGATCCATATTTTAGAAGAGCATATGGAAGAGAAGGAATCAGCCGCAGAATCAATCGAGGTTATTGATATTGCACATGACCAGGAATATGAATCTTTGCATGTGGAACAGTTAAAAGAACATACCAGAGCATATATTAAAGTACAAGATGGATGCAATCAGTTTTGTTCTTACTGCATTATCCCTTATGCAAGAGGAAGAGTCAGAAGCCGTAAGATGGAAGAAGTGTTAGAAGAGATCACGAATCTGACAAAACATGGATGTCAGGAATTTGTGATCACAGGAATTCATGTTACATCGTATGGAAAAGATTTGGGAGATGTTACGCTGATCGATCTGTTAGAAGAGATCGCCAAGATTCCGGAAGTAAAGAGAATCCGTTTGGGATCTCTGGAACCTGGATTTATCACAAAGGATACATTGGACCGCCTTTCTAAGATGGAAAGTTTTTGCCCGCATTTCCATTTGTCCCTGCAGAGTGGATGTGATTCTGTCTTAAAACGAATGAATCGTAAGTACACAACACAAGATATCAGAGAGAAATGTAAGGCAATTCGTGAACATTTCCAATATCCAGCATTGACAACAGATATTATCGTAGGTTTTCCGGGAGAGACAGAAGAAGAATTTGAAGAAACAAGAAAATTTTTAGAAGAGATCGATCTCTATGAAATGCATGTGTTCAAATATTCTATTCGAAAGGGAACGAAGGCAGCAGATATGAAGCCGCAGATCAATGATCAGATCAAGGCAAAGCGAAGTAATGTCTTATTAGAAATGTCAAAACAACACCAGAAGGAATTCGAGACAAAACAGTTAGGGATGGTCAAAGAAGTATTGATCGAAGAAAAGATGCATGGAAAAGACCATTATTATACAGGGCATACAAAGGAGTATATAAAAGTTGCACTTTATAGTGAAGAACCATTGGAAAATAAGATCGTGAAAGTAAAGCTAAGACAGATCTTAGATGATGGATATGTATTGGCAGAGTGTTAAACAGATGTGAAATTTTATGATTTCCATTGCTATTTCATACATTTTATATTAAAATGGTTAATAAATGAAAGGGACGTGATAATTATGGATAATAATCAAACACAACATTTTTCCGTTGTTAGAGAGGAACTGGATGTACACGTGATCTTAGAGCGTGTATATGAGGCACTGCAGGAGAAAGGATATAATCCTGTCAATCAGATGGTAGGATATATTATGTCTGGAGATCCAACGTACATTACCAGTCACAACAATGCAAGAAGCATCATCAACAAAGTCGAGCGTGACGATATCATTGAAGCACTGCTTGAGAACTATATTGAGACAAGATTAAAGTAGAGACCGTGGTATTATGAGAAGGATATTAGGGCTAGATTATGGGACGAAGACAGTCGGAGTGGCGTTAAGTGATGAGCTTCATATTACAGCACAGCCATTAGAGACGATCACAAGGAAAGATGCGAATAAGTTAAGAAAGACTTACGCAAGGATCGAAGAACTTGTGAAAGAATATGATGTTGAGAAGATTGTTTTAGGTCTCCCAAAGAATATGAATAATACAGTAGGTGAACGCGGAGAAGATACTTTATCTTTCCACGATGCCTTAGTGCGTCGTACAGGATTAGAAGTGATCTTGTGGGATGAGCGACTGACAACAGTAGCATCAGAGAAAGTTCTGATGGAAAGCGGTGTAAGACGCGAAAACAGAAAGAAAGTGATCGACCAGATCGCGGCGTCTATGATTTTACAGGGATATTTAGATTCCCTATAGGAGGAACAGACAATGAGCAAGAAAGACAGCAAGATTCTTTTTCTGGATGACGATGGCCAGGAAATCGAATTTAATGTCATAGAACAGACAACGATCGCAGGTCAGACTTACCTTTTGGTAGAAGACTGCGAAGCATCGAGTGAAGATGAGAGCGTTGTATTGATCATGAAAGAAGTGCAGTTAGAGGATGACTATGTATCCTATGAGATCGTTGAGGACGATAAAGAACTGGATATGATCTCAGATATTTTTAACGCACTGTTAGATGGACTTGAAGTGAGTTTATAAAATATATAAGAGTGTTTAAAACAATGGATTGTCAGACCTACGTAGATATGGAGGAAGAAAGTTGAAAGACAATCAAGTAAGACAGCAGGCAAGACCAAAACGAAATAATTATTATGCAAATGATAACAAGAAATCATACAATAAGAATAATTATCAGGCAAGGGGAAGAAGACCAATGCCTCGAAGAAAGCCTAGCTCAGTAAAGATCATTCCACTTGGCGGACTCGGCCAGATTGGAATGAACATCACAGCATTTGAATGCAATAACCAGATTTTGATCGTGGACTGTGGACTTGCGTTCCCAGATGAAGATATGTTAGGAATTGATTTAGTTATTCCAGATATCACATATTTAAAGGACAATGCAAGCAAGATTCGTGGACTGGTTATCACTCATGGTCATGAGGACCATATTGGAGCGATTCCTTATTTCGAGAAGGAATTGAACGTACCGATCTATGCGACAAAACTTACCATGGCATTGATCGAGAACAAATTAAAAGAGCACGGTATTTTAAATAACGTGGAGCGCCATGTTGTGACACATGGTGACAAAGTAAAACTTGGAATCTTTAATGTAGAATTTATTAAGACAAATCACAGTATTGCAGATGCAGCAGCACTTGCGATCACAACACCAGCAGGTGTGATCGTGCATACAGGTGACTTTAAGATCGACCATACACCATTATTTGGGGAAGCAATCGATCTTGCTAGATTCGCAGAACTTGGAAGTAAGGGAGTTCTGGCATTGATGGCAGATAGTACGAATGTAGAACGACAAGGCTATACACCATCAGAGAAGAATGTAGGAAAACGTCTGGACAATCTGTTCGCAGAACATTTAAAAGGACGTATGATCATTGCAACATTTGCATCGAACGTGGATCGTGTACAGCATATCATCAATTCTGCACATAAGTACGGAAGAAAAGTTGCAGTAGAAGGACGAAGCATGGTAAATATCATTGCGACAGCGTCCGAATTAGGATACATCAAGATTCCAAAGAACACATTAATAGAAACTGATCAGATTAAGAATTATCCTGACGATCAGATTGTTTTAATCACAACGGGAAGCCAGGGAGAGACAATGGCAGCATTATCCCGTATGGCAAACTCAACTCACAGAAAAGTATCCATCGTACCAAGTGATACGATCATATTCAGCTCAAGTCCAATTCCAGGAAATGAGAAGAACATCTCAAAGATCATGAATGAGCTGGCATTAAAAGGTGCACAGATCGTATTTGAAGATACACATGTTTCCGGTCATGCATGCCGTGAAGAATTAAGACTTATTTATGCACTGACGAAGCCGAAGTATGCAATCCCTGTTCATGGAGAATACCGCCACCTGATGCGTCATCGTGAACTTGCCATCGAGATGGGAATTCCAAAGGAGAATGCATTTGTACTGGCAGAAGGTGATGTTCTGGAGCTCAATAAGAGACAAGGAAAGATCTCTGGAAAAGTACAGGCAGGAGGAATCCTCGTCGATGGACTTGGTGTCGGAGATGTTGGTAACATCGTATTGAATGACCGTAAGTTACTGTCTCAGAATGGATTGATCATTGCAACAGTTACTCTGCAGAAACATGGCAATATGATTCTGGCAGGTCCAGATATCGTATCTCGTGGATTTGTATATGTCAGAGAATCAGAATCTTTGATGGAAGGTGCAAGAGATGTTGCAAGAGATGCGGTAGAGGAATGCTTAGAACGCAATATCACAGACTGGGCAAGGATCAAGACGAAGATCAAAGACGAGCTTAGTAATTACATTTGGAAGAAGACAAAGCGTAATCCAATGATCCTGCCGATCATTACAGAGGTTTAAGATGAGTCTTTCAGAAGAGAAGAAGTTCTTTCATTCCGAAGGATGGCAGCTGTTTTTTAGGACATTAAGCAGAGTATTTTTGATCTGTGCGATCTTCTGTATTTTCTATGGGGCGTATTTTGTGGCAGAACAGACATTTTCGAACCAGCCATATAATGCACAAAGCCATAAGAAAGTAACGGTCATTGTTACACAGAATGAGTCAGATGAGAAAGTTGCCGAAACCCTCGTTTCAAAGAAACTGATCTATGGAAAGACTAGATTTGTGATCCGCAAATATTTCTCAAAATACAAAGATAAGCCATTTATTTCAGGGACATATGAATTTACACAGTCTCAGGGAATGGATGACATTATGGGTATTTTATGCGGAGATCATGTATCAGAGGAGATCATACAATGATAGTGGATTTAAATATCACAGAATATATCCGCTCATTGATGAAAGAAGAGAAGAACGATTTAAGCCATATTGAATCAGAGGCCAGAGTCAATCATGTTCCGATCGTCAAACCAGAGACGAAGGAACTCTTAAGGACTCTGGTCCTTTTAAAGAAACCGATGAAGATCTTAGAAGTCGGAGCAGCAGTGGGATTTTCTTCTCTTTATATGAACAGTTACCAGCCGGAAGGCGGAACGATCATCACGATTGAGCGAAATGAAAAAAGAATCAAGAAAGCAAAAGAGAACATCAAAAATCAGGGAAAAGAAGAACAGATCACCTTACTAGAAGGAGATGCGATCGAGATTTTAAAAGGACTTGATGGAAGTTTTGACCTTATTTTTGTAGATGCAGCCAAAGGACAGTATATTCATTTCCTTGATGATGTACTAAGACTTCTGGCACCAGAAGGTGTGCTGGTTTCAGATAACGTACTTCAAGACGGAGACGTTGCCAGATCACGTTATGCGATCGAGCGAAGAGACCGCACCATTCATAAACGAATGAGAGACTATTTATATACGATCAAGAATCACCCACAGTTAGAGACAACGATCCTTCCGGTAGGTGATGGCGTAGCAATCAGTATCAAGATGGGAGAAAGTAATGAGAGATGTTGAATTATTAATTCCGGCAAGTAACTTGGAAGTATTAAAAGTTGCTGTGTTATATGGAGCAGATGCCGTTTATATCGGTGGAGAGATGTATGGACTACGTGCCAAAGCAAAGAATTTCTCCATGGAAGATGTTAAAGAAGGAATTGAATTTGCACATAAACACGGAGTGAAAGTTTATATCACTGCTAATATCGTGGCACACAACGAAGATTTAGAAGGAATCCGCAAATATTTTGAAGAATTAAAAGAGATCAAACCAGATGCACTGATCATCTCAGATCCTGGAGTTTTTATGATCGCAAAAGAAGTTTGTCCAGACATTGACCGTCACATCAGTACACAGGCAAACAGTACCAACTATGCGACATACAAGTTCTGGTATGATCAGGGAGCGAGCCGTGTCGTATCTGCAAGAGAATTATCTCTGGAAGAGATCAAAGATATCCGTGCTCATATCCCAGATGATATGGAGATCGAATCCTTTATTCACGGTGCCATGTGTATCTCTCATTCCGGAAGATGCCTGCTAAGTAACTACTTCACAGGAAGAAATGCAAACAGCGGAGAATGCACACATCCGTGCAGATGGAAATACTCTGTCATGGAACAGACAAGACCAGGAGAATATATGCCAGTGTATGAAAATGAACGTGGAACATATATTTTCAACTCCAAAGACTTAAATATGATCGAATATATCGATCAGATCTTAGATGCAGGAATCGACAGCCTGAAGATCGAAGGACGTATGAAGACAGCTCTTTATGTAGCAACGGTTGCAAGAACTTACAGAAAAGCGATCGATGACTGCAAGGAATCCGTAGAAAAATACAGAGCAAATATGGATTACTACAAAGAAGAGATCGCTAAATGCACATATCGCCAGTTTACAACAGGATTCTATTTTGGAAAGACAGATGAGACATCACAGATTTATGACAGCAATACGTATATTAAGAACTGCACATACATCGGAATCGTTCAGGGACACAATGACAAAGGATACGCACTCTTAGAACAGAAGAATAAATTCTCTGTCGGAGAGACGATCGAAGTTATGATCCCAGACGGAACAAACAAAGAAGTTATAGTGAAAGCGATCGAAGATGAAGACGGAAGACCAATGGAATCCGCACCACATCCAAAACAGATGATCTACGTTGATTTTGGAGAAGAGATCAAAGAAGGATATCTGCTTCGAAGAAGAGAAGAAGTCGAAGAAGAGAATTAAGATAAGATCGGCAAAAACTTCAGAATAGAAATGGAAAAGCACTTTTCTAAGCAAAGTATCATAGTATGATAAAAAGGCTTAGAAGGGTGCTTTTCTTTTGCAAGAGTTTTTACAACCTTTATTACCAGAGGAAGAACGTCATTATCTGATCCTAAGCCGCCAGGGAGACATGAATGCGAGAAATCTGTTAGTGGAACACAACCTTCGTTTGGTTGCACATATCGTAAAGAAATATCATAATCTGGACAGGGAAAAAGAAGATATGATCTCGATCGGTGTGATCGGGTTGATCAAAGCGATCAATACGTATGATATCAGCAAAGGGCACCGGCTTGTCACGTATGCTGCAAGATGCATTGAAAATGAATTATTAATGATGCTTCGTCAGGAAAAGAAAACATCAAAGAATACATCCCTTTATGAGCCGATCGGGATAGATAAAGAAGGAAATGAGATCCATCTGTTAGATATTCTAGGAACACAGGAAACGGATTTGATCAAAAAGATCGAGCAGAAAGAAAATATCAAAAGAATCTATGAAGAATTAGAGAAAATGGAGATGAACAAGGAGAAGAAAACACTGATCATGCGCTATGGACTTTATGGAAGAGAACCAATGACACAAAAAGAAGTAGCAAAAAAACTTCATATTTCAAGATCTTATGTAAGCAGGATTGAAAAGAAAGCACTGATGTTATTAAAAAGTAAAATAAAGACATAAAAAAGGTCTTGTTGTCATGATCATAAAAATATGTGTACAAATTAAAAATGAAGAATGATCGATATGCAAAGAAGCATCCGGTTCCTATGAGTAGTAGGAATCGGATTTTTTCTTGTATACATGGATTGAGATTCCTGAGAATGAGTTAAAAGAAATGTTTATGAACTACAGTGTGACCGCGGAGAAGATGTATGTGCATATTAATACGATAAGAAAGAGAATTGATAAAGTGAATGATCTGGTGAAGATTGACTGGGAAGATCATGTGGATCGATTGAAGATGGAGATTTTATTGCAGTTTTTGGGATTGTAGGAGTGAAAATATTAATTTTTGTTGAGAAAGTATCGCACTTGCGAAAGAATGGGCATGTGCGAAACAGGTAGATGGTTATGCTAACATTTATGATCTGAATTTTAACGGGCTAAATGTTCTAAATTTAAATGATGGACATTATAATATTTTAAATTGGCTTGCATTATTAGCGAATAATAGAACATACTGGCAAAATGGAAGCATTGCAGAAGAGGCAAAAAGTTATATAAAAGAAAATTTTCTTCCAGATATTTCATCATATGATGTAATTATAGGATATAGAGCAGATGACTCATACTTTGCATTTGCACAGGATTTTGTTGCAGGCGTAATCTCCATGCAAAAACTTGCACATGCAATGAAGTTTGGTCAATTAGCAGAACAGATTGTATTAAAAAGTAAAAAAGCTTTTGAACAGATTACGTATATAGGAAATGAGCCTGTAGATGCAGAGATTTACTATATGAAAAAAGCCGAACGAGAACGTGAAGCAAGACGAGAATATAGAAAAGGTAAAAAAGAAAAAGCAGATATTAATGAATTATTTATCTTGGATATTATGAGAGAGGGAATAAAAAATGGAGATGCACGCTTATTCTGAGGACTATTTGCTAACAGCACAAAGAATTCTAGGAGATATGTTAGACTATGCAGTAAATGAATATGAATTTGACCCAGACGAGTTTTATAAAATGTTTTTAGTATCCGATGTATCCAGACAATTTCAAGAAGGAAATCCAACATATATAGCAGGAAAAAATGGCTGTGAAATGGTAAAAGAAGTAATAAGATCAGCAGGACTTATAATGGAAGAAATTCCAGATGAAATGTATTTGGACAAATCTCCAGAATATTGGGCTGGCTGGGCATTAGCGTACTATCAGTGGTATACAGCAAGACCGTTTATGAAGATATACAAAGTAGTAACGATAGAAGATCTTTTAAAAATGTATTCCGTATATCATGAAATGGATATTATGAAATTTGTAGAAGCAATCAATGAAAAATGGAATCAATATTATACAGAAACAAATTTAAAACGTTTACGCAAAATTGCAGGATTGTCACAAAGAGAACTTGCAGATTTGTCCGGTGTTGCACTGAGACAGATTCAATTATTTGAGCAAAAAAAACGAAATATTAATCACACAAGAGCAATTGATGTATTGAAGATTGGGAAAGTTTTAGGGTGTAAATCGGAAGACTTGTTAGAGATATAAAGTAAAAAGGGTAGATGTCATTTGGCATCTACCCTTTTAAGACAATTACAATCCAAATATCTAAAGCAATAGGTTAGTTTAATATTATTTGATGGATTCGAGGATATACATCCATAAGATATATATATTTATTCAAACTAAAAAAGAAAAATATTTTAAGCGGGAATCCAATTTCCAATCCATTTTTGTGTAGTTTGATTATATTTTCTTTTATATAGTTTACCATTTATATTTTTGTATTTCCATACAATAATGTCACCGCTACAAATAACAGTATCATTTTCAACTGAAATTGTAGTGGTAGATAAGGTAGCAGTTTCTTGTGCTGAGACTGGAGTATCATAGAATATTGTGGAATAAGTGAAACAAAGTAGAAAAATAAGAATAAATTTATTGTATTTTTTTATCATGTTCTTTTAAAGCCTCCTTTTTATTGTTATATTTTTTTAAATCTTTATAATCTTCAAGAT
This sequence comes from Anaerostipes hadrus, assembly GCA_036312945.1. GTDB lineage: Bacteria > Bacillota > Clostridia > Lachnospirales > Lachnospiraceae > Anaerostipes > Anaerostipes hadrus_C. The sequence continues at coordinate 188,072 of JAXJNA010000053.1, forward strand.
TTTGAATTGATCCAACATTAACATATAAATTTTTATTTTGCTTTACATATAGGTTGTATTCTCTAGTGCTAGGTTGTTTGATTAAAAAGGCATTTTTTCTGGTTGGTTTATCAAAAACAATAGAGCCATCTTCATCATGAGTTGGTGCAGGGAATTTAGGTTGAAAAATAAAGCAGACGGAAAAAATAAATAAAAGTAAGATAATTCCAATATGTAAAAATTGTGAAAATAAATTTTTGTGAATATTGGTCTGCATATCAATTAAATCGCAACGTTTTTTTAAACTTGAAGAACTCCCACCACGATAATGAAGAGTTGGAAGAATATGAAAAGTATGTGTTTGTGAAGATACCTTAAGTAGGCTTAACATATAATTTGTTTTTTCAAGTTCATCCATATTTTGAGTAAGGCTAATATCGTTTTGATATTCAGCAGTTTCTTTCATTTGATAGCGCATTAGATAAGCAAGGGGGTTCCACCAGTAAATGCAAACGAGCAATTCACAGAAAAAACTTTTCCAAAGATCATAATGAAGATAATGATTCAGTTCATGCATAAGGATGAACTGCAATTCTTGATCAGGATATTCTTTCTCAGGAAGAAGAATTACAGGATGGAATAATCCTGTAATAGCTGGACTGGAAAGACCAGATACTTTGGAGATAGAAATATGTTTACTACATTGAAAATCATTTAAGATGGTAGAAAAAATTTCTAAAATTCTAGCATCTTCTATAGGTTTTAATTGGTAAAGCAACTTTTTGAAAGAAAAGAGCTTGTAAAAATATAAAACCAAATGAAAAGAACTACCAATAGTTAAAACAATGATAAGAATAGTCAAAATTTTAAAATTTCCAATGTGCAAGTCAAAAAAGTCAAATAAAAAGGGTAGTATTTTGGTAGATGGTATATTAGATGCAAATATAAAATTCCAAGGTAATAGCATTCGAATAACAACAGTAAAAATGCCAATATAAATTACCAGTGTTCCATTCTTTAAAATAAAATGCTTACTTCTACAAAACAAATAAAGATAAAGCATCATAAGACTGCCAAAAAAACAACAAGTAAATATAGAACCATAATTTGCAGGTGTCATCTTAAGAATTCCTTTCTAAAAATTTTTTACGTTCTTCTAATTTTTGCTGAAGTTGTTTAATTGTTCCAATATCATTTTCGGTTTCTACATAATGAAGAAGAATATTAGAAGACAATAGATCGTTTACTATTCCGTTAATATTTTCAGCAGCATATTCATCAGCAGAAATTGTAGGAACATAACTTCTGGTTAGGACTTTTCCACTATAAACGATATCCGAAACTTCAATATAATTTTTCTTAAGTAACGACCGTAAAGATGATTGGACTGAGTTTAAATTCAAAGAGGGATCAAATTGAACAAAGTCAGAAGCAATCATAGCTTTGTTTTCCGCCCATAAAGTTTTCATGATGCTTAATTGTGATTGAGTAAGTTTTTTATGTATCATTTATTATCAACTCCTTGGTATTGGTAAGATATTAGAAAAAGACATTATATATTTTATTTTGTCTTTCAATTAAAGTATAACATCATTTTAAATATTTACAATAAAAATATTTAAAAATAAAAAGATTTTTGGTTTAAAATAGTTATTGACAAACAACTGATTAAAGATATAATGAAAATAAGTATATAAATTATTAGAGATGAGCAAAATGAAGTGATTTGAAAAGTCTTTTTGTCCGGTTTTAGGAAATTTAGGAATAAAGAAGAAATCAAGATTCAGAAAAAGAGAATCATAAAATTTTGTAACTGGCTGAGAGATGAAAAAACGAATGTCTTTCAAAATTTCTTGACGGTAGATAACAAACAGTTCCTTTCGGTGAGTTGATTTTGACAACTTAATTATACCATTTGAAGATGGTTGTTACTATAAATTTGTAGTGATAAAAGAAATTGCCATGCCTTGTAAACTCGCATAAATACTGATGTGTTGGGTTTTACTCATGGCTAATATAAATTATGAAAGAAGAGGTGATGTCATATAAACAATTAAAAAATCCATGTAATACAAAAGACGCCAATCTTCTACAATCTGTATAATATACAGATACACGTATCACATGGATACAGTAATGATAGCAAATAGTTGTAGATTATTCAATAATACAGAAGAGAAAATAATGAAATTAAAGGAATTTATTAACAAAGCAGTAAGTGTTGCAATGTGTGCTATGATTATTGGAACAACTGTAGTTTCTGTAAATGTTAAAGCAGATACAAAAGTATCAATGGAGGCTGCGGATGCATTAGATACACATATAGATGATGGAGTTGCAGGAATTCTTGAAAAAGATGATTTTGAAAATCCAGAGGATTATCAAAAATATCTTGAAATCCATCCACAATTACAAAAACAGCAAAGCAGATTAGCTGCAAGAGCTTCAGCAAATAAAAATGTAAAGGCAAAAGCAACATTAAAATATAAAATTACAGGTTTACCAAGTACAGATGCAATCCAAAAGACATATATTGGTTCAACTTATATCTATGTAATTCAGAGAAGCGGTTCTAATTCATATTTATCAAGATGTGTGATTAATGGAACAACAGCAACATATCAGGATCATATGTATTTGAAAAATTTTGGACATGGGCAAACATTAGAGTGGTTTGAACATAATTCAAAACCGTACTTCTGGGTTACATGTAAGGCAAATGAATCATATGATATCAAGTGGGGAACTCAGATTGGAAGGTTACAATATGAAGCAGGCAGAACGATCGATTATACAGAAATTCCAAGATTTTCCCATCTAAGTTACGCTAATAAGAGTGGAACATCTATTGGTGAGGTAAAACGTGTAGATGCAGCTATGTCAAGTAATGGTAATAAAATTATGTTTTGGGTAATGGATAATACGGGAGAAATCCAGTATAGTTTTTATAATACCACAAAACTAAATGCAGTATTAGATAAGGCAGAATCACAAAGTTCAAAATATGTACCATGTACATCAAGTGCCGTGAAAGCTGCTTGTAGTGGATCTCTTCGTCAATCAGGAAGTAATCGTGTGTTGCCAAATAATTCCTGTCAAGGGTTAGAATTTACAGATGCGGACTCTATTTATGTGATTGGTGGTGCTGCAGGAGATACACCTAAAATCGCAAAAATGACAGGAAGTGGGTCAAATTATAAATATGCTTGTCTTACTACTGTTACACATAGTAATTTTGGAAGTAGCGCAGAAGCAGAAGGTATTCAGTTGAAAGGAGATTATGTATATTTTGGAATCAGCGATAAATCTAAAAGTGATCGTGCATGCATCTACTCTATTCCAAAAAGCGTTTTTTAATATGAAACAGAAAATCTATGATGAAGTAAAATTATAAACAGGAGGGAAAAACTATATGACTAAGAAGAAAATTATGATTCCAATCATGAGCATTATGCTTGCAACCTCATCCATGACAGCGATACCATCACTTACCAGCGTGAATGCAGCTCAAGCAGTGCAAGAAGCTTATACTTATCAAGTAGGAACACAGGAAGAAAAGCAGTATATTGTATTAACAGATTATAAAGGAAGCGAGGAAAAAATCACAATTCCAGATCAGATCAATGGAATTGAAGTTAAATCTATTCAAGATGGATTTGGCAAAAATTCAAAATTAAAAAGTATTACATTGTCAAAAAATATTGCATCCGAAAAAGATACAAAAAGAAGTTTAGCAGGACTAAATCAGATTACAACACTGGAAGAAATTCAGACAGTAAAAGATAATGCTGCATATCAGTCAAAAGATGGGATTCTTTACACAAAGGATAAAAAAGAACTGGTTGCTTATCCAAAATCAAAAAAATCAGAAACATATGTTATGCCATCTGAAGTGGAAAAAGCAGGAGAGTTAAGTTTAGCAAATTTAAAATATCTAAAGAACCTTACATTTTCAAAGAAAATAAAAACAATTCCAGAGTGTTCAAATAGCAGTATAGAAAATGTGATCATTCCAGATCAAGTGAAAGTGATAGATGAAAGTACATTTGACACATGTAAAAATTTAAAGAAAGTAACATTTGGAAAAAATATAACAACAATTGGAGATGGAGCGTTTGCAAATTGTACAGCATTAGAAACAATAAAATTACCAAACAATTTGAAAAATATTGAAGAAGTTGCTTTTGTCAATACATCATTAAAATCAGTGATAATCCCTGATTCTGTTGTAAAAATAGGAGCTTCTGCATTTGATAAAGATGTAAAATTAAAAAAACCATCATATTTAAAAAAGATCAAAAAAACAGGTGGTGCTGTTTATTACGAAGCGAGAGCAACTGTAAAAACATCAAGAAAGAAAACATCTTATAAGGCAGCGAAGATTACAAAGATTCGTGCAAATACCAAGAAAGTAACACTGAAAAAAGGAAAGAAAGCAAAGATTCAAACAAAGATTTTCTATGCCAAAAAATTGAAAAAAGGATATCTTGATTCATCTATTTTAAAATTTACAACATCAAACAAAAAAATAGCAGCTGTATCTAAATACGGAAATATCAAGGGAGTTAAGAAAGGAAAAGCAACGATCACGGTAAAATTACGTACATCAGGAATAAAATATAAAGTGAATGTAGTGGTTAAGTAGAGTCAATAAATATATTTTATAAACAAGGAGGGGCAATCAAATGAAAAAAAGATTACTATGTTTTATCACTCTGCTAACAGCAATGATCAGTGCAGTCACACTCACGAACAATGTGAAAGCAGCAACCAAATGGAACACAAGTAAATCAGTCACGAAAGAAGAAAACGGTATCAA
>JAXJNA010000054.1:0-30859 GCA_036312945.1 Anaerostipes hadrus
CCCGATACAAGACAGCATCCTGGTTTGTGATGATCACAGTCGTCAGGTCACTTTTCTTATAGCGAGGCATCTTAGGCTTACCCAGATACTTTTCTGGATGCTTTTTATATTCTCTTAAAGAAGCAAGCCAGTTTTTGAAATCTGTGACTGACTGTTTGACCATCTGCTGTGCTGTCTGTCTTGGAAGTCCGGAAAAGAAATCTGCATTCTCTGTGACACGCATCATCTTTTCAAGGTGTGTATAAGAGATCACTCTGCGGACGTGCATGTTTGGATAAGATCGTTGTAATAACGCAACTTCTTGAAAGACTTCGACTTCGTTCTCTGTCCGATGTTCTTTGTCATAACCGGTAAAGATATTCCGCACACGAAAAAGAGCTGCATTGTACAACAGCTTGGACTTTCTGCACAGATCGTCAAAATATGGATATAACAGATCATCCGAAGAAATGATTCTTTGTGTCACACGGTATGCCATATGGTTGTCTCCTTTCTGATATGTTGAAAATATCGTACTTTTATAGTATAATTATACCAAACATATGTTCAGGTGTAAAGGAGATACGTCATACGAAAGAAAGATAATACAGATTATTATATAAACCGGCATAGTTGCTTTTTATTGCAATACCATATCGTGTTTGTTACAAAATACAGACATCCAGTCTTAACAGGCAAAGTAAAAGATGTTGTTTATGAACGTATCCACTATGTAGCAGATCAAAGAGGGTTTCACATCCTAGAGATCAATGGCGAATCGGATCATGTCCATATCCTGATGGAAGCTGATACAACAACTTCACCGGCGGAACTTGCAAATGTTTTAAAAACACAAACAGCACGAAAAGCACGAAAGTTGTATGGCGAAACCATTTTAAAAAAATATTACTGGAAACCTTATTTTTGGTCGGATAGTTATTTTATTTCATCTGTTAGTGAAAACAGTCTGCACACAATAAAACAGTATATTCGGAATCAGGGGAAACGATAATGTGTCCGTCAGGACGCATTCACCCACGCCCATATTAAAATATGGACGTGGTACTCTGCTTAGATTTTATAGATACAATTAGAATACAAAAAAGAATGAAAAGTAAGAAGAGGCTTTGGAGAAATTCAGAGCTTCTTTTATTGCAATATCCTCTCGTACAAGATATAATACATAAATAGAACATAAGTACGATTGGAGGATGGAAAGAATGATAATAATTCTATGCTTAGACAACAACAACGGTATGATGTTTAATGATCGAAGGCAGAGCCAGGATCGAGGCTTGCGAGAGTATATTGCGGAGATGACCAAAGGGGAGAAGGTCTATATGAATGCATATACAGAGAAGTTGTATGAAGAGATCAACGATCCGGTTGTTTGTGAAGATTTCTTACACAAAGCGGGAAAAGGGGAGACTTGTATTGTAGAGAATCTTCCATTAAAACCAGTGATAGATCAGATCGAAGAGATCGTGATCTTCCGTTGGAATAAAGTCTATCCGTCCGATCAGGTACTGGATGTGGATTTTGAGGAATGGAAACTTGCAGAAGAAGAACAGATCGAAGGTTCTACTCACGAGATCACAAAACAGATCTATCTTCCAAAATAATAAGCTAGATCAGAAAAGAATATAACAAGAGGTGTTGATGATGAGAGTAACAAAGAAATTATATGCCCTGCTGATCGCAGGAATGATGGCGGTATCACTGGCAGGATGCCAGAGTACAGGCAATAGCAGTAATGGCGGAAACGCACAGAGCGAACAAAGCAGCAAAGGAAGTACAAATTCTTCCACCAAATCTGTATCATCGGATAATATTCCGGATTTTTCAGGGAATATGACGGTTGCTGTTGACAATAATAATCCAGATTTTACATCCAAAGATCTGACAACAAAATCCTACGAGTCTTACAGCAGACTTGACTCTGAAGGAAGATGTCAGGTGGCGGAAGCGTGTGTTGGAAAAGATATCATGCCAAAAGGAAAACGCGGAGCGATCGGTATGGTAAAACCAACCGGATGGCATACAGCAAAATACGATAACGTTGATGGGAAATATCTATATAACCGCTGTCATTTGATCGCTTACCAGCTGACCGGTGAGAATGCCAATAACAAGAACCTGATCACAGGAACAAGATCTTTTAACGTGGATGGAATGTTACCATATGAAGAGATGGTCGGTGACTATGTCCGTGAGACAGGCAATCATGTATTATACAGAGTTACACCAGTCTTTGACGGAGATGACCTGGTAGCTAAAGGGGTACAGATGGAAGCGATGTCTGTGGAAGATAAGGGTGAAGATATTAAGTTTAACGTTTTTGTATATAATGTACAGGATGGAGTGAAGATTGATTACGAGACAGGAGAGAGTGAAGCAGACAGCAGTGTGCAGGTAACAACAGAGAATTCAAAAGCAAGCCAGAAATACCACACAAACCAGAATTCATCTAATAACAGCAAAAACTACAGCAGTAACAAAAATACAACAGCAGCAAAAACAAATACAAAAACAACTGCTTCACAGAAGATCCGTGGAAACAGCAGATCAAAGGTATACCACTGCCCAGGTCAAAGAGATTATGACCGTATGGGAACATCAAAATATTTAGTCACATTTAAGAGTGAGAAAGAAGCAAAGGCAGCGGGATATCATAAGGCACAAAGATAAAAGAAAGAGTTAACGATCCATAAAGACAGACAGGAGGAAATCATATGAGTTTAAATGCAACACCAAGAGGAGACAGAATTCACATCGCATTATTCGGGAAACGAAATGCCGGGAAGTCAAGCGTTATCAATGCTATGACGAATCAGGAATTAGCGATCGTATCCGATGTCAAAGGAACAACGACAGATCCTGTATACAAGGCAATGGAACTTCTGCCATTAGGACCAGTAGTTATGATCGATACCCCGGGACTTGATGATGAAGGAGAATTAGGGGAAAAGCGAGTCAAGAAAGCAAAAGAAGTCTTGGCCAAGGCAGATATCGCCCTTGTGATCATGGATGCCACAGCTGGTATGACAGAGTTTGAAGAAGATATGATACGCTTGATCGAAGACCGGAAGATTCATTATCTGAAAGTCTACAATAAGATGGATCTTGCCAATGCCCAAGAATGGAAAGAAGACAAAGCCTGCTTTGTCAGTGCAAAGGATAAAAAAGGGATCTGGGAGTTAAAAGAAGAGATCGGGAAACTGGTTCCAACCGATGATGATACGCTAAAGATCGTTGGAGATTTGGTCTGTCCGAATGATTTTGTGATCTTAGTCGTACCGATCGACAGTGCAGCACCGAAAGGCAGATTGATCCTTCCACAGCAGCAGACGATCCGTGACCTCTTAGAAGCAGGAGCAGCATCCATTGTTGTAAGAGAAACAGAATTAGAAAAGACATTAGAAGAGATCGGCAAGAAACCAGCATTGGTCATTACAGATTCGCAGGCATTTGGCAAAGTCTCAAAGATCGTGCCAGAAGATATCAAACTGACTTCATTTTCGATTCTGTTTGCAAGATATAAAGGTGATCTTGAAGAAGAAGTCAGAGGAGTGAAAGCCTTAGAACATTTAGAAGAAGGGGCGAAGATCTTGATCGCAGAAGGATGCACCCATCACAGACAGTGTGATGATATCGGAACTGTGAAGATCCCAAGATGGTTAAAACAATATACAGGTAAGGATTTTGATATTCATACAAGCAGTGGAAACTCTTTCCCTGAAGATTTGGATACTTATGATCTGGTCATTCATTGTGGCGGATGTACTTTAAATAGAAGAGAGATGAAAAACCGTATCGCAAGAGTCAAAGATGCAGGTGTTCCGATCGTGAACTATGGAATCTTTATCGCGGCAACGCAGGGAATCTTAAAGAGAACCCTAGAGCCATTTGAGGAAGCCAGCAGGATCTTAAATGAGATTTAAGATGGATTGTTTCAAAAAATCAACATAAATTAACGAAAATCAATAAGACTGCTTCTTTACAAAGAAAGATAAGTTTTGTAGAATAGAAAGATAGAATTAAAACCAAATGGGAGGAAATCATGAGCAAAGTAAGAACAAGATTTGCACCAAGCCCTACAGGGCGTATGCATGTAGGTAACTTAAGAACAGCCCTTTATGCATATCTGATCGCACGTCATGCAGGCGGAGATTTTATTTTAAGAATTGAAGATACAGACCAGGAAAGACAGGTAGAAGGGGCAGAAGAGATCATCTACAATACCCTTAAGAAGGCTGGAATGAACCACGATGAAGGACCAGACATCGATGGTGGAGTCGGACCATATGTTCAGAGTGAGAGACAGGCACAGGGCCTTTATTTAAAATATGCAAAAGAACTGATCGACAAAGGAGAAGCATATTACTGCTTCTGTGATCAGGAGAGATTAGACACACTGAAAGTAAAATCAGGAGATGTTGTGATCAGTCATTATGACAAACATTGCTTAAACTTATCCAAAGAAGAAGTTCAGGCGAAATTAGACGCAGGAGTACCATATGTTATCCGTCAGAACAACCCAACAGAAGGAACAACATCTTTCGTTGATGAGATTTACGGAGAGATCACAGTGGATAATATCGAATTAGACGATATGATCCTGATCAAATCGGATGGATATCCAACATATAACTTCGCAAACGTAGTTGATGACCATTTAATGGGAATCACACATGTAGTTCGTGGTAATGAATACTTATCATCTACACCAAAGTACAATCGTTTATACGATGCATTTGGATGGGAAAAACCAGTATACATTCACTGCCCACTGATCACAGACGAAGAACATCACAAATTAAGTAAGAGAAAAGGACATTCTTCTTTTGAAGACTTAATTGAACAGGGATTCTTACCAGAGACAATCGTAAACTTCGTTGCATTACTTGGATGGAGCCCAGGAGGAGAACAGGAAATCTTCTCATTAAAAGAATTAGAAGAGATCTTTGATTACAAACATATGTCTAAGACACCAGCGGTCTTTGATATGAACAAGATCAAATGGATGAATGGTGAATATATCAAAGCCATGGACTTTGACCGTTTCAAAGAACTTGCGATGCCATATGTAACAGAGACAATTCACAGAGAGATGGACTTTGATAAGATCCTTTCTATGGTGAAGACAAGAATTGAGTTATTTACAGAGATTCCGGGACACATTGACTTCTTCGAAGCAGTTCCAGAATATGATGTAGAAATGTACAAACATAAGAAGATGAAGACAACACCTGAGACTTCATTAACTGTATTAAAAGAGATCTATCCAGTGATCGAAGCACAGGAAGATTTTACAAATGATGCATTATATGAGATGTTAGTATCTTTTGCAAAAGGACATGAGTACAAGAATGGTTATGTGATGTGGCCAGTACGTACAGCTGTATCTGGAAAGCAGATGACACCAGGTGGAGCAACAGAATTAATGGAACTTCTGGGGAAAGAAGAATCATTAAAGAGAATCAATGATGCGATCGCGAAACTGGAGGCAGCACTTGCATAGCCAGCTGAGCAAGGCACAGAAAGAAGCAGTGATGCACAAAGATGGATCGATGATGGTACTTGCAGGGCCAGGTTCAGGGAAGACACTTGTGATCACAAAGAGAATTCAATATTTGATATCGCACTATCAGATTCCACCGCAGCGGATTCTGGTCATTACATTTACCAGAGCAGCAGCGAATGAGATGAAAGAGCGGTTTTGGCGGCTGGCAGGGGAAACCCTGCCGGTTTCTTTTGGAACCTTTCATTCTGTGTTTTTTACGATTTTAAAATATGCCTATCACTATAGTGCAGATAATATTCTGCCAGAACATAAAAAATATGATTTTATCCGTGAGATCATCACAGATCATGAGCTGGAGATTGATGATGAAGCAGATTTTATGCGTCAGATCATACAAGAGATCAGCCTAGTCAAAGGTCAGATGATCCCTCTTGCCTATTATCACAGTGGGTGCTGTGGGGATGAAGTGTTTAAAGAAATTTACCGGGCATATGAAGAAAAACTGCATGAAAACCGTTGGATCGATTTTGATGATATTTTGGTTTATACGTATGAGTTGTTAAAAGAACGTGAGGATATCAGGAAAGCATGGCAGCAGAAGTTTCCATATATTTTGATCGATGAGTTTCAGGATATCAATAAGATTCAGTATGAGATCGTCAAGATGTTAGCAGGAGAGACAAAGAACCTCTTTATCGTAGGAGATGATGATCAGTCTATCTATAAGTTTCGAGGTGCAAGACCAGAACTGATGTTAAATTTTCCAAAGGATTTCGAGAATACCAGACAGGTGATCTTAAACCGAAACTATCGTTGCGGGGAAGAAATCGTACAGGTTGCGGAAGATATCATTTCTTATAATACAAAACGTTTTGAAAAGAAGATGCAGGCAAGAGAAGATGCTGCAAGTATGGTCGAGGTCCGTACATTGAAAGATCACTATGAGGAGAATAAGCATATCATTTACACGATCAAGGAAGAGATGGCAAAGAAGACGCCGTTATCCCAGATCGCGATCCTTTATCGGACCAATCAGGGACCAAGACAGCTGATCGCTGCATTGATGGCATACAATATTCCATTTTATATGCAGGATGCAGTGCCGAATCTGTTTGATCACTGGATTTCTAAAAATATCATAGATTATATGCATCTTGCGATGGGAGATCGCAAAAGAAGCACATTTTTAAGAGTCATGAACCGCCCCAAGCGTTATATCAGCAGGGAGTATCTGACTGAATCACAAGTGTCATTTGATGATCTGTTAGAGAAGGTCAAAGATAAACCGTGGCTTTATGAATATGTAGAAGATTTTAAGGAAGATCTTCGGATCATGAAGAATATGACTCCGTTGATGGCGATCAATTATATCCGGAAATCCGTGGGATACAATGCATATTTAGCAGAATATGCAAGGTTTCGTAAGATTCAGGAAGAAGAATTCACGCAGGTATTAGAAGAACTTCAGGAGAGTGCCAAAGGCTATGATACGTATGAGGCATGGTTTGATCATATCAAAGAGTACACCGAAGAATTAAACCGCCAGTCAAAAGAGAATCAGAAAGAAAAAGAAGGGGTTGTGGTCAGCACGATGCACAGCACCAAAGGATTAGAATTTGAACGTGTCTTTTTGCCGGATGTCAACGAAGACGTGATCCCGCATAAGAAGTCCATGAAAGAAGAAGACGTGGAAGAAGAAAGACGCTTGTTTTACGTTGGAGTTACAAGAGCCAAGAAATATCTGCACATCTTGTCAGTAAAGAAACTTTATAACAAAGACAGCAGGCCGTCAAGGTTCGTAGAAGAACTAAGAAGCCGTCAGGAGAAAAGAGGTGTTTTGCATGGAAAATAGAGCAATGCCAAGAGCAGGCGAATTTTATATGCATTTTAAAGGAAAACTTTATCAGATCGTTACGGTTGCAATACATACAGAGACAGAAGAACCATTGGTGGTCTATCAGGCAATGTATGGAACGTTTAAGACATATGCAAGACCACTTGCGATGTTCTTAAGTGAAGTCGATCATGAAAAATACCCAGATGTGCAACAGACATACCGTTTTCGGAAAGTAGAACTGTGTGAAAATGCAGAAGCAGAACTGGTTGATGAAGTGACAGCACAGGAAAATGAATGTGATGAGACAGAAGAAACAGCAGACATTGAGCCATTGTTGAAATTCTTAGATGAAACAGATCTTCATGAGCGCCTGAATATTTTATTACAGTACAGAGATCAGATCACAGAAACGATGCTGGAATCCATGGGTATGGCAATGGATTGTGTCTTGGATGGAAAAACTCTGGAAGAAAAGTATTATGAACTTGACAAAGTGATCCGAACAAAACTTCAATATGAAAAAAAGCCCCGCATATAAGATGCAAGGGCTTTTTTGAGTTATTCTTCTTATTCTTCGTCTTCTAAGATCTCATCTAAGACAGCAGTGACTGTCTCATATTCTTCGTCTGTTTCAATGTTGTCAAGACTGAAAGTATCAGGATCTTCAGGGTCTTCGTTGTAACGATATAAAAGTAAAGCCCCTTCTTCGTCATCACTTTCTAAGTCTTCGACAGTGATCAATGCGATATATTCCTGATCATCTAATTCTTCTACAGAGAATAAAGCGATCACGGCACAGTCTTGTTCAGTTCCATCTTCTAATTCTAAATGGAGCACAGGAGTTTCTTCTTCAATGATATTATCTACTTCGTTAAATTCACTCATTTTGATACCTCTTTTCTTAGTCTTTTCTCCACTATACTAAAGGATCATAAAAAAAGCAAGAAAAGGATAAAAAAAGATCACTTTGTCTAAGAATTGACAAGAAAAAACAGGTATGATACGATACGAACTAATGGAGGTAAAACAATGGAAGAATATAAGTTTTTGCTGGATATCGCAATTATTCTGGCAATGACCAAGTCTTTTAGTCTTGTGTCGAAGAAGTTTAACATGCCGCCAGTCGTTGGAGCATTGATCGCGGGAATCATTTTAGGACCAGTGGTCCTTAATGTAGTGAGTCCTTCAGATTCAGTTTTAAATCTGGCTGAAGTAGGTGTAGTTGTTTTAATGTTTCAGGCAGGTCTTGAGACAGATATTGATGAGTTGAAGAAGAGTGGAATTCCCGCATTTGTTATTGCGTTATGTGGAGTATTGATCCCACTTATCATGGGAGCTGTTTTATCCGTTGTATATGGAAATAATATCATGGAATCGATCTTTATCGGAGTGATCTTAACAGCAACTTCAGTAAGTATCACAGTAGAAGCCTTACAGGATATGGGACATTTAAAAGGAAGAGTCGGAACAGCGATCCTTGGGGCAGCGATCATTGATGATATCTTGGGAATCGTTTTATTATCAATTATGACAAGCCTTGGAGGAGCATCTGGATTCCATATTCAGGCAATCTTTAAGATTTTGCTTCAGATGGCAGCATTCTTTGCGATTTCTATTATCGGTGGAGTTGGGATCAAGAAGTTCTTTGAGTGGCTTTCTACTTATAAGAATCCAGAGATTGAACGTCATAGAAGAAGAGTTCCGGTGTTTGCACTTGCATTTTGTTTAGCACTTGCATTTCTTGCAGAAGTGTTTGGGATCGCTGATATCACAGGCGCATATCTTGCAGGAATTATTTTATGCAGACTCCCAGAACGATTTTATATATACAATAAGATTGAAGTTTTATCGTATATGCTGATCACACCAGTATTCTTTGCAAGTATCGGTCTGAATGTAAATATTCATGGAATGACACAGACGTTGATCATCTTTACGGTCATTTTATGTGTGATCGCAGTGATCTCGAAGATTGCTGGATGCGGTTTTGGAGCATTATTATGCAAATATACGAAGAGAGAATCTGTACAGATCGGAGCAGGAATGGTATGCCGAGGTGAAGTTGCACTGATCGTTGCACAGAAAGGAATTTCTGTTGGATTATTATCAGAAGTTTTCTTTGCACCAGTGGTCATCATGGTTCTTGTCACAACACTCTTATCACCGATCATATTAAAAATGTTATTTGCAAAATAAGACGTGAGGGTCAAAAGTAATATATTTACGATACAGATAAAACAATAGAAAAGAGGCTTTAATATGATAGACACAGTCGTATCTGTAAAACTTCCGATCGGAGAGATGCTAAGGATCAAAAGAAATCGTCTGATGCCGGATGTGGTGACTGGAGAGGAGAAGAGAATCTGTCTGGTGTCCGGGATCTACGGAGATGAGCTTGGCGGACAGTATATCTGCGGAGAGATCATTCGCCGGATCAAGGCAGAATTTGAGAATCTGACAGGCATTGTCGATGTGTATCCGGCGGTCAATCCATTAGGACTGGATGCACGAACAAGAGCAGTACCAATCTCAGATATTGATTACAGCAGTGCATTTCCGGGAGACATCAATGGAGGTCTGGAAGATTATACAGCAGCTAAATTGATCGAAGATATCAAAGGAGCATCCTGTTGCATTGATATTCATTCTAGTAATATCTTTTTGCAGGAAGTTCCTCAAGTACGTTTAAATAACGATTACGATGAGACATTACTTCATCTGTCAAAATATATGAATACGGATCTTGTCTGGATCCATCCTTCTCAGACAGTGAATGAAGGAAGTTTAGCTTTTACTTTAAACCAGATGGGAATCCCAACTATGGTTACAGAATCTGGTGCAGCATTTCGTATCCGTTACGAGTACTGCCGCCAGATCATAGATGGAATTTTTTCGGTGATGGCAGAACTTGGTATCTGGAAGGGAAAGGTTCAAGGCAAAACAAAGGTTCCGTTTATCCACGAAGACCAGATCTTTTATTTAAATTGTGAATCCAGTGGATTGTTTGTTTCTTACAAACGATTAAAGGATCCGGTAAAGAAAGGCGAGATCATAGGAATCGTACAGAATCCTTTAATGGGAGCAACGGAAGAAGAAGTGGTTGCCCCAACCGATGGTGTCTTGATGACACTAAGAGAACATCCAAGTGTAACGGAAGGGTCCTTGGTAGCCAGAGTGATCGGAGGGGATGCACTATGAAAAAAGAAATCATATATTCCTCAGGAAATTACTTAAGAGATGAGTTTAAGATCGAAGGATATCTCTTTGGAAAACAAAGTGAAGGATCAGAACCAGCGGCATGTATTGTCGGAGCAATGCGTGGAAATGAATATCAGCAGTTATATATTTGTTCTCAGCTGGTCAAACGTTTAAAAGAACTGGAGAACAGTGGTGCGATCGTTGGAGATAATCAGATTCTGGTCATTCCATGTGTGAATAATTTTTCAATGAATGTCGGAATGAAATACTGGGTATCTGATAACAGTGATATCAACCGTCAGTTTCCTGGGAATTTTGACGGGGAACCAACAAGCCGTCTGGCAGCACATTTATTTGAACGGGTCAAAGGATTCCGCTATGGAGTTCACTTTGCATCATTTTTCAGAAGCGGGGATTTTGTGCCACATGTGCGGATGCCTGCAACAGGAAAAGAAAGCACCAGCCTTGCAAGTTTGTTCGGGCTGCCTTATGTATTAACAAGCAAACAACGAAATTTTGATAAAAAGACATTAACTTATAACTGGCAGATCAATGGGACGGATGCATTTTCGGTATATTCTGGGGAAACAGGCAATATCGATGTGAATCTAGCCAAGAAGGCTGTATCTGCCGTGCTTCGCTTCTTGACTCGAATGGGTATTTTAAAATATAATTGCCATAACGGGTATATTGCGAGTATTATAGAAGAAGAGGATCTTGTATCCGTCAAAGCAAGTGCTCCGGGATTCCTAAGACGTTTTGTGACGATCAATGAGGAAGTTAACCGAGGTCAGCTGCTTGGTGAAGTCATTAATCCATATAATGGAGAGATTTTATCAGAGATCCGGTCAACGGCAGATGGGATCATATTCTATGCCGAGGATCAGCCAACGATTTTGGAAAATGCATCTGCATTTCAGGTGATTAAGAAACTACATGAATAAATGGGAGGAAATCATGGGAGAAGTTAGAAGAGTCTATGTTGAAAAGAAAAAAGACTACGCAGTAAAAGCAAAAGAGCTGCATGCATCATTGAAGCAGTATCTTGGACTGGATGTCGAATCTGTTCGTGTCCTTGTCCGCTATGACATCGAGAATCTATCCGATGCAAGTTATGAAAAAGCACTGGTTACAGTATTTAGTGAACCACCAGTTGACGATGTGTATGAAGAGACATTACCACTTGCCGATGGAGAAATATCTTTCAGCGTTGAGTTTCTGCCAGGTCAGTTCGATCAGAGAGCAGATTCTGCACAGCAGTGTGTGAAACTGTTGAATGAAGACGAAGATGCCCTGATCAGAAGTGCAACAACTTATGTTGTAAAAGGTGACTTAACTGACGAACAGTTAGAAGCAGTCAAAGAATATTGCATCAACCCAGTTGACTCAAGAGAGGCAGCCGCAGACAAACCAGAGACATTAGTGATGGATTTTGAAGAACCAGCAGATGTTAAGATTCTGGATGGATTCAAAGATATGGAAGAAGACAAATTTAAAGAATTATATGATTCTTTAAATCTTGCTATGACATTCAAAGATTTTCTTCATATCCAGAATTATTATAAAGGAGAAGAAAAGAGAGATCCTTCCATGACAGAGATCCGTGTACTGGATACTTATTGGTCAGATCACTGTCGTCATACAACATTCTCCACAGAACTTACAAGCATCGGATTCCAGGATGGATTCTATCGTGCACCATTAGAAGAAGCATATTATTCTTACATGGATGACTTCGAAGAGATGTACAAAGACCGTGATGACAAATATGTCTGCTTAATGGATATGGCATTAATGGCGATGAAACGTCTTAAAAAAGATGGAATTCTTGACAATATGGAAGAAAGCGATGAGATCAACGCCTGCAGTATTGTTGTACCAGTAGAAATTGATGGTAAGGAAGAAGAATGGCTGATCAGTTTCAAGAATGAGACACATAACCATCCAACAGAGATCGAACCATTTGGTGGAGCAGCAACATGTCTTGGAGGAGCGATCCGTGACCCATTATCAGGACGTTCTTATGTATACCAGGCAATGCGTGTTACAGGTGCTGCTGATCCAACAGTCCCATTAAAAGACACATTAAAAGGTAAATTACCACAGTACAAGATCGTAAATGAAGCTGCGAATGGATACAGTTCTTACGGAAACCAGATCGGTCTTGCAACAGGATATGTTAATGAAGTATATCATCCAGACTATGTTGCAAAACGTATGGAGATCGGTGCCGTTATGGGTGCAGCACCTAGAAAGAACGTGATCAGAGAGAACTCTGACCCAGGAGATATCATCATCTTATTAGGTGGAAGAACAGGACGTGACGGTTGTGGAGGAGCAACAGGATCATCTAAAGTTCATACAGAAGAATCTATCGAGACATGTGGAGCTGAAGTTCAGAAAGGTAATCCACCAACAGAACGTAAGATCCAGAGATTATTCAGAAGAGAAGAAGTCAGCCGTCTGATCAAGAAATGTAACGACTTTGGTGCAGGTGGAGTTTCCGTAGCGATCGGAGAACTTGCAGACGGTCTGGTTGTAGATCTTGATAAAGTACCTAAGAAATATGCAGGACTTGATGGAACAGAATTAGCGATTTCTGAATCTCAGGAACGTATGGCTGTTGTTGTAGATCCAAAAGACGTAGATCAGTTCCTTGCATACTCAGCAGAAGAGAACTTAGAGGCTGTAGAAGTTGCTGTTGTAACAGAAGATCCAAGATTAGTACTGAAATGGAGAGGAAAAGAGATCGTTAATATCTCAAGAGCTTTCCTTGATACAAACGGAGCACATCAGGAAACAGAAGTATTTGTAGAGATCCCTCACCGTGTAGAATCTTACTTTAACCGCAAAGACGAGACAGGTACATTTGAAGAAGTGTGCAAGAATACATTATCTGATCTTAATGTATGTTCACAGAAAGGTCTCGTAGAGAGATTCGACAGCTCTATCGGAGCAGCAACAGTTACAATGCCATATGGTGGAAAATACCAGATGACACCAATTCAGACAATGGTCGCAAAACTTCCAGTATTGAAAGGAGAATGCGATACAGTCACAATGATGAGTTATGGATTTGATCCATATCTGTCCAAATGGAGCCCATTCCATGGAGCAGTTTATGCGATCACAGAATCTATCGCGAAGATCGTGGCTACTGGTGGAGATTATAGAAATATCCGCCTGACATTCCAGGAATACTTTAAACGTCTTGGAGAAGACAAGACACGCTGGGGACAGCCAGTTGCAGCATTGCTTGGTGCATATCAGGCACAGATGGGATTTGGACTTGCATCAATCGGTGGAAAGGACAGTATGTCTGGAACATTCAATGATATTGATGTACCACCAACACTGGTATCTTTTGCAGTCGATGTAGCGAAGACAACAGATGTTATCACACCAGAACTTAAGAAAGCAGGAAACCGTCTGATCCGTATCTGTATCCCAACAGATGCATACAATCTTCCAATCTATTCTGAAGTGAAGAAAGTATACAAACGTATTACAAAACTGATCAAAGATGGAGTGATCAAATCTGCATATGCAATTGGTGGCGGAGGAGCCTTAGAAGCAGTTGCCAAGATGGCGTTTGGTAACCAATTAGGTGTAATCTTTGATGAAGAAGTAGAATTAAAAGACTTAACAGATCCTAAGTTTGGATCATTTGTTGTTGAAATGAGCACAAGAGATGTTCATAAACTTGCGATTCCAGGATTAATGTTAGGTGAAGTTACAGACAAACATGAATTTGTATTTGGTGACGAAGTTGTAACATTAGAAGAAGCGATCGATACATGGAAGAAACCATTAGAGAAAGTATTCCCAACAAGATCTGAAGGAGATCAGAGCATCGTTGATACAACAAGACACTATACAAAAGGAAATATTTACGTATGCAAGAATAAAGTTGCAAAACCAAATGTATTTATTCCAGTATTCCCAGGAACAAACTGTGAATATGATTCAGCGAAGGCATTTGAACGTGCAGGAGCGAACGTGATCACAAAGGTATTTAAGAACTTAGATGCACAGGGAATCCGTGATTCAGTGGAAGTTTTTGAAAAAGCGATCAAAGAATCCCAGATCATCATGTTCCCAGGTGGATTCAGTGCCGGTGATGAACCAGATGGATCTGCAAAATTCTTTGCAACAGCATTTAGAAATGAAAAATTAAAAGAAGCAGTCATGGATCTGTTAAATAACCGTGATGGACTGGCACTTGGTATCTGTAACGGATTCCAGGCCCTGATCAAATTAGGACTTGTTCCAGAAGGTAAGATCGTAGAACAGAATGCGAAATCACCTACACTGACAACAAACCGTATCGGTCGTCATATTTCCAAGGTTGCGTATACAAGAATCGCTTCTAATCTGTCACCATGGTTTAACAATGTACATGTAGATGATATCTTCAGTATTCCAGTATCTCATGGAGAAGGACGATTCGTAGCAGATGAAGATGTGATCCAGAAACTGTTTGAAAATGGACAGGTAGCAACACAGTATGTTGACTTAAATGGTGATCCTACAATGAATGAAGAATTCAATCCAAATGGTTCTTACCATGCGATCGAAGGTATCACAAGCCCAGACGGAAGAGTCCTTGGTAAGATGGGACATTCAGAACGTCGTGACAGCTATGTAGGAATCAATATTTACGGACAGAAAGATCAGAAGATCTTCGAATCCGGAGTAGAATATTTCAAATAAGAGTACAAAAAAAGAGCCTTGCAAGAAGCAAGGTTCTTTTTTACTGCTCTTTTGGAATGATATGAATTGTTTCCATACGGTTCTTATCAACAGAAACAACTTTAAAAAGAAAATGTTCATCTTCTGCAGTTTCGCCCTCTGAAGGCAGATGGTCAAGCAGTTCGATGATATATCCGCCAAGAGAATCATAATCCTCAGAATCAAGGTCTACGTCAAGCAGATCATCAAGATCATCAAGCTTTAAGGAAGCGGATACCATATAAGATCCATCGGATAACTTCTTGAAAGTTTCTTCCTCAGAATCATCATATTCATCACGCAGTTCTCCAAAAATCTCTTCAACGATATCTTCTAAAGTAATAAGACCAGCAGTCACTCCATACTCATCCAAAACAATGGAGAAACTAACAGATTTTTCACGCATCTGTGCAAGAAGACTGGATACTTTCTGAGTTTCATACGTAAAGAACGGCTTACGCAGAACATCTTTCAAATGAAAGATCTCGCCTCTGTGCTGGCTGCGGTAGAAATAAACATCCTTAAAATAAACAATACCAACGACATGATCTTTACTTCCTTCATAAACAGGAAGTCTGGAATAACCGGCCTCTCGGAAAATATCAAGAACTTCATCATAAGAAGCATCCACAGACACGAAAGTTACATCAATTCGTGGGATCATAATATCCTTGGCAAGAGATTCCTTAAAATCAAAAACGTTGTTTAACATATCTTTCTCAGATTCTTCGATAACGCCTTCTTCGTGGCTGACATCAACGATCGTACGAAGTTCACGTTCAGTCATGATGCGTTTGGATTGTTTCGAGTCAATCCGCAAGATGATAAGGATCGCTGTAGAAAGTTTGTTGATAATGTAAACAACCGGTGTCAGTAATTTTGTGATCAGATAAATGCTGGAAGCATAGCTTAGAGCAAGTTTTGTATTATTGATCGTTGCAAAAGTCTTTGGTGTGATCTCACCAAAGATCAATACAAGTACTGTGATCACAGCAGTTGCGATTCCGGCTCCCATGCTTCCAAAGATACGAATAGCGATCGTTGTAGTAAGGGATGTTAATGAAATATTCACAAGGTTATTTCCGACTAAGACGCTGGAAAGCATCTGGCTTGGATTCTCGATCAATTTTAAAACAATAGCAGCTTTTTTATTGCCATCTTCTGCCATGGCACGCATACTATGTGGATTGACGGTTGTAAGAGCTGTTTCTGCAGATGAAAAATAAGCAGAAAGCATTAATAAAATGATAATTGCGATTATCTGTAATATCATACTGGGGTCCAATGAAAAATTCCTCCTAAAATAAATATATGTTCATTTTTGTACAGTTCTTTTCATTGTACGCAAGAAATATGTACATGTCAAGTTAGTCCTTGCCAACCATGGAAGAATATGGTATACCTATTTTTAGGAGGATTGTCATATGAGGTACTATTATGATTATAGTTTTCCAATCGGTAATTTAACGATTGAGGAAGATGGGCATGGAATTTGCGGGATATATTTTGGGACGAAGACATTAGAAGGCGAGAAGAAGAATACAGAATTGATCAGGGAAGCAGCACTGCAATTATCACAGTATTTTGATGGACGGAGAAAGAAGTTTGACCTGAAGCTTTCTTATCATGGAACAGAATTCCAGGTCAAAGTATGGAAAGCATTGGAGAAGATTCCATATGGGAAAACTTGTACTTACAAAGACATTGCGGAATCAGTAGGGATTCCCAAAGGATGTCGAGCTGTCGGTATGGCGAACAACAGGAATCCGATCGTGATCGTTGTTCCATGTCACAGAGTGATCGGAATGAACGGTTCACTGACAGGATATGCAGGTGGTCTGGAAATCAAAGAATACCTGTTAGATCTTGAAAAGCGTAATCAAAAATTAAAGGAAAGATATTGACAAAGATTCTCAGTTGAGATATGATACATAGGCACATTTTGCCGGAGGCACATCCGGTATGATCTTATAGATATTTCCGTGAGGGAGTAGTTAGCAGAGAATCTGTGACAGTATCAACATAATGATGAACGACATCTGGTACTGTCTTAATTAACGAGACTCACAGACGATAAGCTTTTGTTTATAACAAGGCTTTCGTCTGTGGGTCTTTTTAATATCATAGGAAATTCCGATGGAATCCCCTATGATATTAAAAATTTACGATATGGAGGATGTTTTTATGGATTTCGTTACACTATTAACACTAGCTGTTGGATTGGCGATGGATGCATTTGCTGTTTCTATCTGCAAAGGACTCGCGATGAGAGAAAAAGTTTTGAAAAAAGGGATCATTGTTGGGTTATGGTTTGGAGGATTTCAGGCATTGATGCCGACGATCGGATTTTTCCTTGGAACACAGTTTAAAGACCAGATCACATCGATCGATCATTGGATCGCATTTGTGCTTCTTGGGCTGATCGGAATCAATATGATCAAAGAAGCATTATCAAATGAGGAAGAACAGGCAGATGATTCGATCGCAGTGAAAGAAATGTTCATGCTTGCTGTTGCGACAAGTATCGATGCACTAGCAGTTGGGATTACGTTTGCCTTCTTAAATGTGAATATTGTATCCGCAGCGTCGATCATTGGAGTCTGTACTTTCTTGATTTCATTTGCAGGAGTAAAGATCGGAAATATTTTTGGAACAAAATATAAATCCAAGGCAGAGCTCGCAGGTGGCATAATACTGATACTTTTGGGATTTAAGATCCTATTTGAACATCTTCATATTTTCTAAAATGAAAAATTAGCCCTTTCTTTTTTGTGAAAAAGAGTGTAATATAATAAAGGCAACGGCACAAGATATAGTGCTGATTGGTAGAACAACAACAAGATTTTGTGTCAGAAAATGGAAACACACAGAATCTTGTAATTTTATATAAATGAGGGAGAAACTATGAATGGTGATGTAAAAACAAAGATTATCAAGAGAAATGGTGAGGAGGTAACCTTTGATCTCGATAAGATCATCAATGCGATCACGAAGGCGAATGAAGAGGTAACAAAGATCCACCAGATGAATCAGTATCAGATCATGGCGATCGCGGAGAAGGTTGCAGATCAGGTAGCAAACTCTTCTCATGCGGTGAATGTAGAAGATATCCAGAATATGGTCGAGACAGGGATCATGGAGATGAGAGGATACGAAGTTGCCCAGAAGTATGTAAGATACCGTTTTAAGAGAGAACTGAGAAGAAAATCAAATACGACCGATGATGGAATTCTTTCTTTACTTGATAATATTAATGAGGAAGTAAATCAGGAGAATTCGAATAAGAATCCAGTGATCAATTCCACGCAGAGAGATTATATGGCAGGAGAAGTCAGCAAAGACTTAAGTAAACGTGTTCTTCTGCCAAATGAGATCATTCGTGCTCATGAAGAAGGAATCATCCATTTCCATGATTCTGACTATTTTGCACAGAGAGAACACAACTGTGACTTGATCAACTTGGAAGATATGCTTCAGAATGGAACGGTGATCAGTGAGACATTGATCGAGAAACCCCATTCATTTTTTACAGCATGTAATGTGACAACACAGATCGTCGCTCAGGTTGCAAGCAACCAGTATGGAGGACAGTCTTTTACATTAGCACATTTAGCACCATTTGTAGATATCAGTCGAAAGAAGCTACGTAAGAATGTCGTGAAGGAACGTAAAGTGATCGGAGAATCTATGGATGATGCGATCATTGACAAGATCACAGAGATGCGTCTGTATGATGAGATCAAACAGGGAATTCAGACGATCCAGTATCAGCTGGTAACTTTAATGACATGTAATGGACAGGCGCCATTTGTCACAGTCTTTATGTATCTTGACGAAGTACCAGAAGGACAGACAAGAGACGATCTGGCTCTTGTGATCGAAGAAGTCCTGAAACAGAGAATTCAGGGTGTTAAGAATGAAAAAGGAGTATGGATCACTCCAGCCTTCCCAAAACTTATTTATGCATTAGATGATGATAACATCACACCAGATTCCAAGTATTGGTATCTGACAGAATTAGCTGCAAAATGTACAGCAAAACGTATGGTTCCAGATTATATCTCAGCGAAAGTGATGAGAGAACTGAAGAAAGGTGATGTATATCCATGTATGGGATGCAGATCCTTCTTAACGGTTGAAGATTCTCAGAGAAATGCAGATGGAAGCCATAAATTCTATGGAAGATTTAATCAGGGAGTTGTAACGATCAACTTGGTTGATGTTGCATGCAGTTCTAATGGAGATATGGATAAATTCTGGGAGATCTTAGAAGAGAGACTGGAACTGTGCCACAGAGCGTTAAGATGTCGTCATGAGAGATTAAAGGGAGCGGTATCTGATGTTGCACCGATCCTTTGGCAGCATGGAGCACTTGCAAGATTGAAGAAAGGCGAGAAGATCGATAAGTTATTATACGATGGCTATTCCACGATTTCTCTTGGCTATGCAGGACTTTATGAGATGTGTGTCCGCATGACAGGAAAATCTCATACATCAGACGATGGAAAAGAATTTGCATTAAAAGTTATGCAGAAATTAAATGATAAATGTAATGAATGGAAGGCAGCAGAGAACATCAGCTATTCTGTATATGGAACACCAATGGAATCAACAACTTACAAGTTTGCAAAATGCTTACAGAAACGTTTTGGTATCATTCCGGGAGTTACAGATAAGAACTACATCACAAACAGCTATCATGTTCATGTAACAGAAGAGATCGATGCATTCAGCAAGCTTGCATTTGAGTCAGAATTCCAGAAATTATCTCCAGGCGGAGCAATCAGCTACATTGAAGTACCAAACATGCAGGATAATATTCCAGCCGTCTTATCCGTGATGAAATTTATTTATGATAACATCATGTATGCAGAGTTAAATACAAAGAGTGATTACTGTGAATGCTGCGGATACGACGGAGAGATTCAGATCAAAGAAGATGAATCAGGAAAGCTGATCTGGGAATGTCCAAACTGTGGAAATACAGATCAGGATCATATGTTTGTTGCAAGACGTACCTGTGGATATATCGGAACACAGTTCTGGAATCAGGGACGTACACAGGAGATCAAGGATCGAGTCCTTCATTTATAAGACACGATGACAGAGGAGATCATATGCACTACGGAGAAATTAAAAAATGCGATATTGCGAATGGACCAGGAGTCAGAGTCAGCTTATTTGTATCAGGCTGCCGAAACCATTGTCCAGGATGCTTTAATAAGGAAACATGGGATTTTTGTTATGGAAAGCCATTTACGGCAGAGACAAAAGATCATATCATGGAATTATTAAAACCAGATTATATCGAAGGTTTTTCGCTGCTTGGCGGGGAACCATTTGAACCGGAGAATCAGGAAGAACTGGTCAGATTATTAAAAGAGATCAAAGAAAATTATCCAAAGAAGAATATCTGGTGCTATACAGGATATACGTATGACAAGGATTTGATCGAGGGTGGTAAGGTATACACACCATTTACGGAAGAGATGTTATCTTATATTGATACACTGGTTGATGGACAGTTTATCGAATCTCAAAAAGATATTACATTAAAATTCCGTGGAAGTGCAAATCAAAGAATTCTAAATCTGAATGAAAAATAGACGAAAAAGATGTAGTTTTTTACACTGCATCTTTTTCTTTATCATCTGGAAGAGAAGCTCTTGACAGACTGTGCTTTATATTATAGTCTATGTATAACAAAATATCATAGATAAGTTGTAAATTTCGAAAGAGGAAAGAAGGGTTGCACAATGATACTGGAGATTGATTTCAATAGTGACGAGGCAATCTATGTACAGTTAAGAAATCAGATCATTATGGGAATCGCATGTGCAGAATTTGCTGATGGAGAATCACTTCCATCTGTCCGTCAGTTAGCACAGGTGCTTGGAGTGAACATGCACACGGTGAACAAAGCCTATGCGATCTTAAGAGAAGAAGGATACCTGAAACTAGACCGAAGAAAAGGTGCAGTCATAAGTGTTGAAACTTTAGAAAAACAGCAGGAATTAGCAAGCATTCAGGAGAATTTAAGGATGTTAGTTGCGGAAGCTGTCTGTAAAGGAGTTACAGAAGACGAGATGAACCAGCTGGTTCATGATATGTACCAGAAATTAGACAGAAAGTAATAACAGGAGGAATTATGAACCGATTACCATTTACAAAATATGCCTCCAAAGCATTGAATGAAGGACGAGAGATTGCTGGATATCTTGGATTTAAAGATGTCAGCAGTATTTTTGTTCTGCTAGGACTTTATGGGGCAGACGGATCTCTTGCAAGTGAAGTGCTCAAGATGCACGGAGTGACAAGAGAATTAATAGAAGAAGCGATCAAAGAGAAGTCAAAGATGCCAAAAGACCGAAGAAGAACGGTAATGGATACTCCGAAGACAGAATACCTGTTAGAAATTGCAGGAGAACTTGCAATGAAATACGGGTGTGAAGCAATCGGATCAGAACATATCTTGATGGCGATGATCAAAGATGGAGATAATGAAGCATTCCGTTTTCTGGGAGATCATAAGATTTCATCCGAAGGAATCTATACAGATATTTTAGTCACTGCAGGAATTGATTTCAGAAGTGCGAAGAATGAATATAATGAAGCAATCTCTGATGGCGGTGATATGGAAGATGGAGCAGGAGAATATATGCTGCTTCAGTATAGTACAGATCTGACAGAGAAAGCCATGCTTGGGAAGCTTGATCCGATGATCGGACGTGAAAGTGAGATGGAGCGTCTGATGCAGATCCTTTGCAGAAGGACAAAGAATAATCCATGTCTGATCGGTGATCCAGGGGTTGGTAAAACAGCGATCGTTGAAGGACTTGCACAAAGGATCGCAGAAGGCAATATGCCAAGAATTCTTAAGAATAAGAGGATTTTGTCCCTAGACCTTACGAAAGTGATTGCTGGAACGAAATTCCGTGGAGAATTTGAAGAACGAATGAAGCGCATCGTAACCGAAGCAACACAGGATGATTCTGTTATTTTGTTTATCGATGAGATTCATACGATCATTGGAGCTGGAGGTTCTGAGGGAGCTATGGATGCATCCAATATCTTAAAACCAGCATTGGCAAGAGGAGATTTTCAGCTGATCGGTGCGACAACGAGTGAAGAATATACAAAATATTTTGAAAAGGATGCAGCATTAGTTCGAAGATTCCAACCAGTCAGAGTGAAGGAACCGACCGTAGAAGAAACGATCACGATCTTAAAAGGGATCAAACACCGTTTTGAAGATTATCATAGGATTCTGGTACCAGAAGATGTGACAGAGGCGATCGCATCTCTTTCTGATCGATATATCAGTGATCGTTTTCTGCCAGATAAAGCCATCGATCTGTTAGATGAAGCATGTGCAAGGAAACGAATGGAACAGGTTGGAAGTCATGCAGGTTTCAAGAAAGAACGCAAGGAGATCAGGGAGATCATAGAGAAGATCGAAGCAGCGCTTTCTGATGGAGATATTACGGAAGCAAGAGAGCTCAAGAAAGAGAAGAACAAACTTGAGAAATCTCTGGAACGTAAGATGAAGAGAAACCAGAAGAAGCAAAATGAGATTCCGGAGTTGACAACGGAGGATGCAGCAGAAGTCGTTTCTTTATGGACACAGATCCCAGTAACGCAGCTTACAAAGGGAGATATGGAACGATTAAGACATTTAGAGAAAGAACTTCACAAACATGTGATCGGGCAAGATGAAGCAGTCAATGCAGTTGCCAAAGCAGTGAAGAGAAGCAGAGTCGGTCTTAAGAGTCCAAACCGTCCAATCGGATCATTCTTATTTTTAGGACCAACAGGAGTTGGTAAGACAGAGCTGTCAAAGACATTAGCAAAAGCTTTATTTGGAAGAGAAGAAGATCTGATCCGTGTGGATATGTCTGAATATATGGAGAAACACAGTGTATCAAAGATCATCGGATCTCCTCCAGGATATGTTGGATTTGGAGAAGGCGGACAGCTGAGTGAACAGATTCGAAGACATCCTTATTCTGTCATTCTTTTTGACGAGATTGAAAAGGCTCATCCGGATGTGTTTAATATCCTGCTTCAGGTATTAGATGACGGACATATTACAGATTCCAATGGAAGAAAAGTCGACTTTAAGAATACTGTTATCATTATGACTTCCAATGCAGGTGCAAACCGTATTATCGCACCAAAACATTTAGGATTTTCTACGGATGATACAGATAAAGCCAAGACTCATGAACGTATGAAAAAGGGTGTTATGGAAGAAGTGAAACAGATCTTCCGCCCAGAGTTTTTAAATCGAATTGATGAGACGATCGTATTTGCCGTCCTTACAAAGGAAGAGGTTAAGAAGATCGCGAAATTATTTATGGATGAATTGAGAGCCCGTTTATTAAACGAACATCAGATCACGTTAAAGATCACATCTGGTGCGATGGATTTGTTAGCAGATAAGGGATATGATGAGGATTATGGAGCAAGACCATTAAGAAGGATCATCCAGAATGAGATTGAAGATGTACTGGCAGATAAGATCTTAGAAGGAACCCTTACGAATGGGCAGACGATGACGATTGGTAAAAAAGATAAAAAACTTACTTTTTCGGTAAAGGAAAACTAGTAAATAATACTGAAATATATTATAATATACATACGACGACCGAAACAGATATTAGGAGGAAAAGACAATGGCAGTGGTAACTGAATTATTCCGCAGCGAAGACAATGGAACACTTAGCTTTGGTGACTATACATTAGCACAGAAAGCGAAGAAAGGAGATATCCAGTTTGAAGGAGATATCTATAAGATCAAGACTTTCAAGACAATGACAAAACTGGACAAGAACGGACAGCTGATCTTTGAATCAGTTCCAGGTTCAGCAGTACATAACTTTGTTGCAACAACAGATGGAGTTGCGTTTGAGATTGAATCTTCATCTGATGTCCAGGTTACTTTAGAAGTAGAAGCCGGACAGGAATATAAAGTTTTTATTGATAATACGAATGTAGGAATGATGAAAGCAAATCTTGGAGGAAAACTAACTCTGAGTGTTGAGTTAAGCGAGGGAACAGCAGCTGCTGTTCGTGTAAAGAAACAGTAGTAACATAAAGGAGCACCAATGGCAAAACAAAAGACAGTTTATTTTTGCAGCCAGTGTGGTCATGAGTCTTCCAAGTGGATGGGGCAGTGTCCTGCCTGTAAGCAGTGGAATACTTTTACAGAAGAGAAAGTTACAGAAACGAAAAAAGGAGGGGCGAAGTCTTTAAAGACTTCTGCCTCTCCTATGAATATATCCGAGGTAACCGTAGAGAATGAAGAGAGGATTCCAACAGGGATTCATGAACTGGACCGTGTGTTAGGCGGCGGGATCGTCAAAGGTTCTCTATCGCTGGTCGGAGGAGATCCGGGAATCGGGAAATCCACGTTATTATTACAGGTATGCAGAAATCTTGCGAACAGCAAACGCAAGGTTTTGTATATTTCTGGGGAAGAATCTATGCATCAGATCAAGATGAGAGCAGAGAGGATCGGAACATTTGAAGAAGAGATGCTTCTGTATTGTGAGACAGATCTTGATGCGATCACGAATGCAATCTTAAAGACGAAACCAGAATTTGCGGTAATTGATTCGATTCAGACAATGTACAGCGAGGATCTTTCCTCGGCAGCAGGCAGTGTGTCTCAGGTAAGAGAAGTGACTGCTGCGATGATGAGAGTTGCGAAAGAGAATAATATCGCAGTTTTTATCGTAGGACATGTGACCAAAGAAGGAGTGGTTGCAGGACCAAGAACACTAGAGCATATGGTAGATACGGTCCTTTATTTTGAAGGGGAAAGAGAAGCAGCATACAGGATCTTAAGAGGTGTCAAAAACCGTTTTGGATCCACGAATGAGATCGGTGTATTTGAGATGTGTAACAATGGACTGGTAGAAGTGGAGAATCCGTCAAAGACGATGCTCAATGGAAGACCACTTGATGCGTCAGGATCCGTTGTTGTATGTTCCATGGAAGGGACCAGACCGATCCTGATCGAGATTCAGGCACTGGTATCACCAACAAGCTTTCAGATGCCGAGAAGAACAGCCGTTGGAATTGATTATAACAGGGTGAATCTTTTGATGGCAGTGCTTGAGAAGAGAGTTGGACTTCAACTTGGCGGCTGTGATGCGTATGTGAATCTGGCTGGAGGTATGAAACTTGGCGAACCAGCGATCGATCTTGGTATTATTATGGCGATTGCATCGAGTTACAAGAACCGGCCGATCTTAGAGGATACGATCATTTTTGGAGAAGTTGGTCTGGTAGGAGAAGTAAGAGCCGTATCAGGCGGTGAAGCAAGGATCAAAGAAGCACAGAAACTAGGATTTAAACGATGCATTCTGCCTCAGGCGAATGTAGATCAGATCAAGGTCCAGACAGACATGAGACTTGTAGGAGTTTCAAATGTCATGGAGGCATTAGATCTTATATAGAAGGATTATCTGTATTTCACAATGATACAGAAATTATATGATTGCAAGTGTATAGAAGATACATTATAATCAGAATAGAAAGAACTATATGGAGGAAGACATGGAAGAAACGATTTCTAAGAATTTTATCGAACAGATCATAGAAAAAGATATAGAAGAAGGGCACTGCAAGAAGGTAGTTACAAGATTTCCACCAGAACCAAACGGATATCTTCATATCGGACACGCAAAATCCATCTTATTAAACTATGGACTGGCTCAGGAATATGGCGGAGATTTTCATTTCCGTTTTGATGATACAAACCCAACAAAAGAGAAGGAAGAATATGTAAATTCTATTAAAGAGGACGTAGAATGGTTAGGAGCAGATTATCATGAACATATCTATTATGCTTCCAACTACTTTGACAAGATGTATGAATGTGCAGAATTCCTGATCAAGAAGGGAAAAGCATATGTCTGTGATCTGAATGCTGAACAGATCAGAGAATACAGAGGAACTTTAACAGAACCTGGAAAGAACAGTCCATACCGTGACCGTACACCAGAAGAGAACTTACAGTTATTCCGCGAGATGAAGGAAGGAAAATACCCAGATGGAAGCAAAGTGCTTCGTGCCAAGATCGATATGACATCTGGAAATATCAACATGAGAGACCCAATCCTTTATCGTATCGCAAGAATGGAACATCACAATACAGGAAACAAATGGTGTATTTATCCAATGTACGATTTTGCTCATCCATTAGAGGATGCATTTGAAGGGGTGACACACTCTATCTGTACACTGGAATTTGAAGATCACAGACCACTGTATGACTGGGTTGTGAATGAATGTGAATTTGAGAATCCACCAAAACAGATTGAATTTGCGAAGTTATATCTGACAAATGTTGTCACAGGAAAACGTTATATCAAGAAACTGGTAGAAGATGGAATCGTAGATGGATGGGATGATCCACGTCTGGTATCATTATCAGCACTTAGAAGAAGAGGATATACACCAGAATCCATCAAGAAGTTTATGGAACTTGTCGGAGTTGCAAAGAGCCACAGCTCTGTAGATTCAGCGATGCTTGAATACTGCATCCGTGATGACCTGAAATTAAAACGTCCACGTATGGCAGCAATCTTAGATCCGATCAAACTGGTGATCACAAACTATCCAGAAGGAGAAGGGGAACTCGTTGACGTTCCAAATAATCAGGAAAACGAAGAGATGGGAACAAGACAGGTACCATTTTCAAGAGAATTATATATCGAACGAGAAGATTTCAAGATTGAGAAGCCTAAGAAATACCGTCGTTTATATGTAGGTAATGAAGTGCGTCTGATGAATGCATATTTTGTGACATGTACAGGATATGATGTAGATGAAGATGGCAATGTAACTTGTGTATATGCGACATATGATCCAGAATCCAGAGGAGGAAACAGTCCGGATGGAAGAAAGGTTCGCGGAACGATCCACTGGGTATCCGTACCAACTGCGAAAAAAGCAGAAATTCGTCTGTATGAAAATATTGTAGATGAAGAAAAAGGTGTATATAATGAAGATGGAAGTATCAATGTGAATCCAAATTCACTGACGGTGATCAAGGAAGCATACGTAGAACCTGAGTTAGAGAAATATGATAAGGAAGACAGTTTCCAGTTTATGAGAACAGGATATTTCTGTTTAGATTCTAAAGATTCTACAAAAGAACACATGGTATTTAACAGAATCGTAAGCTTAAAGAGTTCTTACAAACCAAATTAATCAAATTTGTCGTAACAGACAAGATGTAATGAGAGAGAAGAGAGGAAAATTGATGAAGGTAATCGTGGTATCTCATGGAAGTTATGCAAGAGGACTTGTGGATACGGCACAGATGATCGCAGGGGAACAGGAAGACCTTGAGGCATTTGGGCTTGAACCAGAAGAATCAGTAGATACTTTGAGAGAGAAGATCAGAGAGAGTATTGAACAGACATCAGAAGGAGAAGAAGTCCTTATATTAACAGATCTGTTTTATGGAAGTCCGTTTAATACAGTAATTTCTTTAATGTCAGAATATGATCTCTACCACGTGACTGGAATCAATCTTCCGTTGATGATGGAAGTAGTTATGGGACGTTACGCGGGAAAGAGTGCACAAGAAGTGTGCAAAGATCTTCTTAAGGCAGCGCCAGATACAGTCAAAGATGTGCGTGAATTATATAAGGAGGTAGAAGAATGAAAAACATTGTATTAGCGAGAGTTGATGACAGGCTCATACATACGGAGATTTTGACATTATGGGTGCCGGAAGTCAGAGCGAACAGGATCATTATTGTAGATGATGTTGTGGCGAAGGATAAATTCCGAAGCAAAGTGATCAAAGAGATGGCACCTCAAGGCCTTATAATTCATGTATACGGGATCGATCGTGCAACGGAGAAATTAAAAGAAGCCCCATCCTTTGATGGAGAGCGTGTGATCGTAATTGCAGAATCACCACTGGTATTTGAAGAATTGATCAAACGAGGGATCAAGATCAATCAGCTTAATATCGGAGGTATGGGAATTCGTGGGGAACGTAAAGCAGTTGCAAGAAGAGTTGCGTGTGATGCCATGGAGATGGAAGCTATTCATGAACTGATCAAAAAACATGTACATGTATATTTCCAGACGGTGCCAACAAGAAGTTCAGAAGAAGCAAAAAAATACATCAAAGAATAAGTAAAATACCAAAGAATGCAATCTCAGTTTATGGATTTTTTATAAAAAGGGGGTTGCATTTTTTTTGTCTGGTGTTATACTAAAGAACATAGAGTTAGCACTCGATATAAGTGAGTGCTAACAAAAGATAAAAAGAACAATAATTCTAATATATTTAGGAGGTAATATCATTATGAAGTTAACACCATTAGGAGATAGAGTTGTATTAAAACAGCTGGAAGCAGAAACAACAACTAAGTCAGGAATCGTCCTTACAACAGCAACACAGGAAAAACCACAGGAAGCAGAAGTTGTTGCAGTCGGACCTGGAACAGAAGATGTGAAGATGGAAGTTTCTGTAGGACAGAAAGTTATTTATTCTAAATATGCAGGAACAGAAGTAAAATTAGAAGATGAAGAATTTATCATCGTAAAACAGAATGATATTTTAGCAGTTGTAGAATAGTTTTATCACATTACACAATTATTTTGTTTAATCAAGAAATTAGTCGGAGGTAATTAAGATCATGGCAAAAGAGATTAAATACGGAATTGAAGCAAGAAAAGCACTGGAAGCAGGAGTTAACCAGTTAGCAGATACAGTAAGAGTTACAATCGGACCAAAAGGACGCAACGTTGTATTAGACAAATCCTTTGGCGCACCACTGATCACAAATGACGGTGTAACGATCGCAAAAGAAATCGAATTAGAAGATCCATTTGAGAATATGGGAGCTCAGGTAGTCAAAGAAGTAGCAACTAAGACAAATGATGTTGCCGGAGATGGTACAACAACAGCTACAGTTCTTGCACAGGCAATGATCAATGAAGGAATGAAGAACTTAGCAGCAGGAGCAAACCCAATCATCCTTCGTAAAGGAATGAAGAAAGCGACAGAAGCAGCTGTTGAAGCGATCGCTGAGATGAGCAGCAAAGTTACAGGAAGAGATCAGATCGCGAAAGTAGCAGCAATCTCTGCAGCAGACGAAGAAGTTGGAGAATTAGTAGCAGATGCTATGGAAAAGGTATCTAACGACGGAGTTATCACGATCGAAGAATCTAAAACAATGAAAACAGAATTAGATTTAGTAGAAGGAATGCAGTTTGACCGTGGATATTTATCAGCATATTTCTCAACAGATATGGAAAAAATGGTTGCTGAATTAGATGATCCATATATCCTGATCACAGACAAGAAGATCACTAATATTCAGGAAATCCTTCCATTATTAGAGCAGATCGTACAGAGTGGTAAGAAATTACTGATCATCGCTGAAGATATCGAAGGTGAAGCATTAACAACACTGATCGTTAACAAATTACGTGGAACATTCTCTGTATGTGCAGTCAAAGCACCTGGATATGGAGACAGAAGAAAAGCAATGCTTGAAGATATCGCTATCTTAACAGGTGGTACAGTGATTTCTGAAGAAGTTGGTCTGGAATTAAAAGACGCAACATTAGATCAGTTAGGACGCGCAAAATCTGTCAAAGTTGAAAAAGAAAACACAGTCATCGTAGACGGTGAAGGAGATAAAGATGCAATCCAGGCACGTCTTGGACAGATCAAAGCACAGATCGAAGAAACAACATCTGAATTCGACAAAGAAAAATTACAGGAAAGATTAGCAAAATTATCTGGTGGAGTTGCAGTTATCCGTGTTGGAGCAGCAACAGAAACAGAGATGAAAGAAAGCAAATTAAGACTGGAAGATGCCTTAGCAGCAACAAAAGCAGCAGTAGAAGAAGGAATCATCTTCGGTGGAGGATCTGCATACATCCATGCATCTAAGAAAGCAGCTGAGAAAGTAGCAGACTTAGAAGGAGACGAGAAGACAGGAGCAAACATTATCCTCAAAGCCTTAGAAGCACCATTATTCCAGATTGCAGTCAATGCAGGACTTGAAGGAGCTGTTATCGTCAATAAAGTAAAAGAAGCAGAAATTGGAAAAGGATTCGATGCATTACATGGAGAATATGTAGACATGGTAGAAAAAGGAATCATCGATCCAGCCAAAGTAACAAGAAGCGCATTACAGAACGCAACATCCGTAGCTTCTACATTATTAACAACAGAATCAGTTGTTGCTAATATCAAAGAAGAAGCACCAGCAATGCCAGCAGGAGCACCAGCCGGAATGGGAATGATGTAGGCATTGGCATTGAGCACTTAGAGAAAGCAAGCCAAAGGCGCAGCTTGAACTTAGTGCGAAAGCCCGTCCCGAACCTTAGCGAATCCGAGCCATAGGCGAAAGATGAGCTTAGTTGAGTGGACGTCTACAGGGAGCAAAGCGACTCAAAGACTAAAATCAGGACCACCCGTCCAACGGGTGGTTTGCTCTAGGGCTATAAGCCCTTATGACTACTAGGCCAGCGTCTCAAGGCGCTGGCTTTCTCTTTCAGCTGTTGAAATCCTGTTAACACAGCCTTCCAACAGCTCCGTTCAA
>JAXJNA010000055.1:0-55313 GCA_036312945.1 Anaerostipes hadrus
AATTACAAGATTGGAAAACTTAAGTGGTGTGTATGTTGAGTGTTATCGTTTTTCAATTTTTGTAGTGACAGACAGTGTTTATAATATTCCACCAATAACTTCAGTTCATCAAACTACTCGCTAAATCGGTGTTGTAGAAGCTCTTTTACCTTCTGTTAATAAACACAAAAATCATCAACCAATATTGTTTAACATACACACTGTATAGTGATTTGAATAGTGTTCCGTTGTATGAGTCAGAAAGAAGATAAGAAGAAATATTTATAAGAAAAAAGGGTGACAACATGAGCACTTTTTGAATGCGTTTTTTACAAATTCGCAGTGTCCTGTGGTCGATTGTTTGAACGTAGCTGCGGGCATTTTGGCTCGCAGCTAGTGAGTTATCGAAGGAACAGGCGCGGATCAGCGATTTGTAAAAAACGCTTTCAAAAATGCGGAGTGTCACCCTTTATTCTTATAAATATTTTTTCTTATCTTCTTTCTGACTCATACATGCAACACTACCTACAAATCAGAGTTTCTGAAACGACCTCAATTCTTTCACCGCAAACGTTATCGCACATATCGCTGCAAATCCATCTGCGATCGGTGCTGAGAACATAACTCCCTCAATTCCAAAGAAGATCGGCAGAATGATCATCAAAGGCAGCAAGAAAATAACCTGTCTGGTCAATGAAAGGAAAATACCACGATTTGCCTTTCCAATCGCTGTAAAGAAGTTTGCAGTAATTGGCTGTAATCCATTAATAAAGGTACAAAACAAGAAGATTCTGAAGAACTTCTCTGCAAAACGGAAATAAGCTTCACTCTCAGACCCAAAGATTCCAATGATCTGTCGTGGGAACAGCTGGAAGCAGATAAAAGAAACTGTACTGATGATCGTTGCAGAAATCGCAGCTTTCAAGTAAGCCTCACGGACACGATCTAGCTTTCTTGCACCATAGTTATAACTGATAATTGGCTGTAATCCTTGAGAAATACCAATATTAATCGCAAAAAAGATCATATTGATTTTCGTAATAATTCCGGCGCATGCCAATGGAATATCGCTTCCGTATGAAGATTTTGCGCCATAACGGATCAAAACATTGTTCATAACGATCTGTACGACCATCATAGAAACCTGATTAAAGAATGGCGCCATACCAAGAGATACAATTCTTCCTATATAATGAGGATGTGGTCTTAACTTTTCTTTTGTAAGTTTTAATGTTTTAAATTTTCTTAAATATAAAATAACCATGATCCCAGATACGACCTGTCCGATCACGGTTGCCCAGGCAGCACCAGCAATTCCCATGTGGAAACCAAAGATCAAGGTTGGATCAAGAATCGTATTGATGATCGCACCAGTTAAAGTGCAGGCCATGGAAAATTTTGGACTTCCGTCAGCACGAACAAGGTTCGTACCACCTGTTGTTAAGATCAAAAATGGAAATCCAAGAGATGTAATGCCTGTATAGATCAGAGAATAATCTAAAACACCAGATGTTGCACCAAATAAGATCATCATTGGTTTTAAAAATAATCTTGTTATGATACAAAGGATCACACCAAGTGAAAAAAGCATTGTGATCGCATTCCCAGCGAAGGAAGCAGCCTCCTCTTTTTCTTGTTGACCCATGCAAAGGTTAAAGTTTGCAGCCCCGCCGATTCCACACATCAAGGCGATGGCAGTACAGGTAATAACTAAAGGAAAGGCAACATTTGTCGCTGCATTTCCAAGCATTCCAACACTTCGTCCAATGAAAAACTGGTCTACCATATTATATAAGGCACTTACGACCATAGCGATAATACTAGGAATAGCGAAACGAAGAAGCAAACTTGATATCTTCTCGGTACCGAGCGGATTTGTCTTTTGTTCGTTCATAATAAATAAAACCTCTTCTTTCTAAAATATATATAAAAGATTGTCGAAACGATCGAAAATGGTCGAAACGGACGTTATCTAGTATAGTATAAATGACAAAATAGTACAACTTTTTTAAAAATTTTTTTGAGTAATAGGACTCAGTAAACGAGAAAATAAGAGATAATTCGATATATTATCAGAAAATAAATATATAAATCATTAAGAAATCTAATTATCAGACAACTTAAGAAAATTCATACTTTACAACTAGGGAAAATTTCGGTATGATAAGAAAAAACACGAGACAGTACATCGAGAAAGGATGAATGGATATGAAACAGACAAATCAAATTCCTGGATTATATGATCCAAGTTTTGAGCACGATAACTGCGGTATCGGTGCCTGTGTAAATATTAAGGGAGTCAAGAATCATCAGACAGTAGATAATGCACTGAAGATTGTTGAGACATTAGAGCACCGTGCAGGTAAAGATGCAGCAGGAGAGACAGGAGACGGTGTAGGAATCATGCTTCAGATTTCTCATAAGTTCTTTAGTAAAGCCTGTAAGGCAGCCAATATCAATATTGGAAAAGAAAGAGAATACGGAATCGGAATGTTCTTCTTCCCGAATGATGAATTGAGACTTCGTCAGGCGAAGAAGATGTTTGAGATCATCGTTGAGAAGGAAGGAATGGCATTCCTTGGATGGAGAGAAGTTCCTACAACACCAACAGTTCTTGGTAAGAAAGCATTAGAATGTATGCCAAAGATCTTACAGGGATTTGTAGCAAAACCTGTAGATGTTGAAAAAGGACTTGATTTTGACCGTAAATTATATATCGCAAGAAAAGTATTTGAACAGAGTAATGAAGAATCATATGTTGTTTCATTATCCAGCAGAACGATTGTATATAAAGGTATGTTCTTAGTTGGACAGCTTCGTACATTCTTTAACGATCTTCAGGATCCAGATTATGAATCAGCAATCGCACTTGTACATTCACGATTCAGTACGAATACGACACCAAGTTGGGAGAAAGCTCATCCATATCGTTTTATCGTACATAATGGAGAGATCAATACCATTCGTGGTAACGCCGATAAGATGCTTGCCAGAGAAGAAAATATGGAATCAGAATATCTTAAAAATGAGATGCACAAACTGATCCCAGTCGTAAATCCAAATGGATCTGACTCTGCGAGACTTGATAATACATTAGAGTTTTTAGTTATGAGCGGTATGGATCTTCCACATGCGATCATGATCACAATCCCAGAACCATGGGAGAACAACAAAGTTATTTCTCAGGAAAAACGTGATTTCTATCAATATTATGCAACGATGATGGAACCATGGGATGGACCGGCATCTATCATTTTCACAGATGGTGATCAGGTAGGAGCAGTACTTGACCGTAATGGACTTCGTCCATCAAGATATTACATCACAGATGATGATCAGCTGATCCTGTCTTCTGAGATCGGAGTCCTTGATATCGACCCAACAAAGATCGTAGAGAAAGAAAGACTTCATCCAGGAAAGATGTTGTTAGTTGATACGATCAAAGGAGAAGTGATCGCAGACGATGTTGTTAAAGAAAAATATGCAGAGAAAGAACCATATGGTGAATGGTTAGACAGTAATCTGTTAGAATTAAAAGATTTAAAGATTCCAAATGAACCAGTTCCAACATATGGAGCAGAAGAACGCGAAAAACTGATGAAAGCATTCGGATATACTTATGAAGATATTCGTACAGCAATCCTTCCGATGGCGTTAAATGGATCTGAAGCGATCGCAGCCATGGGAAATGATACACCACTTGCAGTATTATCCAATCGTCATCAGCCATTATTTAATTATTTCAAACAGTTATTCGCACAGGTAACAAACCCTCCAATTGATGCGATCCGTGAGGAACTTGTAACATCAACAACAGTTTATGTTGGAAAAGAAGGTAATATTTTAGACGAGAAACCAGAAAACTGCCGCGTATTAAAAGTACACAATCCAATTCTTACAGATACAGATCTGTTAAAGATCAAATCTATGAACAAAAAAGGATTTGAGGTTGTAGAACTTCCTATTACATATTATAAGAATACATCTCTTGAGAAAGCCTTAGACCGCTTATTTGTTGAGACAGACAGAGCATACAGAGATGGAGCGAATATCATTATCCTATCTGATAGAGGAGTCGATGAAAATCATGTGGCAATTCCTTCTTTATTAGCAGTATCAGCAATGCATCAGTATCTGATCAAGACAAAGAGACGTACATCTGTTGCACTGATCTTAGAGAGCGGGGAACCAAGAGAAGTTCATCATTTTGCAACACTGTTGGGATATGGTGCATGTGCAGTGAACCCATATCTTGCATTACAGGGAATTAAGAAACTGATCGATGAAAATATGCTTCAGAAAGATTATTATGCAGCTGTTGAAGATTATACAAATGCGATCCTTCATGGAATCGTTAAGATCGCATCTAAGATGGGTATTTCAACATTACAGTCTTATCAGGGATCACAGATCTTTGAAGCAATTGGTATCAATTCTGATGTGATCGAAAAATATTTTACAAATACAGTCAGCAGAGTTGAAGGTATTTCCTTAAAAGACTTAGAAGCAGATGTAGATGCACGACATGGAGCAGCGTTCGATCCATTAGGATTAGAAAATGATCTGACACTGGAAAGTGCAGGAAGTCACAAATATAGAAGTGGAAAAGAACAGCATCTTTACAATCCACAGACGATTCATACACTTCAGGTTGCAACAAGAACAGGAAGTTATGATCTGTTTAAACAATATACCGATATGATCGATAAGGAATTGGAACCAGGAAACTTAAGAGGTTTAATGGAATTTGATTATCCAGAAAAGGGTATTCCGATCGACAAAGTTGAAAGCGTTGATTCTATCGTTAAACGTTTCAAGACAGGAGCGATGTCTTATGGATCTATTTCAGGAGAAGCGCATGAAACACTGGCAATTGCCATGAATAAATTAGGTGGTAAATCAAACAGTGGTGAAGGTGGAGAAAGACCTGAGAGATTAAAAGTCGGAAGAGATGGATTAAACCGTTGTTCAGCGATCAAACAGGTTGCATCTGGACGATTCGGAGTAACAAGTGAATATTTAGTAAGTGCAAAAGAGATTCAGATTAAGATGGCACAGGGAGCAAAACCAGGAGAAGGTGGACATCTTCCAGGTAAGAAGGTTTACCCATGGATTGCAAAAACTCGTCATTCAACAGCTGGTGTAAGCTTGATCTCCCCACCACCTCATCATGATATTTACTCTATCGAGGACTTGGCACAGTTGATCTATGACTGCAAGAATGCAAACAGAGATGCAAGAATTTCTGTAAAACTTGTATCTGAAGCAGGAGTTGGAACGGTTGCATCTGGTGTAGCGAAAGCTGGAGCACAGGTTATCTTGATCTCTGGTTATGATGGTGGTACAGGAGCTGCTCCTAGAAACTCTATCTACAATGCAGGACTTCCTTGGGAACTTGGACTTGCAGAAGCGCATCAGAATCTGATCATGAATGATCTTCGTAATAAAGTTATCGTTGAGACAGATGGTAAGTTAATGAGTGGACGTGATGTAGCGATCGCAGCAATGCTTGGAGCGGAAGAATTTGGTTTTGCAACAGCACCACTTGTAACACTTGGATGTGTTATGATGAGAGTATGTAACTTAGATACATGCCCAGTCGGAGTTGCAACACAGAATCCGGAACTTCGTAAGAAATTCGCAGGAAAACCTGAATATGTTATGAATTTCATGAAGTTTATTGCTCAGGAATTAAGAGAATACATGGCGAAATTAGGAGTGGCTACAGTCGATGAATTAGTCGGACGTACAGACTTATTAAAACCGAATGCAAAAGCAGCTGAAAAACATGTAGATCTTTCAAAGATTCTTGGATATAAATATGATCCAGCACAGAAGATGGATTACAACCATAAGAATGTATATGATTTCAAACTGGAGCAGACAGCAGATATGAAAGTGCTGATGAAAGAATTAATGCCAGCACTCGAAAAGAAACAGAAGAAGAGTATTCAGCTTGATGTCACAAATATTGACCGTACTTTCGGAACGATCTTTGGATCAGAGATCACAAAACACTGGGGTGAACAGGCATTAGAAGATGACACATATGTTGTAAAATGTAACGGAGCTGGTGGACAGAGTTTCGGAGCTTTCATTCCAAAAGGTCTGACATTACAGTTAGTCGGAGACAGCAATGACTACTTCGGAAAAGGACTTTCTGGTGGTAAATTAATCCTTTGCCCTCCAACAGGAGTCAAATTCAAAGCAGAAGACAATATCATCGTAGGTAACGTTGCATTATACGGAGCTACAAGCGGTAAAGCATTTATCAATGGTGTTGCTGGAGAACGTTTCTGTGTCAGAAACTCAGGAGCTACAGCGGTCGTTGAAGGTGTTGGAGATCACGGATGTGAATATATGACAGGTGGTCGTGTTCTTGTTCTTGGACCAACAGGAAAGAACTTCGCAGCTGGTATGAGTGGTGGAGTTGCTTATGTATTAGATGAAGACAGCAAGTTATATAAGAATTTAAATAAAGAAATGGTTTCAGTAGAAACTGTAACATCCAAATACGATGTTATTGAATTAAAAGATATGTTAAAAGAACATGTTGCATATACAAATTCCGAAAAAGGAAAAGAAATTCTAAAAGACTTTGAACAGTATCTGCCTAAATTTAAGAAGATCATGCCAAATGATTACAAAGCAATGTTAAATCTGATCGTTCAGATGGAAGAACGTGGATTAAGCAGCGAACAGGCAAAGATGGAAGCATTTAATATCAAGGCAAATGCAGGAAAATAGGAGGAAATTATGGGAAAACCAACTGGATTTTTAGATTATGAAAGAGAAGACGCCCGTGCAGAATCTCCGAAAGAACGAATCAAACATTTTAATGAATTTCATATTCCTCTTTCAAGAGAAGAACAGCAGAAACAGGGTGCAAGATGTATGGACTGCGGAGTACCGTTCTGTCAGTCAGGAAAAGTATTATTGAATGGAATGGCATCTGGTTGTCCACTTAACAACTTGGTGCCAGAGTGGAATGACTTGATCTATACAGGAAACTGGGAACAGGCATACTTAAGACTTAAAAAAACAAATCCATTTCCAGAGTTTACCGGACGTGTATGTCCGGCACTCTGTGAGAATGCCTGCACATGTGGATTAAATGGGAATCCTGTATGTTCCAAACAAAATGAGTTAAGTATCATCGAGTATGGATACAAACATGGTTTAGCTAAAGCCAGACCACCAAAATTCCGCACAGGAAAGAAAGTTGCAGTGATCGGTTCCGGACCTTCTGGATTATCTGCAGCCAATTCTTTGAACAAACGTGGACATGAAGTTACAGTGTACGAACGTTCCGACCGTCTCGGTGGATTGTTAATGTATGGAATTCCAAATATGAAATTGGAAAAACATATCGTAGAACGTAAGATTGCGATCATGAAAGAAGAAGGAATTCACTTTGTGACCAATGCAAACGTTGGAAAAGATATCAAACCAGAGCAGTTAAAGAAAGATTATGATGCAGTAGTTTTAGCTTGTGGATCATCAAATCCAAGAAATATCGAAGTTCCTGGACGTGAAGCAAAAGGAATCTATTTTGCGGTTGATTTCTTAAAATCCACAACAAAGAGTCTGTTAGATTCTGGATTAAAAGATAAGAAATTTATCTCTGCCAAAGGAAAGAATGTCATTGTTATCGGTGGTGGAGATACAGGAAATGACTGTGTTGGTACATCCATTCGTCATGGAGCAAAGAGCGTTACTCAGTTAGAGATGATGCCAAAACTTCCAGATGAACGTGCAGAGAACAATCCATGGCCAGAATGGCCAAGAATCTGTAAGACAGATTATGGTCAGGAAGAAGCGATCGCAGTCTTTGGACACGATCCACGTATCTACCAGACAACAGTCAAAGAATTCAAAATGAATAAAAAAGGCGAAGTCACAAAAGCTGTTTTAGTAAGCCTTGAAAGCAAAAAGGATGAAAAGACTGGAAGAATGATGATGGTTCCAGTGGAAGGTTCTGAAAAAGAAATTCCAGCAGATCTTGTGCTGATCGCAGCAGGATTCTTAGGAAGTGAAGCTTATGTCACAGAAGCTTTTGGGGTTAAGGTTAACCAGAGAACAAATGTAGAAACAAAACCAGATAGTTTTGCAACGAATGTAGAAAATGTCTTTACTGCAGGAGATATGCATAGAGGACAGTCACTTGTTGTATGGGCAATCCGCGAAGGAAGAGATGCAGCTCGTGAAGTTGATAAACAATTAATGGGATATACCAACCTTTAAGTTATAAAAATCAAAAAATGATGTCAGAAATACAAATATCATCTGACATCATTTTTTGTTTGTAAAAAACAAAACTATTTTTGATAAGTTTTCGAGAAAGACTTTTCAAAAGACATTGTTTTTGTTATGATAATCCGTAGAGAAAAAATTCTTAATAAAAGAGAGAAGTATGAGGGAGCAGATTGGATTATGCATTTTATTGGTCACTTTAAAACAATTACAAGACATAAGATCCTGGTGGCAAAAGGCTGTTTTAAACTGGGCCTTTATTATCAGGGAATTATGCACGACATGTCCAAATATTCCCCAACGGAATTCCTGGTAGGAGTGAAATACTATCAAGGAACAGCAAGTCCGAATAATGCAGAACGTATGGAGGAAGGGATCTCAATGTCATGGCTGCATCATAAAGGACGGAATAAACATCATTTTGAATATTGGATCGATTACAGCATTGATAAAGAACATCCAGGATTGGTTGGGATGAAGATTCCAAAGAAATATATGGCAGAGATGTTTGTTGATCGTGTCAGTGCAGGAAAGATTTATAATGGAGATGAATTCGATCAGAAGAGCCCGTTGGAATATTTTGAACATGGAATTGGAGCATCGATCATGTGTGAGGCATCGAGAGATTATCTATTAAAATTGCTTAAAATGTATGCAGAAAAAGGTGAAAAATATACGTTTGCCTACTTAAAGAAGGACTTGAAGAATGACATGAGCGGATACGATAAGATCTCACCATTTCAACAATGCAAAAAAAATATTAAGATTGGATAGAATTTCATGTATCTGTGACTTGAAATATTACCATA
Organism: Anaerostipes hadrus; assembly: GCA_036312945.1. Lineage (GTDB taxonomy): Bacteria > Bacillota > Clostridia > Lachnospirales > Lachnospiraceae > Anaerostipes > Anaerostipes hadrus_C. The sequence continues at coordinate 9,042 of JAXJNA010000055.1, forward strand.
CTTACAGTATAATATGTAATGTAAATCAGATAAGAAGCCTGGGGTGTACGATAACTTGCTATTTTGAACCTACATTTATTTATCATGGGACTTCGTATAATCGACCGGATGTCAAGCCCTGATACTGGGGGACGGCAGAACGTTGATTGAGAAAACCCACCTAGCTCTGCTAGGCGTCAAAATCGCGAGACCGGCATTCCGGGTATATGATATACAAAAGATAACAAGAGGGACTGTTAGTTTTAACAGTCCCTTTTAAAAACCTATAAAGGAGTTAAAGTTTTGAAATTTTTTAAAGAGAATGATAAAACACCATTTATCCTAGTGGCGTTTGGGATTATCTTATATCTTGTGTTAAGTAATCTTCAAGTTATATTTTCAGGAATATCTTATGTGAGTTCTGTGGCATTCCCATTTATTTTAGGAAGCTGTATTGCTTTTATCATTAATGTTCCAATGAGTTTTTTTGAAAGAAAAGTATTTCGGAAGTTAAAAAAAGGGAAACGTGTATTGAGTCTTATTATGGCGATCGTTAGTATTGTTGGCGTGATCATATTAGTATCCAGGTTGATCATTCCAGAATTGGTAGATACAATATTTAAGTTATCCAACAATATTCCTGAATATGTAAAAGAGATACAAGCTCTATTAGAGAAAACATCAACGAATAAACCAATGGTACATAAATATGTGAATCAGATCACGTTTGACTGGGATAAGATCAGTGGAGAGTTGATCACATTTCTACAAGATGGTGCAACAAATATGTTGAATTCCACGGTAAGCGCGATTACAGATGTCGTGCAGTTTGCTGTAAGTTTTGCACTTGGGTTTGTATTTGCGCTCAATGCATTGCTTCAGAAAGAAAAGCTGGCAGTGCAGGTAAAAAAGGTATTGGTTGCATTCTTGCCAGAACGTGTTGCTAAATATTTAGTCAGAGTCGGAAGATTGTCAAATAATGCATTTTCAAGCTTTTTATCAGGGCAGTGCTTAGAGGCTGTGATCTTAGGCTGTCTGATTTTTGTATCAATGAAACTATTAGGACTCCCATATGCGGTATTGATCGCTGTTTTTATCGGTGTGATGTCATTAATTCCGATCATTGGCGGCTTTATTGGATGCTGGGTCGGGGTCTTATTGATCTTTATGGTAGATTGGAAACAGGCGATCATCTTTATCATTATGTTCGTTGTTGTACAACAATTTGAAGGAAATGTTATTTACCCACATGTTGTAGGAAACTCTGTAGGACTTCCGGCAATATGGGTTTTGGTAGCTGTAACGATTGGCGGAAATATCGCTGGGATCGTAGGGATGATTTTTAGTATTCCGTTTTGCTCTGTCTTATATCAGTTGTTTTCTGAGATTGTGAACAAACAGATTAAGAAAAAGAATGTGGATATACCTTGATCAAAATGCACATAATACTTCTATAAAATAAAAATGGAGGTATTTGTTATGAATCGAGATCAGATCATCTGTCCGTGCCTTGATATTACAGCAGGGCAGATCATGGATGCATACAAAGAAGGAGCGAAGAGTGTCGAAGTGATCAAAGAGGTAACGGGAGCAGGAACAGCTTGCGGAGCTTGCTTGGATGAAATTGAAGAATTAATACAGAGTTTGTAATTATAGAGAGATGTTGTTCGATGTTTTTTGAGCAGCATCTTATTTATTTTATAAGGGGATTCATCGGAATTCCCTATGCAATAAAAAAGAACCCCTTCTCAGAGATTCTTATCAAATGCCGATGGTGGGACTCGAACCCACACGTCCATAAGAACAACAGATTTTGAGTCTGTCTCGTCTGCCAGTTCCGACACATCGGCTGATTCAATTGTTCGACCTAAAATATATTATCACTTTTGAATCATAATGTCAATAATTTTTATAAAAATTATAAAAATTAAATTTTTAATCTAATTTTAAAAAGGCAAAAGGATCAGAGGGATCACTTTGGATAAAATGTAATAAGAGATAATAAGCTTTCACAGAAAGATTTTCTTCTCTTAAAATACGTTTTGCTTCATTTTTATCAACTAACTCTACCGATAAATCTTCATTAGGCTCCAAATGATTAAGATTCGGCATTCCAGTAGAAATTCCATAAACCGTGCAATTAGTCTCATCTGTCATTCCAGCAGAAGAGAAATGAGGACGACTTAAGAAATCATCAAATTCAGCGGGTGTAAACGTAAGACCCGTTTCTTCTTTCATTTCACGGATTGCAGTTTCTTTGATTGATTCTCCAGGATCGATCAATCCAGCAGGCAATTCATATGTATAATCATTTAAAGGATAACGGAACTGTCTCACCATGATCAGATGATCAGCTTTTTCTCCAAACAGACTATAAATGACAACGCCATCAGGAATGACTTCTTTTGTAGCAGCCATCATTGTATTTTCATTCTTGCGACTGGCAACATAATATGGATGTGTATCTCCATATTTGTTTTCAGCTTCTAATTCATATAGATTCAGAAATTTTACATTTGTTAGTGGTGTGATTTTATTTATCTTACTCATAGATATTACCTCCCTGTATATTTTTATTGTAAAGCATCACAACAAGATTGACAATAGACATAAAAACAAGTATTATATACTAAAACGATATGAAATAAGGGGATTACCAGAAAGGAGTTGCGATGAGAAAGAAAATTATGGCTACAGTACTTGGTACAGTGATGCTTTTAACAGCAGTTTCTTTTACAGGGTGTGGAAGATCAGTCAAAGATTCTACAAGTACGAAGACAGAGAAAACCACAAAAGAAACAAAAAGAGATGAGAAGATCGAAATAAAAATACTTTCAAAATATGATCAGATAAAAAAACTGCTTTCAAAATATCCGAAAGAAATGACGGCAGAAGATACATCATATCAAGGAATTGTGGTAATTGAATATGATTCATTTGGCAAGGGAAGCAAAAAGCTTTGGAATCAGTTTTTAAAGAATGTAAAAGATCACAAAGATTGTGCGATCGTAATTTGCCAGTATACCGTAGAGGGAGATCCGATTCTTCAATATGTTTCTAATGTAAATGGAAAGTTTTATTATGTGGAGGATTCTACGAGAGATGCTTATGGCAGTGAAAAATATGTACAGTATACGTATGACTACTACAAGATTTATAAACAGGATGGCCATTATACGGCAATTCTGACAATGGATAACAAACTGACATTTGACGAGGCACAGGATGTCAGAAGCTTAAAGACAGCGATACAGTTACTGGATGTTAAACAATAATTAAGAAAGTGGAGCAAAGAATATGAAAATTTCAACAAAGGGAAGATATGCAGTCCGTTTAATGTATGATCTTGCAATGCATCATACAGGTGATTGGATCGCATTAAAAGACATATCAAGAAGACAGGAGATATCTGTAAAATATTTAGAGCAGATCGTAAGACAGTTAAGCATCAGGGGATATTTAAAGAGCTTGCGAGGACCTAAAGGAGGTTATCAGCTTTCCAGAGATCCAAAAGATTATACGATTTATGAAATCTTAAAGATAACAGAGGGAAGTTTACAGCCAGTAGCGTGTTTGGATGATAAGGTGAATCAGTGTGAACGCTACCATGAATGTCCAACGATAGAAATCTGGGAAGGATTAGGACAGGCGATCGAAGAATATTTAAGTGGAATTACATTAGAAGATGTTGTAAATAAAGCAAGAATCAAAGGTGGAAACGATTATGTGATCTAAAGATCACATGGTCGTTTTTCTTTTTGTTTAAAATTATGATGAGAGTGTCAAAAGGAATGTGAAAGATAAAAGAGTTTGACATTGTTTTAAAATCTGATATACTAATAACATATAAAAAAGATAGGAATTATATGAAAATAAAATCAAAGGAGTAAAAATAATGTCAAATATATATAAAAATGTTATAGAATTAATCGGAAGAACACCTCTTGTAGAAGTTGAAAATGTAGAAAAAAGATTTAAACTACAGGCAAGATTATTAGTAAAACTAGATGGATATAATCCAGCAGGAAGCGCAAAAGATCGTATCGCATATCAGATGATCGTTGATGCAGAAGAAGCGGGCAAATTAAAAGAAGGGTTCGTCATTATAGAACCAACATCAGGGAATACAGGAATTGGACTTGCAGCGATCGGTGCATCTAAGGGATACAGGGTAATCCTTACAATGCCAGAGACAATGAGTGTTGAACGAAGAAATCTATTAAAAGCCTATGGAGCGGAAATCGTATTAACAGATGGTTCACAAGGAATGAAAGGAGCAATCGCAAAAGCTGAAGAACTTGCAGAAGAAATCGAAGACGCATTTATCGCAGGACAGTTTGTTAATCCATCCAATCCAAAAGTTCACAGATTGACAACAGGACCAGAGATTTGGGAAGATACAGATGGAGAAGTAGATATTTTTATTGCAGGAGTTGGAACAGGAGGAACTGTTACAGGAGTTGGAGAATATTTAAAATCCAAGAAAGAAGATGTGAAAGTGATTGCTGTCGAACCAGCAACATCTCCAATGCTTTCAAAAGGTCAGGCAGGACCACATAAGATTCAAGGAATCGGAGCCGGATTTGTGCCTGAAGTGTTAAATACAGAAATTTATGATGAGATCATTCGGGTAGAGAATGAGGATGCCTTTGATTATGGAAAAGTGATCGCAATAGAAGAAGGAATCTTAGTTGGAATTTCATCAGGCGCTGCATTATATGCGGCAATTCAAGTGGCAAAACGGAAGGAAAATAAAGGAAAGACAATTGTAGCATTTTTGCCAGATAATGGAGATCGGTATTTGTCAACACCATTGTTTTCATAAATATATGTTAAATGTTATTGGTTTTCAATTTCTGTAGTTTTGTGTTACAATGTCTCAGAGCACATTTATAGAAAAGGAGAACAATCTGGCGTGAAACAGAAATTATTATTGATTGATGGAAATAGCATTTTAAACCGTGCATTTTATGGATTACCTGACATGACCAATAGTCAAGGACTCCATACGAATGCGATACTTGGTTTTTTGAATATTATGTTTAAATTTTTAGAGGAAGAGAATCCGACACATCTGGCGGTTGCATTTGACTTAAAAGCGCCAACATTCCGCCATAAAATGTTTGCGGATTATAAAGGAACGAGAAAAGGAATGCCAGATGAATTACGAGAACAGGTTCCGGTGATCCGTGAAGTGTTAAAAGCGATGAACATTCCTTTAATGATGAAAGAAGGTTATGAAGCAGATGACCTTCTTGGGACAATGTCTGTTCTTGGAGAAGAAGCAGGATTTGAAGTGAAGATTGTCTCTGGAGATCGAGATCTTTTACAGCTTGCGACAAAGAAAGTGCAGATTCGTATTCCAAAGACAAACAGGACTGGAACGGTGGTTGAAGATTATTATGAAGATGATGTATTAGAAAAATATCAGGTAACGCCAAAGGAATTTATTGACGTGAAAGCTTTGATGGGTGATGCATCGGATAATATTCCTGGAATTCCTGGAATAGGAGAGAAGACAGCGACAAAACTGATCAAAGAATTTCAATCAATTGAAAATGCATATGCACATATTGATGAAGTAAAACCAAATCGTGCAAAGAACAATCTGCAGGAATACTATGATCAGGGTGTTATGAGTAAAGAACTTGCAACGATCAAGTTAGACAGTCCGATCGATATTTCGTTTGATGATGCGAAGCTTGGTGATCTGTATACGAAAGAAGCGTATCATATGTTGAAGGAATTGGAATTCAAAGCAATTCTCAAACGTTTTGATGGAGAAGAACAAGAGGATCTTGAAGTTAAGATCAAAGAGGTCATTGATCTTGCAGAGGCGGAAGATATTTTTACAAAAGCAGTGAAGAAGAAAGAAGCAGGAATCTCCATTTATAAAGAGAATGATGCAATGTGGGTTGCATTAAATACAGAAGGAGAAGAAGTATATTTATTTAGTTGTGAAGGTTTTGGGTTTATAACGCAAGATTTTCTATATGAGAAAATTGATGCTCTATATGACAACATGGGATATGTGGCAATGATGGAAGTGAAAGAACACTTGTCTCATTTAACGATCCATGAGACGACAAAGAGTATTTTTGATGTTTCACTGGCCGCTTATCTTGTGAATCCATTAAAAAGCACTTATGAATATGATGATATTGCAAGAGATTATAAATCTATGATGCTTCCATCCAGAAAAGAATTGATCGATAAGAAACATCCAATGGTCACAGATGGAGTTTTAAGTGATGCAGGAAAGAAGATCATGGGTTATGAAGCTTATATTTCAAGAGAAGCGATCCGACCATTGAGTGATAAATTAACGGAACTTGAGATGATGGATCTTTATCGAGAGATTGAGATTCCAACAATGTTTGCACTTCATGATATGGAAGTGCGAGGGATTCACGTAGATTCGAAAGCATTGAAAGAATATGGAGATCAGCTGGTTGGAAGGATTGAAGAATTACAGGAGTCTATCTACAAAGAAGCAGGAGAAGAGTTCAATATCAATTCTCCAAAACAGTTAGGTGTTGTTTTGTTTGAACATATGAAATTAGAAGGTGCAAAAAAGACAAAGACTGGATATTCCACCAGCGTGGAAGTGTTAGAAAAGATCGAACATCTCTATCCGATCATTTCGATGATCTTAGAATACAGACAGTTGACGAAATTAAAATCCACGTATGCAGATGGATTAGCAAATTTTATTCAGGATGATCAGAGAATTCATGGGAAATTCAATCAGACGATCACAGCAACTGGAAGAATCAGCAGTACGGAACCAAATCTTCAGAATATTCCAATCCGTATGGAACTTGGAAGAGCGATCCGTAAAGTGTTTCTGCCAGAAGATGGATATGTATTCTTAGATGCGGATTATTCACAGATCGAACTTCGAGTTCTGGCACATTTGTCACAGGATGAGAAACTGATCCATGCATATGAGGAGAATCAGGACATTCATGCAAGAACAGCTTCTGAAGTATTTGGAATTCCGATGGATGAAGTGACGAGTACACAAAGAAGAGATGCAAAAGCGGTTAACTTTGGGATCATTTATGGATTAAGTGCTTTTGGTTTAAGTCAGGATCTTAAGATTTCAAGAAAACAGGCACAGGAATATATTGATCGTTATTTTGCAATGTATCCACGAGTTAAGGAATTCTTAGATGGGGAAGTGGAAAAAGGAAAAACAGATGGATATGTAAAGACAATGTTCAATCGAATCCGCCCGATCCCAGAATTAAAATCCAGCAATTTCATGCAGAGAAACTTTGGAGAACGTGTAGCAATGAATTCTCCGATTCAGGGAACAGCAGCAGATATCATTAAGATCGCAATGGTAAGAGTGAATATGAAATTAAAAGAAAAACAGATGAAATCCCGTCTGCTTTTACAAATTCATGATGAACTGCTGATTGAAACACATTTGGATGAATTTGAGGAAGTCAAAGAAATCTTACAGAATGAAATGATGAACGCAGCAAGCCTTCGTGTACCATTGAATATTGATATTGAACAGGGAGCAAGCTGGTACGAAGCAAAATAAGGAGAAGATAAATGAAAATCATAGGAATCACTGGGGGAGTCGGCTCTGGAAAAAGTGAGATTTTAAATATATTAAAAAATGATTATCAGGCAAAGATCATTCAATCCGATCATGTGGCGCATGAGCTGATGGTACCGGGGGCAAAAAGTTATGGTGCGATCGTTCAGGCATTTGGAAATGAAATTTTAAATGAAGACCAGACGATCAACCGCCCGATACTTGGAGAGATCGTGTTTCATGATGAAACAAAACTTTCCTTATTAAACAGCATCACTCATAAAAATGTAGATGAAGAGATTTTATCAAGAATTGATCAGTTTGAAAAAGAAGAACCAGAAGGTTTGCTTGTCATAGAATCAGCTTTGTTAGTTGGAGCAGGATATGAAAAGAGATTTGATCAGTTATGGTATATTTACACGAGAGAAGAAGTAAGATATGAACGCTTAAAAGCTTCCAGAGGATATTCTGATGAGAAGATCAAGCAGATGATCGAAAAACAGCAAAAAGAAGAAGAGTTTAAATCTATGGCAAGCAATATCATTGATAATTCAGGTGATCTAGAAGATACAAAAGCACAGATCGTAAAGATTCTTGGTTGATATTTTGTACATTTAAGAATACAGAGCAATTCTTGAATCTTAAATAACCTTATGATATAATGTTTGCCAATAGGGTCAGCCCAGAAGAGAAGAAAGAGGTATAATCCGTGAAACTATCAAGCTTAGCAAGTAGCAGTGAAGGAAATTGCATATATGTTGGAACGAAGAAGACGAATGTATTAGTTGATTGTGGAGTCAGTGCCAAGCGTATTGAAAACTCCCTTTCAGAACTTGACCTTACCGTTCCAGAATTTGATGGAATTTTGATCACACATGAGCATACGGATCATATCAAAGGACTTGGTGTTATCGCAAGACGATATGGACTTCCGATCTTTGCAACAGGAAAGACGATCGATGCGATTTTTGATTATAAGAACCTTGGGAAAGTTGATAAAAGCCTTTTTCATTCGATTGAAGCAGACAAACCATTTGAGATCGGAGATATGAAAGTCAATGCATCTCATATATGGCATGATGCTGCAGATCCTGTTTGTTACTCGTTTTACTCAGAAGAAGGAGCCAAGGCAAGCATTGCAACAGATCTTGGAGACTACGATGAATATCTGGTAGAGAAGATATATGATTCAGATATTTTATTTGTAGAAGCTAATCATGATGTGAATATGCTTCAGGTTGGACGCTATCCATATTATTTGAAGAGACGGATCCTTGGAAGAGAGGGACATTTATCGAATGAAAGATGTGCTGAACTGATTGAGGAAGTTGCAACACAGAAGACAAAGAAAGTTTATCTTGGACATCTGAGTAAAGAGAATAATTACGAAAAACTGGCATACGAGACGGTAAAGATTTCTTTACATAATTTTACATTGCCGATCGAAGTAGCCAGAAGAGACACGGTATCTACCGTAACCAGTGTATCATAAACATTTAGGAGGAATAACAAAAATGGAAAAAACAGTAATCACAGTTGTTGGAAAAGACGGTGTAGGAATCATCGCAAAGGTGTGTAACTATTTAGCTAGCAACAATGTTAACATCTTAGACATCTCCCAAACGATCACAGGCGGCTTCTTTAACATGATGATGGTCGTAGATCCAGCTGGTTCATCCAAAGATATCGCATTATTATCCAGTGAGTTAAAACAGATCGGTGAAGAAATCGGTGTTGTAATTCAGGCGCAGAATGAAAGAATCTTTGATATTATGCACAGAATTTAGTGGGGTGGCATCATGATTAATCTGAATGAAGTATTTGAAACGAATAAAATGATCCATGAGATGAATTTAGATGTTCGTACGATCACGATCGGTATCAGTTTATTAGATTGTGTTGGTACAACACTAGAAGAGGTCAAGGAGAATATTTATAATAAGATCACAACAGTTGCAAAAGACCTTGTGAAGACAGGAAAAGATATCGAGAATGAATTTGGTATTCCGATCGTTAACAAGCGAATTTCTATCACACCAATTTCTTTAGTTGGTGGAAATGTATGTAAGACACCAGATGATTTCGTAGAACTTGCGAAGGTATTAGATGCAGCAGCGAAGAAAGTTGGAGTTAACTTCTTAGGTGGATATTCTGCATTAGTAAGCAAAGGAATGACAAAAGCAGATGAATTATTGATCCGTTCTATTCCAAAAGCATTAGCAGAGACAGACTTTGTATGTTCTTCTGTTAATGTAGGTTCTACAAAGACAGGGATCAACATGGATGCAGTGAAACTGATCGGGGAGATCATCAAAGAAACAGCAGAACTTACAAAAGACAACCAGTGTCTTGGATGTGCGAAGTTCGTAGTATTTTGTAATGCACCAGATGATAACCCATTTATGGCAGGAGCTTTCCATGGAGTTACGGAAGCAGATGCGATCATCAATGTAGGTGTTAGTGGACCAGGTGTTGTAAAACGTGCGATTGAAAATGTTAGAGGAGAGAACTTTGAAGTTCTTTGTGAAACGATCAAGAAAACAGCGTTTAAAGTAACTCGTGTTGGACAGTTAGTAGCAAAAGAAGCATCTAAGAGACTAGGAATTCCTTTTGGAATCATTGATCTTTCTCTTGCACCAACACCAGCAGCAGGAGACAGTGTTGGAGAGATCCTAGAAGAGATCGGATTAGAGTATGCTGGAGCACCAGGAACAACAGCAGCTTTAGCGATGTTAAATGACCAGGTGAAGAAGGGTGGAGTTATGGCATCCTCTTATGTTGGTGGATTAAGTGGAGCATTTATTCCAGTCAGCGAAGACCAGAGAATGATCGATGCAGTGAACGCTGGAGCTCTGACAATTGAGAAATTAGAAGCAATGACATGTGTATGTTCTGTAGGACTTGATATGATCGCAATTCCAGGAAAAACAAAAGCAACAACGATCGCAGGATTGATCGCAGATGAGATGGCACTTGGTATGATCAATCAGAAGACAACTGCTGTCCGTGTGATCCCAGCAATCGGAAAAGATGTTGGAGATCAGGTGGAATTTGGTGGATTACTTGGATATGCACCAATTATGCCAGTGAACGAATTTTCATGCGATGCATTTGTGAATCGTGGAGGAAGAATTCCAGCACCGATCCATAGCTTTAAAAACTAGAAATCAAGATATTTTTGAGGTGACAATTTTGGGGTATTAGATCAGCATGCAGACATTATATCATCAGAATCAGATATGGTGGACATGCATACAGGAAGAGAACGAATGTCCGGATCATCTGTTAAGAGAACTTGGGAGCGGCTGCATAAGATTATAGAGGAATTCCCATAAGTTCAAAGGAACGGCATAGGCCGTGGACTATATTATATAAACACAAATTAAGAAAAGAATTTAAAAGGAGATATATAAAATGAGTCAAAACGTATATGATGTGCTGCAAGAAAGAGGATTTATCGCACAGACAACACACGAGGAATTAAGAGAACTGTTAGGAAAAGAAAAAGTAACATTCTATATCGGATTTGATGCAACAGCAGACAGTTTAACAGCAGGCCATTTTTTAACGATCATGGCAATGATGCATATGCAGAAGGCAGGACATCGTCCAATTGCTCTTTTAGGTGGCGGGACAACTATGATCGGAGATCCATCTGGAAAATCTGACATGAGAAATATGTTAACAAAGGAAACGATCGATCATAATGCGAAACGTTTCAAAGAACAGTTATCAAGATTTATCACATTTGATGATGACAAAGCAATCTTAGCAAATAACGCAGATTGGTTATTAAATTTAAATTACGTTGAGTTCTTACGTGAAGTTGGAGTTCATTTCTCAGTCAACAAGATGTTAACAGCAGAATGTTACAAACAGAGAATGGAACGTGGGCTTACATTCTTCGAGTTTAACTATATGTTAATGCAGGGATATGATTTCCTTGAGTTGAATAGAAGATATGGATGTAAATTAGAGATGGGTGGAAATGACCAGTGGTCTAATATCCTTGCAGGAGCTGATTTGATCCGCAGAAAAGAAAAGAAAGATGCTTACGGATTAACATTAACACTTCTTACAAGAAGCGACGGAGTGAAGATGGGTAAAACAATGGCAGGTGCTGTATGGCTTGACCCAGAGAAGACATCTCCATACGATTTCTACCAGTATTGGAGAAATATCGAAGATGTGAAAGTAGAAGAATGCTTATCACTTCTCACATTCCTTCCAATGGACGAAGTTCGAAGACTGGGAGCTTTAGAAGGAGCAGAGATCAATAAAGCAAAAGAAGTTCTTGCTTATGAAGTTACAAAGATCGTTCATGGAGAAGAAGAAGCGAAGAAAGCTCAGACAGCTGCAAAAGCAATGTTTGTAAGCGGTGGAGCAAATGAAGATGCCCCTACATTTGAATATGAAGCAGATAAATTAGCAGAAGGAATCGATATTCTTACAATGTTAGTAGATTCTAAACTTTGCACAACTCGTTCAGATGCAAGAAGAATGGTACAGCAGGGTGGAGTTTCTGTAAATGGTGAGAAAGTAGATGCAATTGATGCAGCATTTGGTAAGGCGGACTTTGACGATAAAGATCGTATCTTATTAAAGAAAGGTAAGAAGAAATTCTGCCAGATCAAAGAAAAATAATCAAAAAATGAACAAGCAGGAATCCCGGAGAGTTGATACTCCGGGGTTCTTTTCAATATTCAAAAGGAAAATAAAAAAGAAAAGAGGAAGAGAACTTTGAAAACAAAATGCACAAGAGGAATCATATATTTTATCGGTTTGATCGTGCTTGCACTTGGAATTGTATTAAATACAAAGACATTATTAGGGGTATCACCGATTATATCTATTCCATATAATATCTGTCATATCTGGCATTTAAATCTAGGAGCAATAACCTTTGTATTTTACTGCTTTTGTGTGCTGATAGAGGCAATATTAAAAGGGAAAGAATTTAAATTATATGAATTATTACAGATTCCAATGAGTCTTGTGACAAGTGTATTTATCAATATTTTTGACCAGTATTTAAATATTGTACCATATACATTGGGACAGAAACTTCTGGTATTATTTTTTGCAATCGTTGTTACAGGAATCGGTGCAACAACGATGGTTAATATGAAACTTGTGCCAAATCCTGCAGATGCACTTGCAGCGACGATCGGAGATAAACTGGGCAAAGGCATGGGAATTGGTAAAAATGTTTTTGATGTTACTTGTTTTTGCACGTCAGGAATCATCGGGCTTGTATTTACAAGACATATCATAGGACTTGGACTTGGAACTGTACTGGCAGTTATTTTTACAGGAAGAGTCATTGCGGTTTATAATTATTTCCTGAAACATCCAATGCAGAATCTTGCAGGAATCACTGCAGAATTATAAGCCAGAAATAATGAAAGCCCTTCATGTTACAAAAAATTATGTAGAAAATTGTCGAAATTTATGATTTTCCATGTTTCAATATGAACAGGCACAGATGAATCAGAAGATTGGAATTTTGCAATAGTCTAGTGCCAAACAAAAAGAACGATGAACTCTTGCAGCCAGTTCATTTTGCTCTAAAACATCTTCCATCAAGAATGCAACGCCATCCTGATTATTAGAAGGAGCAATGACAGAACATACATTTTTCACGGCAGCAGAAGCATTTGCCATAGCAGCAGTGACTCCAAGATCAAGAGATAACATAGAAAGGTCATTCCCACTATCACCAACCGCAAGGATTTGTGAAGGAGTGATCTTTTTTGTTTGGGCATAACGAAGCAGAGCAGTGCCTTTCTGTGCATTTACGTGTGTGATCTCAAGATCATTTTTGGAAGTTGATACCGCATGTAACTGATTGATCCCATGAATATCATCTTTTAAAGCATTGATCTTATCTTGATCAAAAAATGTAGTAGAGATTTTATAAATTGGTGTTTCACAGCCAAGCAGACTTTCTTTTCCTTCAAAAAAGCGAACTTTAGAAACCATCATTGCAAAGTCGTGCCAAGTACGGAAATATACTTTACCTTCTTGTTCAATGGCAGGAAACACTTCATTTTTATAATAAGATAATAACGTATTTTTATCAGTGATCGAGGTTTTTCCATATTCCGTTGCAATGTCGGCAAAAGCACCATGCCGTTCAAAAACAGTTAAGATCTGTTTCGCAATACTTTTTGGAAGCGAAGCGATATGAAAACCATTTCCATGCACATCATAAGTACAAGCCCCGCTGTGGCAGATCATATCACAGGAAAGCGATGCTGCATCAAGTTCTCTTTTTGCAGCATGATAATCTCTTCCAGTATTCACAATAAAATGAACCCCACTTTTCTGTAATTTTTTCACCGCATTGATCGTTCGGTCAGATATATATCCTTTGTCATTTAATAAAGTTCCGTCCATATCGGATGCAAATAATCGTATCATATTAAGTACTCCTTTCGTGTGTATAAGATGATAGTAACAGGGAAATACAAAATTTAAATGATATCTATGTTAAATTTCTGCAATGAAAACTATTTAGAAAAAAATCTAAATACTGATTGACTTTTTAAATATGAAATGCTATAAAGTAATTAGAAATATTTCTAAATAGTCACAGAAAGGATGAGAGTTATGGGATTTGCAGAGACATTTAAAGCTTTATCAGATCCAATACGAAGAGAGATTCTTATGATGCTGCGGGATGGAAGCATGTCGGCTGGAGAGATTGGATCTCATTTTGATATGACAGGTGCAACCATTTCTTATCATTTGAAGATTCTTAAAAAAGCAGAGCTGATCTTCGAGAAGAAAGAGAAAAATTATATTTACTACACGTTAAATACATCAGTTGTTGAGGAAGTTATGTTATGGTTATCAGAATTGAAGGGAGGGAATCATGATGCTAAAGAAGAATAAGAAGTTTTTTATTGGAAGCTGCATTGTAATTTTATTACCAATGTTTGCTGGATTTTTGCTATGGGATCAGCTGCCAGCACAGGTGGCAACACATTTTGGAAGAAACGGAGAGGCCGATCGATACAGCAGCAAATTATTTGCAGTAGTAGGAACTTATCTGTTTGTACTGGCAGTGCATATTTTATGTAGTGTTATCACAGAATTTGACCCTAAGAAAAGGAATGTTGGGTCTAAGATTTATCATCTGATCCTATGTATCTGTCCTGTTGTATCACTTTGGTGTGGGGTAATGATCTATGGAAATGCATTAGGACATAAAGACGTGATCAATTTAAATCTGTGGACGAATGTTTTACTAGGAATAGTTCTGATCGTTGTTGGAAACTATCTTCCAAAGTGCAGACAGAATTACATGATTGGAATCAAACTTCCATGGACATTATATAGTGAAGAAAACTGGGATTACACACATCGGATGGCTGGAAAATGGTGGGTCATTGGCGGAGCTTTGACGATTTTGCTTGGGTTTCAGAAAGTTATTGATCCGATTGGCGCAGCAGTTGGAATTATTTTGATCATTACATTGATACCGACGGTTGCTTCTTATATTTATTATAAGAAACATCAATAAATGAATAATCTTCGTGCAATATATTGATAATTTCGTGCAATTAACATATAATAATGGTGAAAGGAGTGATATCATGGCTAAATCAACAACAAGTAATATTAGTATTCGAATGGATAGTAATTTAAAAGCAGCAGCAGAAGCTTTGTATGAAGAACTTGGTATGAATCTAAGTACAGCATTTAATATTTTTGTTCGTCAATCTCTGAGAGAAAGAGGAATTCCTTTTAAGATTACAGAGAGAACTCCAAGCAAAGAAACTGTTTCAGCAATGCTTGAAGCAGAAAGGATTGCAAAAGATTCATCTGTTAAAGGATATCATGATGTAGATGAATTTTTGGCAGATTTAGATAATGACTAAAGGTGAAGAACATTGGAAAAGAAAACAAGAAAACGTAAAAAAGCAACAATGGCAGATGTGGCGGCAGCTGTGGGAGTATCAAAGACAACCATTTCAAGATATCTTCACGGAGATTATGAATTCATGTCGGAAGAGACAAGAAAAAAGATACAAGATGTTGTGGAAGAATTAAACTATAGACCGAATCGAGCCGCACAAAGTTTAAAATCAGATAGATCAAACTGTATAGGATTTACGATCGCAGATATTGGCAATCCTTTTTCTTCCTTACTGATCAAGGGTGTACAATCAGAATGTAGAAAAAGAGGCTGCCAGTTATTGATTGCAGATGCAGATAACAACAAAGATCAGGAAAATAAAAATATTGAGTCATTTTTTAATGAACAGACAGATGGTGTGATCATAAATTCTGTTGGGAATAATGCAGATTTTATTAAGAACACATGTCAGATGGAAGAAAGCAAGCCAGTCGTTTTATTAGACCGGACATATAAAGATGCAGTCTGTGACAGTGTGGTAAATGATAACGAAGCAGTGACCAAGCAGATGTTAGAAGAATTACAGGATCAAGGCTGGAAATATGTTGTTTTTGTAAGTGAAGCAACAGATGGGATCAGTACCAGACAATTAAGAGAAGAAACTGTCAGAACATATATTTCGCAGAATGATACGATCAATGGCGAGATTTTGATCTTAGAAGACGAAGAAAAATTAGATATTATGGCGAAATTAGCGGAGATCATTAGCCATCATGAGAAAACCTGTTTCTTTGCAAACAATGATGAAGTCTTAAGAAGAATCATTTCACATCTTTATCATATGGAGCAGGAAGTCGGCAAAGATGTTGGAATCTGTGCGTTTGCAGATGAAAAATGGGCGAAATACAGTGGTCCTGGAATCACATGTATAGAACAGCATCCATTTTCCATGGGAGAAGCAGCGGCGAGATTATTATTTGATAAGATAGAACACAAAGAGAAAAAAGAGATTGTCTATGAGGAAATCAAAGCAGATATCTGTCGATATGAGTCAACAAAATTAAAATAAATCAAAATATTAAAAAGAAGAAGGAAATTTTTTTGTTTCCCTCTTCTTTTTTTCGTGTCTTAAGAAATATTGTGAAAACTGCATAAAATATAAGGTATTTAAAAGAATAACGCATATGATTTTTGTTTAAAACGCCAAAGTTGTAAAAGATGTATTGACAAAAATACATCAAGTGAGTATCATAAAAGCATCTTAGTTAACCGATAAACTAAACCGATAAACGAAAACGATACACTAAATTAAAAACCAAAAATTAGGAGGGTAAATATGAAGAGTGAAACAAAGAAAAAGAGTGTAGGAAGCGTATTATACGATGATGTAATGGGAGGTCTTAGACCAATGATCCCATTTGTAGCAGGTGGAGGAATCTTAATGGCGATTTCTTTTATGTTTGGAATGCGGATCGGAGATGACTCTGTGAATCAGTTTGCCAAGATTCTTTATGAGATTGGACATAACAATGCAATGTTATTGATGATTCCAATTTTTGCAGGATTTATTGCACATACGATTGCAGGTCAGGATGCACTAGCACCAGGAATGATCGGCGGGATGATCGCAAAGACAACAGGCAGTGGTTTCTTAGGAGGAATCGTTGCAGGATTTTTAGCAGGATATCTTGTAAAACTATTAAACAAATTGCTGAGTAATTTTCCAGAAGATTTTCAGAGTATTAAAAAACTTTTGATCATCCCTGTGATCAGTACATTTGTAGTAGGAATTGTAATGTTATGTGTCGTATCCGTTCCAATGGCATGGTTAAATCAGGGCTTAACAGGGTTTATTGACGGACTTGGCACACAGAATCTTGTTTTAACAGGAATGGTCATTGGTGGAATGATGGCAGTGGATCTTGGAGGACCGATCAATAAAGTTGCATATACATTTGCAGTTGCTGCGATCAGCAATGGAAACTATTACCCAATGGCAGCAGCGATGGTTGGAGGAGTTGTTCCACCACTTGGAGTTGCATTAGCGACAACATTATTTAAAAAGAAATTCACAAAAGATCAGCAGATTCAAGGGAAAACATATTATCTGTTAGGTGCAAGCTTTATTACAGAAAGCTGTATGCCAGTTGCATTAACAGATCCAGTTCGCATGATTCCAGCAGGAATCGTTGGCTCTGCAGTTGCGGGAGGACTTGCCATGTTATTCCAGATTTCACTCCCAGCACCACATGGAGGAATCTTCGTAACACCAGTAGTAGAAGGAGCGATCAGTCAGAAATTATTATATTTAGCAGCAATTGCGATTGGAATGTTGGTATCCGCACTGATCATTGGATTTACAAGAAAACCATTAAAAGAGCAGGAGGCATAAGATGAGACAGGAGTTAGGAATCAATCTTTTAGTTTATAAAGAAAAATTAGATCAGGGCACAGCGCAAAGTACGTTGTTAAAAGCAATCAAAGATCAAGGAATTTCACTTGCAGAAGTAAGAAGAGAATATATAAACGAAGATTCAGAGTTTGAAGCGATTGCAAAAGAGGCTTCCAAAAATGACATGACATTGTATTATTCCGTGCCAGAAAAGATTGTAGAAGACAAAGTTCCAAACAAAAATCTTACAACTTATCTGGAAGAAGCAAAAAAAATGAACATTCAAAATGTCAAATTTAATATTGGAAGTCTGAATGAAATTGATCAGGCAGGAGCAGAAGAATTAAAGGATATTTTATCAAAATATGAGATGACGTATACGATCGAAAATGATCAGACCAACGAAAATGGAACATTTGCCTGTACAAAAGAGACTTTAGAACAGATCAGAAAATGTCAGCTGCCGATCGGATATACAATGGATCTTGGAAACTGGTACTGGCAAAAAGAAGATCCAGAAAAATCATTTAAAGAATTAAAAGACCAGATAACTATTTTTCATTTAAAAAATATTGCATTTGAAAATGAAAAACCTGGAACTGTTATGTTGGAAGACGGAGTGATTCCATGGAAGAAGATGATAGAAAAATTAGGGAATGAAGTTAAAGTATTGATAGAATATCCAATTGATGAAGAAAAAATTGCAGATCAGATAGAAACAGTCAAAGAAGCAAAATAAAGGAGAAAGAATTATGTGTGAAGTATTAACAATCGGAGAACCAATGGTAATGTTTTTAGCGGATACAAAGCAGCCTCTAAGTCAGGTCGATCATTTTACAAAGATGATCGCAGGAGCAGAATTGAATGTGGCAATGGGATTATCAAGATTAGGCCATAGCGTTTCTTACATGACACAGGTAGGGGAAGATCCATTTGGAGAATATATCAAAGACTTCTTAAAGAAGGAACAGATCGATACAAGTTATATTAAGGAAACAAATGAAGCACCAACCGGGTTTCAGATTAAGAATCAGGTAGATGCAGGAGATCCAGAAGTTATTTATTTTAGAAAAGGTTCCGCAGCATCAAAAGCTACGAAAGAACTGCTTCGAGATGTTGATTTTAGTGGAAGCAAGATCCTTCATGTAACAGGAATCTTCCCTGCATTAAGTGAAGAGACAAGAGAGATGACAAAAGAATTGATCCAGATGGCACACCAGAATGGCTTGATGGTAACATTTGATCCAAACCCACGTCCGGTTTTATGGGACAGTGAGGAACAGATGATCAAAGAGACAAATAAACTTGCATGTATGTGTGATGTTGTCATGCCTGGATTCCGTGAAGGAAAGTTATTTACAGGACTTCAGACAAAAGAAGAGATCGCAGATTTTTATTTAAATGAAGGTGTAAAGAAGGTAGTGATCAAACTTGGAACTTCAGGATCTTATTCCAAAGAACGATTAGATGATGGATCATTTGTGGAAAGTGAAGAAACGTGTTTTAAAGTACCAGTGGTTGACACTGTAGGAGCTGGAGACGGCTTTGCATCTGGAGTGATCTCTGCAACATTAGAAGGTCTGGATGATAAAAAAATCCTTGAGAGAGGAAATGCGATCGGAGCCATGCAGGTTATGAATTTAAGTGATAATGAAGGCCTTCCAACGATCAATGGATTAAATGAATTCTTAAAGACCTATCAAAAGAAGAACTAAGGGGAGATATGATCATGAAATTACAGACAGCGATTGATAGAGTGACTCTTTTGAAAGCAGAAGAAATGGTAAAAATATTTGCAGGAAAAACAGATATTATAGAGATCGGGACATCACTGATCAAAGATTATGGACTCTTTGCATTAAAGAAATTAAATGAATATAAAAAAGATTCGCTATTATTAGCAGACTTAAAAACGTGTGATGAAGGTGCATATGAGTTTCAACAAGGATACGAGCAAGGGTTTGATATCTTAACGGTTATGGGGAGTTCTTCCAGAGAAACATTAGAGAAATGTTATGAAGTCAGCCAGTCATATCAAAAATATATGCTGATCGATCTGCTGGAATGTTCCATCGAAAAGATTCATGAGATTGCAGATTTTAAAAATGCGATCTACTGCCTGCATACATCAGTAGACAAAAGTGGAGATCACAATATAATAGAAGAAATCCAAAAATTTAAGCAGGAATTTCCACAGATTCAAAAGATTTGTGTTGCAGGTGGAATTACACTAGAGGTATGCAAGGAAGTGAAAAAAGAAGATATTCAATCTGTGATCGTAGGATCAGCAATCACAAAATCAAAAAATATGGCAAAAGAATTAATGAAATTTAGAGAGGTAGTAAAATGAGATTGATAGAAGAGATCATGAATGAAATTAGTGAAGTCATGGATAAATTTAATGAAGATACATTGGATCAGGCAATGACATTCTTAAGTAAGGATAAGAAGATTTTTGTTGATGGGGAAGGAAGAAGTGGTTTTGTAGGAAGATGTTTTGCAATGAGATTAATGCATATCGGTTACCAGCCATATGTTATGGGAGAAACAATTACGCCAGCACTCAGAGAAAATCAGGTTTATCTTGCAATTTCTGGTTCTGGAACAACAAAAAATACATTAAGCAACGCAAAGGCTGCAAAGAAACTTGGATTAAAGATCATTGCAGTGACAAGCAAAGAAGAATCGGAGCTTGGAAAATTAGCAGACTGTATCATCAAGGTGCCAGGAAGGATCAAAGGAGATCAAAAAACAGCTTCCATTCAGCTGCTTAGTTCTTTATTTGATCAGTCTGTACATATTGTACTCGATGAACTGTGCTTGAAACTAAGCAGAAGGGATGATGTATCAGACGAAGTGGCTGCGGGAAATCATGTAAATGTAGAGTGATAAAGAAGATCAGAAAAGGTGTCATAAGAAAATATGGCATCTTTTTCTTTTTACACAAAAAGAACTTTCAAATGAAAATAAATACAATTATGAACCAAAAACTATTGACATATAATCAAAAAAATGTTACCTTATAACTACAAACAAAACAATAATCAGTTACGAACGAAACATTCTGAAAGGAGAAACCATGAACAATACAGAACATTTCGGTAAATTAACAGAACGTATGCAGGCATTTCGTGAGGAAGTGCTGGATGCAAAACCATATATTGACGCAGAGAGAGCCGTACTGGCAACAGAAGCTTACAAAGAAAACCAGAATCAGCCAAGAGTTATGGTAAGAGCTTTAATGCTTCAGAAGATCTTAGAAGGAATGAGCATCTACATCGATAACAAATCTCTGATCGCAGGAAACCAGGCAACAAAGAATAAGAATGCTCCAATCTTCCCAGAATACACAATGGAATTCGTTATGAACGAATTAGATCTCTTTGAGAAACGTGACGGGGATGTCTTCTATATTACAGAAGAGACAAAAGAACAGTTAAGAGAAATCGCACCATTCTGGGAGAACAACAATCTTCGTGCCAGAGGAGAAGCTCTACTTCCAGAAGAAGTCGATGTCTTTATGGAGACAGGTGTCTTTGGAATGGAAGGAAAATTAAATGCCGGAGATGCACATCTGGCAGTGAATTATCAGAGAATCCTGTCCGATGGATTAAAAGGATATGAAAAAAGAGCAGAAGAATTAAGAGCAGCATTAGATTTTACAGATCCAGAAAGCATTGACAAGAATGTATTTTATAAAGCAGTCTTAACAGTTATTAAAGCAGTGCGTGATTTCACACAGCGTTACAGCAAACTTGCAAAAGAATTAGCGGATAAAGAAACAGATGCAAAACGTAAAGAAGAATTATTACAGATGAGTGAGATTTGTGCGAAAGTTCCATATGAGCCAGCAACATCCTTTAGAGAAGCTGTTCAGTCTGTATGGTTTATCCAGCTGATCCTTCAGATTGAATCTAACGGACATTCTTTAAGCTATGGACGTTTTGACCAGTATATGTATCCATATTATATGAAGGATATGAACGAAGGAAAGATTACAAAAGACGAAGCGTTAGAATTATTAACATGCTTATGGATCAAAACATTAACAATCAATAAAGTTCGTTCACAGTCTCATACATTAAGTTCTGCCGGATCACCAATGTACCAGAATGTAACAATCGGTGGACAGACACCAGATAAAAAGGATGCAGTCAACGAATTAAGTTTTGTTGTGTTACAATCCGTTGCACAGACAAGACTGACACAGCCAAACTTAACGGTTCGTTATCATGCAAATATCGATAAACATTTCTTTGATGAATGTATCGAAGTTATGAAGCTCGGATTTGGTATGCCAGCATTAAATAACGATGAGATCATCATTCCATCTTTTATCAACTGGGGTGTCAAAGAAGAAGATGCATACAATTATAGTGCGATTGGATGTGTAGAGACAGCTGTTCCAGGGAAATGGGGATATCGTTGTACAGGTATGTCTTATATTAACTTCCCAAGAGTTCTGCTTTGTGCGATGAATGACGGAGTTGACTTAACAAGCGGCAAGAGATTTACTAAAGGATATGGTAAATTTACAGAGATGGAAACATATGAAGATCTTTTAGCCGCATGGGATAAGACTGTCAGAGAAATGACACGTTACAGTGTTATCGTGGAAAATGCAATTGACAAAGCATCAGAGAGAGATGTGCCAGACATTTTATGTTCCGCATTAACAGATGACTGCATTGGAAGAGGAAAAACAATCAAAGAAGGTGGAGCAGTCTATGACTTTATCTCTGGACTTCAGGTTGGTATTGCTAATATGGCAGACTCTCTTGCAGCGATCAAGAAGCTTGTATACGAAGAGAAGAAGATTACAAAAGAACAGCTTTGGAATGCAATCTTAGACGACTTCCAGTCAGAAGAGAACAAGAAGATTCAGGAAATGCTTATTAATGATGTGCCAAAATACGGAAATGATGATGACTATGTAGACCAGTTAGTCGTAGAAGCATACGATTCTTATTTAGATGAGA
Organism: Anaerostipes hadrus; assembly: GCA_036312945.1. GTDB lineage: Bacteria > Bacillota > Clostridia > Lachnospirales > Lachnospiraceae > Anaerostipes > Anaerostipes hadrus_C. Next base: position 31,808 of record JAXJNA010000055.1, read on the forward strand.
TTAAGAAATATCCAAATACACGTTACCATAGAGGACCAATCGGAGGTATCCGTTATGGTGGAACATCCTCTATCAGTGCGAACGTTGGACAGGGAATGGGAACTGTTGCAACTCCTGACGGAAGAAATGCATTTGAACCATTAGCTGAAGGAAGCAGTCCGGCACATAATGCAGATAAGAATGGTCCAACAGCTGTATTTAAGACTGTTGCCAAACTTCCAACAGAGAAGATCACAGGTGGAGTTTTATTAAACCAGAAGATGACACCACAGATGTTATCAACAGAAGAAAACAAACAGAAATTAGAGATGCTGATCCGTACATTCTTCAACCGTTTACATGGATATCATGTACAGTATAATATTGTATCCAGAGAAACTCTGATCGATGCCCAGAAACATCCAGAGAAACATAAAGACCTGATCGTTCGTGTGGCAGGATACAGTGCATTCTTTAATGTATTATCTAAGAAGACACAGGATGATATTATTGGAAGAACAGAGCAGACATTATAATTTACAAAAATAGAGGAATGGCAGTTGGCTTGAGTAGGGTTAACTGCTATTTTTCGTGATCGACTAGAAGAAATAATATTCATGAAAGAAACAATTAAAAAAGCCTTGGCAAGAAGCTATAAAGCTGTTTTGCCAAGGCTTTTTTGTGCATACAAAATTTTTAAAAAATTAAAAGAAGCAGTCGATGCCTGCATCCAAAAATATCTGCTGATAATCGGTAAGATCCTCAGGATGCAATGCTTTCACATTCTCATAAGCATAAGTCTTTCCGAGTAAATGATACTTGTTTTCTCCGAACTGATGAAATGGAAGCAGCTGAACTTTCTTTGCTCCAACCTGATTTAATAAAGCAGAGATTCCTTTTGCATCATCCAAAGAATCATTAAAATCAGGAATCACAGGAATTCGAGGAAGAACATCTATTCCCTGAGAGACCGCCCATGCTAAATTCTTGATGATCTGTTCGTTATGGACATGGGTTCCTTCATAATGCTTATCACTGTCATAGTGTTTCACATCAAATAAAAGCAAGTCAAACAGCGGAGCCAATTCTCTAAAAATCTCTTCCTTGATATATCCAGTTGTTTCAATCGCAGTATGAATCTTATGCTCTTTTAATTTTGCAAGTAAAGCCTTTACAAAATCCGGTTGAACCATTCCTTCACCACCAGAGATTGTTACACCACCGCCAGACTCTTCATAGAAATCAATATCCTGAAGACAGACTTTGACAACTTCCTCTACATCTTTTGTTTCTCCTTCATAACTTAAGGCCTTTGCAGGACAGTTTTTTACACATTGAAGGCATCTAACGCATTCTGATGGATCAACACTTACATAGCTGTCATCACCCATAGAAATTGCCTGATTTGGACAGACATGAGTGCAAGTACCGCAGTGAGCACATTTTTCTCTATCATATAAAATCTGAATCTGGCTTAATTGTGATTCTGGGTTTGCACACCATTTGCAGCGCAACGGGCAGCCTTTCAGGAAAACGGTTGTACGGATTCCTGGGCCGTCGTGAATGCTGAATTTCTGTATATTAAAAACAATACCATTTGTTTGCATGGTTCTTAAATTCCCCTTTCATTTGATAGTAATATCATACCATAACAAACACTTAAAGTAAATAAAATACTTACAAAAGAAAGCAAAATAACTTTTTAACGTAAAAAATAGATTGACAAACGAAAGATTCAAAAGTATAATAGATTTTGTAAAAAAACAAAAAAGTTTCGTACGAAAGGAGAAAAGTAAGTGAAAACGAAAAAGGAAAGAGAGAGCGCATTAGCGATCGCACAGAGAATTGGAGCTTCATTGTTCATTGTCATCGCAATTCTTCCAGTTGCAGGTGTTTTGTATGGAATCGGATGTTCATTTACCAATGAAACAACAATTGCAACTTATGGACTATCAGGAATTTTGCATCAAGGAACTATCCCATATGCAATTTTATCCCTGCTAAACAGTGCGGGGGCAGCATTGTTTGGAAATTTACCATTGTTATTTGCAATGGCCGTTGGATTTGGAATGTCTAAAAAAGAAAAAGGAGTGGCGGCTTTATCAGCAGCAACTTTCTATCTGATCATGCATACAACGATCAATATGTTGTTAACTTTAGATGGAAGTATTGTGGATGGTGTTGTTGCGAAAACAGTAAAAGATGGAGCGATTGCTTCTGTACTTGGAATTCAGACATTACAAATGGGTGTTTTCGGAGGTATTATCGCAGGACTTATCACAGCATATCTGTGTAACAGATTTTATAAGATTGAACTTCCAACAGCATTAGGATTCTTTGGTGGATCAAGATTTGTACCGATCATCAGTATTGTTGGTGCGATCATTACAGGATTTGTGATGTATCTTGTATGGCCAGTGATCCAGAATGGTATTTTTGCACTTGGATCTTTAGTTATGACATCTGGATATTTTGGAACATTCTTATTTGGATGTATCGAAAGAGCCTTGATCCCATTTGGCTTACATCATATTTTCTATCTTCCATTCTGGCAGACAGGTATGGGCGGTCAGGCAGTGATCGATGGAGTTACATATTTTGGAGCACAAAATATTTTCTTCGCAGAACTTGGATCAAATACAATACAACATTTTTCAGTATCAGCAACAAGATTTTTAGCTGGTAAATATCCATTTATGATGGGTGGACTTCCAGGAGCAGCATTGGCAATGTATATGACAGCAAAACCTGAAAAAAGAAAGGTCGCAGGATCTTTACTATTTTCAGCAGCACTTACTTCTTTCCTGACAGGTATTACAGAGCCAATTGAATTTACATTCCTATTCTTGGCACCAGCATTATTTGTGATTCATGTTGGACTTGCAGGAGCAGCATTTGTAACCTGCCACGTATTAAATATCTGTATTGGAACAACATTTTCCGATGGATTGATTGACTTTGTGTTATATGGAGTATTACCAGGACAGTCAAGATCTAACTGGATGATGATGATACCAGTGATCCTTGTTTATTTTGTCATCTATTTTGTGATCTTCCGTTTTGCAATTCTTAAATGGGATCTAAAAACACCGGGACGTGAAGAAGATGATGAAGAAGCAAAATTATATTCAAAAGCAGATTATCAGAATGCAACAGGAGTTGGAGTCGCAGGAGGAGCTGTGCCAGCAGACTTTGATACAAAATCAGCAACAATTCTTGAAGGTGTCGGAGGAGTCGATAATCTGACAAGCATTAACTGTTGTGCAACAAGATTGCGTCTAAGTCTTGTAGATGTTAATAAGAAAAATGATGCAATTTTAAAAGCAACAGGAGCAACAGGAATTGTGGTTCAGGGAAATGGTATTCAGATCATTTATGGACCAGCAGTGACAAATATCAAAAATAATTTTGAAGAATTTGTAGCATTGGTAAAAGCAGGAAAGATTCCAAAAGAATTATTAGGAACTTTTGAAGAAGAAAAAGAAGAACGTGTAGAAAAAACAGTAAAAGATCAGAAATTTGCTTCACCGATCAATGGGGAAATTAAGATGATTAGTGAAGTAGAAGATGAGGGAATTGCTTCTTATGCATTAGGTGACGGAGTTGCAATTGAACCGGCAGATGGAAAAGTATATGCGCCAGCAGATGCAACAGTCAGTGGACTATTTGACACAAAACATGCGATATGTCTGACAACAAAAGAAGGAGCACAGATGATCCTTCATATTGGAATTGACACAGTAAAATTAAACGGAAAATATTTCGAGACACATGTAGAAAAAGATCAGGAAGTAAAAAAAGGTGATCTTCTGATCAGTTATGACCTGGAGGCAGTGAAAAAAGAAGGATATGCTTGTACGACACCGATGTTGATCGTAAATCAGGAAGATTATCAGGCAATCAGACCTTTAAAAACAGGAAATGTAAAAGTTGGAGAAGATATATTATCTGTAAATGCATAAAACAGGCATAAGGAGATTATTAGAAATGAATATATTGGCAATTGATATTGGTGGAACAGCAATTAAATATGCACATATGACACAGGACATGAAAATTTTGTCAAAAGGGAAAGTAAAAACCCCACAGGAAGGCAGAAATGAACTGATCGAGGCAATCGGACAGATCTATGACAAGATGCCAGAAGTTGATGGGATTGCAATTTCAATGCCTGGAATCTTAGATTCTGAAAACGGATATTGTGTCATGGGTGGAGCATTAAGATACAATGACGATTTTTATTTACAAGAACAATTATATAAAAGATGTCCGGTCGATATCTGGATGGAAAATGATGCGAAATGTGCTGCAATGGCAGAAGCAGCAACGGGAAGTTTAAAAGACATAAATGATGGATTTGTCTTAATCTTTGGAACAATGATCGGAGGCGGTTTTATCAAAGACCGTAAGTTATACAAAGGAAAACATTTTTCAGCTGGTGAAGTGTCATATATCATTACATCGAAAGATCAAATGCCAACAAAAGAAACCGTATGGGGAAATTGCTGCGGAACACCAAGATTATGCAGAATGTATGCAGAGAAAACAAATCAGAAAGCAGAAGATGTAGATGGTCTTGTTGTATTTGAAGCAGTCAATAAAGGAGATATTCAGGCAGTCGAATGCCTGGATATCTACACAAAAGAAATCGCAGTTCAGATCTTTAATCTTCAGACGATTCTTGATGTAGAACGATTTGCAATCGGCGGAGGGATCAGTGCACAGCCAGTTTTTATTGAATACATCCGAAAAAATTTAAAAGAAATGTATGCAGCATGTCCATATGATGTGCCAAGAGCAGAAGTTGTAACATGTAAATTCCAAAATGATGCGAATCTGATCGGTGCCTTGCAGTGCTGGTTAGACCGCTACAAAAAAGGAGAATAAGCTATGGCACAGAAAGAAAAAACGTTGGTGCAAGTACTGATCGATGGAATTTCGGCAATCTTTCTTCCGAAGCAAACAAATTTGGAGTTAATCCGTTTACGGCAGTTGTAATTTCAGGAATCTTATTGTATCCAGATCTTACACAGCTGATGGAGAAAGGAAATACAGTTCATTTTCTGGGATTTGGATTAAGAGGTGTTACTTACCATTCAAGTGTGATTCCGATCATTATGGTAAGATTTTTAATGGCAGGAATTGGAGATGCACTTGCTACTTATTATGAAGCAGCTGCAAGTGTGCAGTCTGATGCAGTAACAATGGCAGGAGGTCATGCAACAAAAGCAGCGATCACTCTTGCTAAACTATGCAGAGATACATTATTAGAAGATGGTTTAAAAGCAAAAGCTGCTGCTGAAAGCGGTGTCAGCACAAAAGCACTGGAAAATATCGTAGAAGCAAACACATATCTTAGCGGAATTGGATTTGAAAGCAGTGGATTAGCGGCAGCTCATGCAATTCATAATGGATTAACAGTACTTAACGAAACACATGCTCTGTTACATGGAGAAAAAGTTGCATTTGGATTGATTTGCCAGTTAGTATTGGAAAATACAGATCAAGAAGAATTAGAAAAGATCATTGTTTTTTGTAAGAAATGCGGTTTACCTACAACATTCGAAGAATTAGGAATTGCAGAAGTGAGTGATGAGAGATTATTAGAAGCAGCAGCTTTAAGTTGTGCAGAAGACGATACAATGGGGAATATGCCATTTGAGGTTAGTGCACAAGATGTTTTTGCAGCAATGAAAACTGCTGACAGATTTTCAAGAGATTTACGTTAAATATCAGGATACATCGTTATAAATTTATATAGGTCTTCCATATAAGTATTATTTATATTAGACATACAATTCGCCAGACAACCCAGAGAGTCAGATGAGATGATTCTCTGGGTTGTTTAGTTGTTTGAAAAAAATGGGTATGTTATAATACAAAAAGCAGTAGGAAGGAGTAAAAAAATGACAGACAGACAAACAAAAATTTTAGATATGGTCACTCGTGAAAAAAAGGTTGAAGTGAGTAAATTATCAGAAATATTAGAGGTTTCTAAGGTGACGATTCGTAAAGATTTAACAGCATTAGAAGAGATGGAGCTTATATCACGAGAACATGGATATGCAGTTGTCAGGAATATGGCAGACATTACAAATCGTCTGGCTGTTTGTTACGATGTGAAACAAAAAATAGCACAAGCAGCGAGTGAACTTGTTTCAGAGGGAGAGACGATCATGGTAGAATCAGGATCAAGCTGTGCTTTGATGGTTGAAAAACTGGCTGAGACGAAAAAAGATATTACAGTCATTACAAATTCTGTTTATATCGCCCGGTTTATCAGGGAGTCTGAAGGAGGAGTCATGAAAGTGATCTTGCTTGGAGGAGAATATCAAAGAGAATCAGAAGTTATGGTTGGTCCGCTTGTGAAATCTTGTGCCGAGGCTTTTTATGTAGATAAATTATTTATGGGAACGGATGGATATATTCCAAATGTTGGATTTACATGTGGAGACATGTTGCGGGCAGAAGCAATGAAAAATTTACAAGGATCAGCTAATAAAGCGATCATTCTAACAGATTCCAGTAAGTTTTCAGAGAAAGGAGTTGTACTACAGTCAAAATTAAATGATATTTCTATGGTCATTACAGACAGCAATATTCCAGAAGAAGCAAAAGACGATTTAGAAGCAAAAGGAATTGAACTAAGACTTGTATAAATATATCTAAAATTTACGAAATGAAACCAGATAAGTTTTAAACGAAACAAAAATAATAAATAAATGAAAATAAATATTGACATATTCGAAAAATGTGGTAAGATAGAAGTATCAAAAAACGAAACACATATTAAGACTTAGGAGGAGTTTTTACCATGGAATTTATTTTAGATACAGTAGATCTTGAAGAGATTAAAGACGGTGTAGATCACATGCCAATCGTTGGAGTAACAAGCAACCCATCCATCGTTAAGAAGACATCACCAGAAGATTTCTTCGGACACATGAGAAAGGTTCGTGAGATCATCGGCAAAGAAAGAAGTCTTCATGTACAGGTTATCTCATTAGATGCTGGGACAATCGTTAAGGAAGCTCACAGAATTTTAGAAGAGATCGATGATCAGGTATATATCAAAGTTCCTGTTTCATATGAAGGATTAAAAGCGATCAAGATCTTAAAATCCGAAGGTGTTAATGTAACAGCAACAGCAGTTTATGATCTGATGCAGGCATATTTTGCATTAGCAGCAGGAGCTGACTATATCGCACCATATGTAAATCGTATCGGAAACCTTGGAGCAGATCCTATGGAACTGATCAGCAATCTTCAGGACCGCATCGAAGACGATGGATATGACTGCAAGATCGTAGCAGCATCATTCAAAGGTGTTGAACAGGTGAAGAATGCATTTAACTATGGAGCAGAAGCGATCACAGCACCATATGCAGTATTAAAACAGGTATTTGCAAATCCTAATATTGACAAAGCAGTGACAGACTTCAACAATGACTGGTATGCAGTTTATGGAGAAGGAAAAGGAATCTGTGACCTTTAATTCAAATGATTTTTAAGATATGATATATCTAAAGGGATAAAGAGCCGCAAGACGGCTCTTTCCTAGTATTTAGAGAAAGGAAAAGTTTCATGACAGACAGACAGACAAAGATTCTTGAAATTGTAAACCAAAAAAAGAAAGTGGAAGTGGCGACATTGTCACAGATGCTGGAGGTATCACAGGTCACGATCCGAAAAGATCTGGATGCTTTGGAAGAACTGAATTTTCTGACAAGAGAACACGGATATGCAACAATGAAGAATATGTCAGACATCAGCAATCGTATGGCTTTTTGTTATGAGACGAAACAGAGGATCGCAGAAAAGGCAAGTGAGATCATATCTGATGGAGAAACGATCATGGTGGAATCTGGGTCAAGTTGTGCGTTGCTTGTAAAGTACCTTTCAGAGACAAAGAAAGATATTACAGTTATCACGAATTCATCTTATATCGCCCGATTTATCAGAGAAACAGAGGGCGGTGTTACAAAGGTCATCGTTCTTGGAGGAGAATATCAGAAGGAAGCAGAGGTTATGGTAGGACCATTGGTGAAGACCTGTGCGGAAGCTTTTTATGTAGATAAGCTCTTTATGGGAACAGATGGGTATATCCCTGGCATCGGATTTACAAGTGGAGATATGCTAAGAGCCGAAGCTGCCAAGAGTATGGCGGATTCTGCAAGGAATTCTATCATTTTAACAGATTCCAGCAAGTTTTCAGAACATGGAGTTGTCATGCAGTGTAGACTCAAAGATATTAATATGGTATTTACAGATGATCAAGCGCCATTGGAAGCCAAAGAAACGATGGAGCAAAATGGGATTATCGTAGAAACAGTACCTAGATAAGGAAGAAATGATAATAGAAACTGTCATATGAATGGAAGGAAAATTCGTATGGCAGTTTTCGTTTTTACAGTAAAAACACTGTCGTTACTATGTACAAAAATAAATACGTAAGATATAATAAAGTTGTAATTTAATAATTAAAACAAAAGGAGGCAGTGGATGAGAACAAGAAAGATGATGTTGTATGCGGGCATGATCGCATCCCTGACAGTGGGGATTTTTATAAGCGGAGCAGGTCAGCAGAAAGTGGAAGCGAAAACTAAAGTAACATACACGCTTAAGAAGGGAACATTGACGATCAAAGGAAAAGGTGCAATGCCTGCGAAGATGAAATTTCGAAAGAACAAGAAGATCAAGAAAGTTATCATTAAAAAAGGCGTGACATCTGTTTCATATGAAGCGTTTGCATTATGTAAGAATTTAAACTCTGTGACAATTTCATCAACGGTAAAAACGATAGGAATTCGAAGCTTCTATGGAACAAAGATTTCTAAAATAACGGTTCCATCAAAGACAAAGACGATCGGGCAGGGGGCATTTGGAAGTTGCAAAGATTTAAAGACGATCGTTATGCCAGGAGACTTTAAATTAAAACTCGAAGAGGATACTGACGATAAGTTATGGTATGTTACAAGTGATCAGTCAGCAGTTGATACCATAACATTTAATACAAAATTAAAATTGGCAAATGTATCATATCTGTCAGCAAATAATCTGGTAGTTGCAAAGAATGATCCATCATATCAGAGTATTGAGGGTGTGATTTATACAAAAGATGGAAAAGGAATTGTAAGAGTACCTCAAAAGAGAGCAGAGCTTAAGATCAAAGAAGGATGTACAGAATTTAATATGCAATCTGTATTATATAATTCCACAGATTCTGAAGGAGATGAGTTCAACAATTGTTCTAAATTAAAGAAGATTGTAATTCCATCATCTGTAAAGAGTATTAATAAAATAAAATATAAAACGGATCGAGCGGATTCGTGTGATATGCACGTTGATACCATTGAAATTGCTCCAAAAGATTTTGATGCGAACAGCCTTTACGCATTAGGAAGTTCTCTTGGGAAGAATATCACGATTGAATCATTAATGAAATTACTTCCAGATCAGATTACATACAAAGATCATATGTATATTACAAAAGATCACGGTTTATTAAAATATGACGGAAAAGATGCAAATGTTGAAATTCCGGAAGAGATCACATGGATCGCACCAGAAGTATTTTATAGAAATGAAACATTAAAGAGTGTCAAACTTCCATCTAAGATCACTACGATCGAAGAAAGTACATTTTATGGATGTAGTGAATTGGAAGCCGTGGTAATTCCAGATCAGGTAACCATGATCGGCAAGTCAGCATTTGATGAATGTACGGTATTAAAATCCGTAACATTTGGAAAATCATTAAAAGTGATCAAAGATCAGGCATTTGCCTCAGTAAATATCAAAAACTTTACAATTCCATCAGGAATTCAAAAGATAGAGACATGTGCTTTTGCTGGAATCAACCAGATTGGGACGGTTACATTTGAGGGAAGCACAAAGTATGTTGCAGCAGATGCATTTATGAATTCCACAGGAATCAAACTTGTATATAAGAAAGGAATCAAGGAAGCGCAAACAGAATTATCTTATGACTATATTATAGCCAGAAAGAATGGAAATAATAAAGTTCGTACAACGTGGCAGCCAGTATCAGGAGCCAATGGTTATCAGTTAAAATTCAGTACGGACAAGAAATTTAAAAAAGTATTGAAAACAGTAATGGTCAAGAAAAATGTGACAAATGCTACAACATATGTAAAGAATAAGAAGAAAACCCTCTATATTAAAGTTCGTCCATATCAGACAATTAATAAGAAGAAAGTATATGGAAGATGGTCTTATCTGCAGTTATAGTAAGAAAAATGAAAAGAAGTATTTAAACAAAGAAGCGCTAGATTGGTATTTTGCCAAAACTAGCGTTTCTTTTTGTGAAGATTATCTATGCATGATGAGAAATTTAACATCAAATTGATTTAGAATATGTTCACTGTAGGAATCGGTCTGGTTGATGTGGGAAAAAGCAGATTGAACTTTTTTGAATTCTTTGGCAGGAGCAGTCTTAAAGCATGCGATTAAAAAGAATAAAAACAAAATAGAAAAGCCAATTCTTAATTTTAAAAAAGACCAGTATGTTGGTGATTGGTTTTCTTGCTCATTTATATAGGAAGAAAAATCATTACCAGAATTTAATTTTCGATATGTATCATTGAGTCGAGTTTGTTCTATATGAAAATCCGTATTTTTATGCATGAAAAGTACCTCCTTTTGTACATTCTATTCAGAGAAGAAAAAAACTGAACAAATTTTCAAAAAAATTGAAAGAAAAGGTTGACATTAAAATGCGAAAGTGCTACTTTAAATATAGATGTTAGCACTCGATATAAATGAGTGCTAATAACAGGAGGCGAAGATATGGAGTTAAATGATCGTAAGAAGTTAATATTGAAAGCGATTATCGCCAATTACCTTGAAACTGGTGAGCCGGTAGGATCAAGAACCATTGCCAAACATCCTGAGTTGAATTTAAGCTCAGCAACGATCCGTAATGAGATGGCAGATCTGGAAGATATGGGATATATCTTACAGCCTCATACATCCGCAGGAAGAATTCCTTCCGACACAGGTTATCGTTTTTATGTAGATCAGCTGATGACGGAACGTGACAGCGAACACGAAGAGAAACAGGCATTGATTCAGAGAGTTGATAAGATGGAAGTCTTATTAAAACAGGTTGCCAATGCATTGGCAAACAGCACGAATTATGCAACGATGGTTTCTTCCCCACATTATCAGAATGTAACACTGAAATTTGTGCAGCTGTCTCAGGTGGATCACGAACATCTGCTTGCAGTGATCGTTACACAAGGCAATATCGTAAAGAACAAGATGATCCAGGTAGAAGAACCGCTTTCGAATGAAGATGTTCTGAAATTGAATGTATTGTTGAATACATTTTTACAAGGATTATCATTACAAGATATCAACCTTGCACTGATCCAGACGATGAGAGAGCAGGCAGGGATCAGACAGGATGTGTTAGAACGGATTCTTGAAGAGATTGCCAAAGCGATCCATGATGCAGATCATATGGAGATCTACACAGGAGGAGCGACCAATATCTTAAAATATCCGGAGCTTGGGAATCCGGATACAGCAACAGAACTTCTTGATACATTAGTTGAGAAGAAGGCACTGACGAAACTGGTTGATTCAACTTTGGAATCAGATTCTGATAATCATACAGGAATCCAGGTTTATATCGGAGAAGAATCTCCGGTTAAGAATATGAAGGACTGTAGTATCGTAACTGCAACATATGAGCTTGCAGAAGGAGGTACAGGTACCGTTGGTATCATCGGACCGAAGAGAATGGATTACAAGAAAGTTGTTAAGACTTTAAAGAACCTCACTGAAGAATTAGATGATATTTTTAAAGACAAATCTTAAGAAAGGAAGTGATGTGATGAGTAAGAAAAACGAAAACATCAACGAAGAAGTAAAGAACGCAGAAGAGACTGCTGAAGATATAAAAGATACAGAAACAAAAGAGGAAGCTTCCAAAGAAACAGAAGAGACAAAGGAAGCAGCCGCTGATGACAAGATTGCAGAATTAGAAGCGTCCGTAGCTGACTGGAAAGACAAATATCAGAGACTGATGGCTGAATTTGAGAACGCAAGAAAGCGTACAGCAAAGGAAGCTACACAGCGTTATGATATGGGAGCAATGGGAGTTTTAGAAAAACTTCTTCCAGTTATTGATAACTTCGAGAGAGGCTTAGAAGCCGTATCCGAAGAAGAGAAAGACTCCGCATTCGTTAAAGGAATCGAACAGATCTATAAACAGTTTGTCGCTGTAATGGAAGATGTGGGAGTAACACCAATGGATGCGCAAGGAAAAGAATTCGATGCAAATCTTCATAACGCAGTGATGCATGTCGAAGATGATGAGTTCGGTGAGAACATCGTTGCAGAAGAATTACAGAAAGGTTACATGTACAAAGAAAATGTACTGCGCCATAGTATGGTAAAAGTAGCTAACTAATATTTATATTATATATAGAATAAGAAGAAATCTTAGGAGGACATAGATCATGGGTAAAATTATTGGTATTGACTTAGGAACAACAAACAGTTGTGTAGCAGTTATGGAAGGTGGAAAACCAACCGTTATTACAAATGCAGAAGGTATGAGAACAACACCATCTGTAGTAGCATTTACAAAGACAGGAGAACGTGTGATCGGTGAACCTGCAAAACGTCAGGCAGTTACAAACGCTGAGAAGACAATCGCTTCTATCAAACGTCATATGGGAACAGATTACAAAGTTCAGATTGATGACAAAGCATACTCTCCACAGGAAATTTCAGCAATGATCTTACAGAAATTAAAATCAGATGCTGAAAACTACTTAGGAGAGAAAGTAACAGAAGCAGTTATCACTGTTCCAGCTTACTTTAATGATGCTCAGCGTCAGGCAACAAAAGATGCTGGTAAGATTGCAGGACTTGATGTAAAACGTATCATCAACGAGCCAACAGCAGCAGCTTTATCTTATGGACTTGATAACGAAGAAGAACAGAAGATCATGGTATATGACTTAGGTGGTGGTACATTCGACGTATCTATCATCGAGATCGGTGATGGTGTCATCGAAGTATTATCAACAGCAGGAGATAACAAATTAGGTGGAGATGACTTTGATAACGTTATCACACAGTATATGTTAGATGAATTCAAGAAACAGGAAGGTGTTGACTTATCAACAGATAAGATGGCAATGCAGAGATTAAAAGAAGCAGCAGAGAAAGCTAAGAAAGAATTATCTTCTGCAACAACAACAAACATCAACCTGCCATTCATCACAGCAACAGCTGAAGGACCAAAACATTTTGATATGAACCTTACAAGAGCGAAATTCGATGAATTAACAGCTCATTTAGTAGAAAGAACAGCAGGACCTGTAAACTCCGCATTAAACGATGCTGGAATGACAGCTTCTGAATTAAGCAAAGTATTATTAGTTGGTGGTTCTACACGTATCCCAGCCGTACAGGACAAAGTACAGCAGTTAACAGGAAAAGAACCATTCAAAGGAATCAACCCAGACGAATGTGTAGCGATCGGAGCTTCTGTTCAGGGTGGTAAATTAGCAGGAGACGCTGGTGCCGGTGATATCCTTCTTCTGGATGTTACACCATTATCACTGTCTATCGAGACAATGGGTGGAGTTGCAACACGTCTGATCGAAAGAAATACAACAATCCCTACAAAGAAGAGCCAGATCTTCTCAACAGCAGAAGATAATCAGAGTGCTGTAGATATCAACGTTGTACAGGGTGAGAGACAGTTCGCAAAAGATAACAAATCTTTAGGAAGATTCAGATTAGATGGTATCGCACCTGCAAGACGTGGAGTACCTCAGATCGAAGTAACATTCGACATTGATGCAAATGGTATCGTAAATGTATCTGCAAAAGACCTTGGAACAGGAAAAGAACAGCACATTACGATCACAGCTGGATCTAATATGTCTGATGAAGATATCGATAAAGCTGTAAAAGAAGCTGCTGAATTCGAAGCTGCAGATAAGAAACGTAAAGAAGCGATTGATGCAAGAAACGAAGCTGATTCTATCGTATTCCAGACAGAGAAAGCCTTAGAAGAAGCAGGAGATAAAGTAGATCCTACAGAAAAAGCAGCTGTAGAAGCTGACTTAAAAGATTTAAAAGATCTTGTAGAAGCTACAAAAGATCAGGATATGACAGATGCTCAGGTTGAAGATCTGAAAGCTAAGAAAGACAAACTGATGACAAGTGCTCAGAATTTATTTACAAAGATGTATGAAGCAGCAGCACAGGCTCAGCAGGGAGCTCAGGGAGCAGCAGATGCAGGAGCAAACCAGGGAGCAGCAAACGATGATGTTGTAGATGGTGACTACAAAGAAGTATAATTTTAAAGAGAAGGTAGACTAAAAATGGCGGAAAAAAGAGATTACTATGAAGTGCTAGGCATTGACCGTAATGCTTCAGCATCAGAAATAAAGAAAGCCTACCGAAAACTCGCCAAGAAATATCATCCAGATACGAATCCTGGAGATAAAGAGGCAGAAGCCAAATTTAAAGAAGTAACAGAAGCTTATGAGATATTAAGCGACTCTGAAAAGAAAGCGCAGTATGACCAGTATGGTCATGCTGCCTTTGAGCAGGGTGCTGGCGGATTTAATGGCGGCGGATTTGGCGGTTTTGATTTCGGTGGTGATATGGGAGATATCTTTGGTGATATTTTCGGAGGTATGTTCGGTGGAGGAAGCCGTGGCGGAGCAAGACAGGCTAATCGTCCGACACAGGGATCACATATTCGTGCAAGAATCCACGTAACATTTGAAGAAGCAGTCTTTGGTACATCAAAGAAAATAGAAATTACATTGAAAGATGAATGTACAACATGTCACGGAACCGGTGCAAAACCAGGTACAAGTCCAGAAACATGTCCAAAATGTCAGGGACGTGGTCAGGTTGTATTTACACAGCAGTCTATGTTTGGAACGGTGCAGAATGTTCAGACATGTCCAGATTGTCATGGAACAGGTAAGATCATTCGTGATAAGTGTCCGGATTGTCATGGAACAGGTTATGTAAGCAATCGTAAGACGATCGAAGTGACAGTACCAGCAGGTATTGACAACGGACAGAGTATCCGTATCCGTGGAAAAGGAGAACCAGGTACAAATGGAGGCCCAAGAGGAGATCTGTTAGTAGAAGTGATCGTAGAAAGACATCCAAAATTCCAGCGTCAGGATACAACGATCTATTCAACAGAGCCAATTTCCTTTACACAGGCAGCACTTGGTGGTAAGATCCAGATTCCTACAGTCGATGGACCATACGAATACACGATCAAACCAGGAACACAGACAGACACCAGAATCCGCTTAAAAGGAAAAGGTGTGCCAATGGTACGTAATAAGAATGTACGAGGAGACCACTATGTAACACTTGTCGTTCAGGTACCAGAACACTTAAACGGAGAGCAAAGAGCAGCTCTTCAGAAATTCCAGGAAGCTATGGGTGAAGTTCCAAAGAAGGAAGAAGCTCATAAAGAACATAAAGGTTTCTTTGGGAAACATAAAAAGTAATTTGAATGATAATCGTTCAAATGTATATGATAAATAATAAGGATCTCCCGACCATTAGAATTCGGCATGTCATTTTGACAGAATTCTAATGGTCGGGAGATCCTTATTATTATTTATCATATACATGGACGGCTATTCAAACCACCACAGGTGTGTATGTTAAAGGTTATTGGTGTACAATTTATTGATTTATATTATCACTAAAATATAAGTTCAATATTGAAAAATAAATATAATCATGCTATTGTATAAATATAAACACAGAGAAGGAGGATCAATGGATGGCAATTGAATATTTAACAGGATTAAACGCAATCGTAATGAAAGCTATTTGGAATATTGAAAAGAGGCAGGGCAGAGTAACAATACAGGATCTGGTGGAAGAAATAAAAAGGAATACAGGGAAAGAATATCATAGGAATAGCGTTTCGACTTATTTAAGAAGGTTGGAGAAGAAAGATTTCATAGGGACAAAGAAAGAAGGAAGAAGAAGTTTTATTTATTCGAAAGTCGATGAATCAGATTATCATAAAGTGCAGTTTGAGCAGATGAAAAAAGTATGGTTTGATGATTCATGGGATGAATTTTCAGTAGCTCTTTCTGATGTAGTAAAACAAGAGGAGAATGATAAATTACGGAGGTTGATCGATGATCTGGATGATTCAGCAGATTAGCATTTATATATGGTGCTATTTATTTATCTGTATTCTCATAGGAAGTATATTGTTTCTTATATGGAAGATGTTATGTAAAAAGATGGAGGAGAAAGGATTTGTCAGGCTGAATTATGGATTGTTAAAGATTGTCATCTTGTTTTTTTTGATTCCTTTTCCAATTGTAATCTTAAGGACGGTTCTTTGGGATGGAATTACCTTTTTGGTAAATGACAGGATAGGAAATTTTGCAATATGTATGGTAGGGATATGGGGAATAGGATTTGGAATCAGCATATGGAGAAGCAAACGTAAGGAGAGGGTATTTTTAGATATATGTCAGTCAGGAAAAACATGTGGAGAATGGATTTCAAAGCAAGCGGTAAAATTAACGAAAAAATTTGAGATCCATAATTCTGTAAGTGTTGAATACAATCCATTTGTACAGACACCGATGGTATATGGAATAAGGAATCCAAAAGTTTTACTACCGACAGAAGAATATACCACAGACCAGCTAAAGATTATTTTATTGCATGAACTGACACATATAAAACATAAGGATATCTTTTGGAAACTATTATGCAGGATGATTTTACTGATTTATTGGTTTTATCCGTTAAAACGTCAAATATTTAAAGCAGTGAATGAATGGAGTGAAGTTTATTGCGATTTCAGTGTGATCAATGAGACGGGAAGCAAGAAGGGATATTTTAAGACAATCTACGATATTATGATTCATCAATTTCAGTTCCAGGAATATATTTGTGCAGGAATTGGGGAATGTAACTTGGAACGAAGAATATTAATCGCAAAGAATATTAGGAGAATGAATACGGAGAAATGGATCATAGGTTTTATTTTGAGCATGTGCTTTATATTATTTGGGGGAATCAGTGTTGTTACTGCAATGGAGTCAATGCAATTGGGATATAGAATTTTAGATAGAAATACATCAGAGGAAATTGTGGTAGATGGTACACCAGAGGTTATGAATTTAGTTGTACATAAAAGATATGGATATGATTCAAGAATTTTCCATACTAAATATTTGGAAGATGATGGTTCAATTTATGGGGTGGATTTTCTGAAAAAGAAAGAACGAGTACAAACGAAATGGATTTATTTAAAGAAAGGACAAAAAGTATTTTTTAAAGTCTTTGATATGACTGATAAAGATACAAACAAAAGAAAATTAGAAGTAGGAATACGGGATTTTTCAAATAATATAAAATATGTTAATAGATCAGAAGAAATTGATTATAAGTTTTCAATTGAAAAAAGTGGAAAGTATCAATGTTTTGTTAGCAATTATAATGATCAAAATATTGAATTATTAGGAGAAATTGAAATTTTAGAGAAATAGGAGAGGAGATATACAATGAAAAAATTTTTTATATTAGTTTTAGGAATGATAATGTTAATGCTCATTCCTATTAATGTAAAGGCAGATGATGAAGTGGAGATAGGAGTAGATCAAGAAGAATCAAATATAGAATATGTGGAAATAGATCAAGAAATGGAACCATTTTCTGTGGGACATAAGGTATCGCTTAGTATTAATCCTAATGTAGAAAAAAGAATTGGAAGTTATAAACTAGAGGCTAATAAATATGTTAGATTAAAATTTATATATTCTTCAACCAGTAAAGTTAAAGTTGGAATAGTCAATAAGAGCAGAAGTAAGGTAACATTAAAGGAAATAAAATCAAATGTTATTCAAAAGATAAAAGTACCTAAAAAAGATACATATTCTGTATATATTCAAAATAATTCCGATAAAAAGGTAACAGTAAATGGGGTGATTATATTGTAAAAAATTTATAAAATATAATATGGAGAGAAATCCAAAATGTAGAAGTATCATAAGATGAGAGATAACAAATTATTTATTTAAGGATGGTGATGCTTATGATTTAGAAAAAATCCATATAACACGAATGGCGACCAACCAAAAAAGTCTTTTAAAAGGATAAGTATTATATGGATATAAAAAGTATAACATAAAATAAAAAGCATTAAAAGTAAATAATAAAGAAGGAATATGATATGATTAAATTTAAATCAAAAATGATAGTAGTGGTTTTATTAATGAGTGTAATATCAGCAATGTCTATTCAACCAAGTATGGCAGCGGAAAAAGATATTATGAGTAACGATGTGATAAAACAAGCATTTGATAATAACGTGAATAAAATAAGTTGTATTCCAGAAACTATAGAAACGATTGAGGTATATGATTCAAGATTAGATGAAAAAGAAATTATTAAACCGCAGTCAGCAAAGGCTTCTTATGATTATTATAAAACATATCGAACAGGTGTTACATGTAAGGGATCAGGTGTTGCAAGCTCATATTTATTAAATGCTAATATTACATTTTATGTTAATGTATTTTTCAAATCAACAAAAGCGGTAGGTCATGAAAAACCAGTAGTAACAGGTGTTTCAGGTGCATATGGAGCGACAGGATATTCAAAACCATCTGTAACGGTATCTTCATGGTCAGCAAGTAAAATGAAATTTAAAGGTACATGTAAACTTACAGCTGGGGGAACATATACGATGACAGGAACTAAGACTATATCTTTACCATGATACAGGGTGTGAAGGAGGTGTTCATATGGCAACAAAGAATAATAAACTTCGCTTTATTGATGAAGAAAAAACAAAGGAATTACAAAAGGATTGGAAAGGATATGGAAAATCTCAAGTTTTATTTGGAATTGTAGTTTTTGTGATTGTTCTTTTATCCGCATTATATTATTATGTCTTTTAAATTCTGATTTTCTAGGACACAATCTAAATATTAAAAAGGACAAATGGATTGTAATCCTTAAGAGGGGTGGTCATTATGAAGAATTTTAAAAATGTTATATGTGGATTTATTTTTCCTATATTGCTATTGATTGTTCTTCCATACATTGGCTTCTGGCTGTATAATCAAAATTATATGCATAATTATATTGAACAGTCTATAATGAATGGAAAATATATGCAGGAAATATTTGTTCGTTTAGTATGGGGAATTTTGATTGGAATATATATGTTATGGTTAAATAAATCTTCAACTTTTATGGCAATATGTTCGACTGTAGTTATGATCATAGTACTAGTTTGTAGTGTTTTGTTATTTATGATGGAAAAAATACTGGTGAATAATGATATATTATTCATTTGGTCAGTTCTTCCAGGAATATTGATAGGTGTTTGGATTTATAAAATTAGACTTAAATAACGAAATATTAACAAAAAATAATGAAAATCCCACAACATGAAGTAAACTTAAGGGATCTCAAATCTTATAAAGAAAGGAGACAAATATGCTTAAAATCGCAAAAAAATTAACAGTTATAATGTTATCTGCAAGTATAATATTTTCTTGTTCTGGGATCATTGCACATGCAGAAGGGATAAAAGATAAAAAGCAAGAATACTATCAGGAATATAAAAGAATTATTAGAGAAGCAAATGAAAAAATAGGAAGTAAAGATTTTGAGCTGCTTCCGATCGATGAAATTAATGAAGATGATATGTTAACACCGAAAGAATTTCAAAAGGCAGTCAATGCAGCAATTCAATTAGATACTCAAAAACCTGTTATAGATGACAATGGTGGGGAATATTCCAATGAATCTAATGATAATATGTCTGCCAGAGCTTCTGGAGAAACAGTGACAGAAAGTCAGAATAAGAAAGTATCTGTGGCTGATAATCATTCTGTTATAATGAAATGTACAGCAACTTTTGTGACACGCTATAATGCATCTAAAAAACGTAGATTTATAACACAAATAAAAAGTGCTAAAGTAACAGTAAGTGGTTATGGATTTTCATGGAAGAAGTCACCTACAATTACAAAACGTGTGATCGATGGTGGCAGAACAGGAGAAATTTTATGTTTAGGAGTTATAAAAAATCCTTCTGGTTTTACAAAGCAGGTTTCTCTGTCATTTGAATTTTATTGCAATACAGGGGGAGGGATTGAAGTTCGTTAAATTCCATAAGTTTTGTAAATCTTAAGTCAATCTAATAGCAACTTAATAAGTGTTGGAGCGGGCTGCCATTATGGCAGCCCTTACTTATTTTATTAAAACCTGACACAATACATCAAAGATTAAAGGCAATTGTTCAAGATCAATCGAAGAATAATTCATAACATAAACATTCTGAAAGTTCATATTGGATGTCTGGTTAACAAAATATTTTGATAATGGTGCAAGTTTGATTCCTTTTGATTTAGCATCAGATATCATATCCATTTCTGTTCTGTCTGTCTTTAATTTCATCATAAAATGAACCCCGGAATCTTCTTCTTTGATCGTAATATATTGATCCAAGGGTGCAGTCTTGAAAATTTCTAAAATGGCATCTCGTTTATTTTGATAATAATTACGCAGCCGGTTGATATGTTTCTCAAAACTTCCACTTTCCATAAAACGAGCCAGCGTATACTGTTCAAAATTAGAAACTGTACAGGAATAAAAAGACAGTTTCTTATAAAAAAGTTCTGTCAAAGAAGCCGGAAGCACCATATAACTGATCCTTACGGTAGAAGATAACGTTTTCGTAAAAGTGTTCATATAAATGACTTTATCAGAGACATCAATACTTTGCAGTGTAGGGATCGGTTTCCCGCTAAGGCGTAATTCACTGTCATAATCATCTTCGATAATATAACGGTTCTCATCCTTAGAAGCCCACCCAAGTAATTCATAGCGACGGCTGATCGGTGTGATGATACCAGTTGGAAAATGGTGGGATGGGGAAAGATGCATAATGTCGATCTGATGATCTTCCAAGGAGTCGATGCAGACACCATGTTTATCAAGATCGATCGCTGAATAAGACACATGCATACTATCATAGATCTTAGCAATCTTTGGGTAACCAGGATTTTCAATTCCATAAATCTTATCATCTCCAAGCAGCTGGATCAAAAGACCATATAAATATTCCGTTCCAGCCCCAACAATGATCTGCTGCGGGTTTACAACCATCCCGCGGAATGCATGAAGATAATCGGCAATCGCCTGACGAAGTACCATAATACCCCCACAAGGTGGATTTTCCATCAATTGCTGCTGGTTTTCATTTAATAATTCACGCATCGTTCTTGCCCAGATTGTAAAAGGAAAGATTTCGCTGTCCGTCTGATTGCTTGTAAAATCCGCAAGATAAGAAACTTTTTCTTCTAAAGAAAGTGATGTTGTGTCAGGAGCTGTGGAAGAATCTTTT
This sequence comes from Anaerostipes hadrus, assembly GCA_036312945.1. GTDB lineage: Bacteria > Bacillota > Clostridia > Lachnospirales > Lachnospiraceae > Anaerostipes > Anaerostipes hadrus_C. Next base: position 53,211 of record JAXJNA010000055.1, read on the forward strand.
GTTAGATTTAATTCCCGAAGATCGGCAACATAAAATCCCTTCTTTGGGATCGAATAAATATATCCTTCTGCCATCAACTGTTCATAAGCATTTTCAACAGTGATCACACTGATACCCAGATTTTTTGCGAAACTTCGTTTGGAAGGGAGTTTCTCATGAACGTCAAGATTTCCCAGTAATATGTCGTTTTTGATGCATTTATATAAGTATTCATAAAGGGAATCTGACCCTTTATTTGCAAAGTTATAGGTTAACATGATATGTAAATTCTCCAATCTGGCCTTATTGAACATATTCAAATTGATGATTTTAAAAAGGCCACAAATTGATTATAATCACTCCCATAGCATATGTAAAGAATACATAGCAAATGAATTTAGAAAAATACAGTGGAGGCTTACAAGATGGAAACAACAAAGAGATACGAATTAAATAAAGAACTGGCACAGATGTTAAAAGGTGGAGTGATCATGGACGTTACAACACCAGAACAGGCAAAGATCGCACAGGAAGCCGGAGCTTGTGCAGTTATGGCATTAGAGAGAATCCCGGCAGATATCAGGGCAGCAGGTGGAGTGTCAAGAATGAGTGATCCAAAAATGATCGCAGGAATTCAGGAAGCAGTATCAATTCCAGTCATGGCAAAATGCAGAATCGGACATTTTGCAGAAGCACAGGTTTTAGAAGCCATCGAAATTGACTATATCGACGAGAGTGAAGTATTATCACCAGCAGATGATGTATACCATATCAATAAAAGAAACTTCAAAGTTCCATTTGTATGCGGAGCAAAAGATCTTGGGGAAGCACTTCGAAGAATTAATGAAGGAGCATCCATGATCCGTACGAAAGGAGAACCAGGAACAGGAGATATCGTACAGGCAGTCCGTCACATGAGAAAGATGAACAGTGAGATCGCACAGTTAGTCAGCATGCGTGAAGATGAATTATTTGAAGCTGCAAAACAGTTAAGAGTTCCTTATGATCTGGTATTATACGTTCATGAAAATGGAAAACTCCCAGTCGTAAACTTCGCAGCAGGTGGAGTTGCAACACCAGCCGATGCAGCTTTAATGATGCAGTTAGGAGCAGAAGGAGTCTTCGTAGGATCAGGAATCTTCAAATCCGGGAACCCAGCCAAACGAGCAGCAGCGATCGTACAGGCAGTGACAAACTTTACAGATGCCAAACGAATCGCAGAATTATCCAAAGACCTTGGAGAAGCAATGGTAGGAATCAACGAACAGGAAATCGAATTATTAATGGCAGAAAGAGGAAAATAAGATGAAACAAGTCGGTGTTTTAGCATTACAGGGCGCATTTATCGAACATGAAAAAATGCTTGAACAACTAGGCGTTTCCTGTATCGAATTACGAAACAAAGAAGATTTAGAAAAACCATACGATGGAATTATCCTCCCTGGCGGTGAAAGCACCGTTCAGGGGAAACTCTTAAAAGAACTGGATATGTTTGATACGATCAAGAAACAGATCAAAGCAGGAATGCCAGTCCTCGCAACCTGTGCAGGACTCATTCTTCTTGCAAAAGATATCAAAGACCAGGAAGAAACATACTTTGGAACGATTCCAATGTGCGTGAAACGAAACGCATATGGAAGACAGCTCGGAAGCTTCTTTACAACGAAAGAAGTAGATGGAGTCGGAGAAGTCCCAATGACATTTATTCGCGCACCATATGTAGAAAGCGTGGAAGATGGGGTGAAAGTATTAGCAGAAGTAGACGGAAATATAGTTGGGGTAGAATATGGCAAGCAGATGGGATTTGCATTTCATCCGGAATTGGATGGGGATTTGCGGATACATCAGAGGTTTGTGGAAAAATTTTAATTTTGTGTGTTGGCCAACTGTAGATTTCGAGTATATGATAAAAAATAAATAAGCAACCGAAAGCGATGCGGTGAAATTTTGCTCATATTTTGAACAAATCGCTGATTCGCCCAATTTCCTACGAAAACTCGCTCTGGAGTTTTGTCTAAGGCCAAAGTCTTTGAAGCTCAGACATTCGTCCAATTGGGCTGCGAATTTATTCAAAATATGGCAAAATTCCAATGCATCGCTTTCGGTTGCTTATTTATTTTTTAT
>JAXJNA010000056.1:0-19287 GCA_036312945.1 Anaerostipes hadrus
AATACAACTGTACAGAGCAGCTTTAAGATTCCCCAGGATGCTTTTACACCAAATATAAAAAATTTTCCAATAAACCAGATCATGCATATAGCAAATAGTAACGATAACATATTCTACTCCTTCTGACTCCTGTTATGATTTAAATCATTCATTTTTTGATTGTTTATTTGATATAAACTCAGATGTATTTTTCACACCGATTTTACTACTGAATTCTGGGTTCTTCTCTATTTTTTTAATCATCCGAATTAACCTTATTCTCTGTGCTGTATCCATCTGCTCACCTCATTCTAACAGTTCTGCCTTTTGATATTGTCAGTATAACCGAACAACTTTTCAAAATATATACCTAATACAAAGAATTGAACATATGTAATTCTCAATTTTCGAGGAATATTAAAAAAGACCCAGAGGGAATTATTCCCTTCTGTAATTACTGCTATATTTGACATGCTTCCTCCTAAATTCTTGTGTACGGATTTTTATACTGTCCATGTCTGGCTGTCTTACCGTTGCCATAGCTGATTGCAAATTTCGGGTTTGCTCTGCCCACTTTTATGTGGGCTTTTTTCATTCGGAAAGGAGCCAAAGGAAAATTTTCCTATAAAGAAAAAAGCATCTCTCAGATTAAACTCTAAGAAGTGCTCTTGTTGTCAACTGTGGTCTGACATCCTGATTTTAGAGATTTTATACTTAATTTAGAACAGCTTAGCACCAGCTGGGATTTTGTCATCTACTATCAGAAGGTTTAGTCCTTCCTGAATCCAAAATCTTTAAGAACACTTTTACTATGTATTATCCTTTATCCCATAACACTGGTATAACATTTCTGTCATTTTTTGCTTATTTGTTCCTCTTATACCCAAGGACTTTAAATCCACTGTTTCATCAGCTATTTCAAATAAGAATTTTTTCATATCCTCCGCTATTTCCGGACTGAGAACTTGCCTTGTATTGGCTGTGATTAACTGTGCTAATCGGAATACATCGTTTTTATGTTTCTTTATATTTTTGCTATCAACCTGCTCTCCATTCAGCTTGCGTTCCTTTAAATCCAGCCACGCTTTCGCCTTAAATGGAATCAGGCAAGTCGGACTTAATACCGGAATGCCATCAACCATCATTTGTCCGGTTTTTAGCAACTCATAATACGCTTCATTTAAAAGGATTGCCGACAAACTGGATATTTCATCATCTATTGGAAGCGGGGTGAGAACTGCATCATCTTCCAATATAATATAATCCGGATTTCTGGAAAATATCTCTATCATATACGGATATTCTTTATTTTTCGGAGATGTGAAACGATAAAACTGTGCATTTCCAGTGCTTTTATTCAAATGCTCATATTCTGCTTCTTTGACATACTCCCAAAACTGCCTGCCAAACTCCGCTGTTATGGACTCAACAATCAATACAATATCTACATCTTTTGTAGCACGAAACGGTAATTCTTCGTTTTCCATAATTAAATCACAAGCTGTCCCACCGATGATAACATATTGATTTTCAAAACTCTGAAATCTTTCCTTAAATTTTGTAAATCCGCTGACCATTACTCCTTCAACCTTCTTTCCAGCAATTCATCTACTGCTTCTTCAATTCTCTCATCGTTTGTATCTGTAAAAGACAAAATAATGGAAATATCATCAGCATCGTTATCCTCTGAAAATTGTTTCGGGTTATATGCCCATAATTCAAGCCTTACCTGCTTATCCGGGTCTATCAATTCATCAGTCAGCAAGGTTTTATCATAATCTTTCTCGCTAATTGCATAGGTAACAACTCGGCTTGGATTTAGCATTGTTTTTTCAGAAAGTGCCGTTTCCCCTGCAAAGACCATATTTTTTGTAACTTGCGTCTTATCTATATATCCTGCTTTGCGAACAGGAGTCGTCAAATATACTTTTGCTTTTTCAAATAATTCATCTCGCTTATATTTTGACTCAATAAACTTGTTGACACCGTTTTTTGCTACAAGGAACAAATTCGTTGCTTCCAACTGTTTTACTGCTCTGGTCAAGGTCATTGCTGTAAATGGAAGCACTTTTCCGGCTTCTGAAATATACAATCGTTTTTTCCCACTATACAGGTAAAATAAAAATAACTGCTGCGTGGAATAAACAAATTTACCCGTCAGCTTTTGGGATTCTTTTTCATCAGAAAGCATTGTCCCAATGAAAGGAAGAAAGACCTGCTTATCAGTAATAAACGGTATATTATTTTCTATAAGGCTTTTTCGTCGATAATTTGATACCGTTGTAAGTTCAAATACGACTGGCACATTATCAATCTGCTGTATTTTTATAATTTGTTTTTTCAATGCTGGAAGTGTGGCAAGTTCTTCTGTTGGAGCAAGCATTATACAGCGTCTGTTTCCAATATATGCTGTGCGAAAATCATAACTTCCTGCAATATAAACAGGCAAAAAATCCTGATAATTCCATGCTTCATATTTTATAGAAATCCCGAATACACTTTTAAGCATATTTCTCATTCTCCTTTTAACTTAATTTCTTTCATTTTAACTTAGCCAATGTTAAAAGTCAAGTTTTTGAGTTATTTCAAATTTGTGCAGATGGACTGCACAAACGGAGCATACCAGACTTTACCAATTCCCGATTTGTATTTCCATTCATTTCAAAAAATGGGCAATCCCGATTGGAATTGCCCACTCACTTATCACTCCAAAATCCAACGGTTTTGCCGTTGCCGTGCTTCGCACTCTTTGATTTTGTTGCTGTCACATCTATTTGGTAAAACAGTACATCTTAATACAGCTTAGCACCAGCTGGGATTCTGTCATCTACCATCAAGAGATTAAGTCCTTCCTGACCATCTTCCTCATGTACTGCTGAGATCAGCATACCTTCGGAATCGATTCCCATCATCTTTCTTGGTGGCAGGTTCACGATAGCGATCGCTGTCTTACCAACCAGTTCTTCTGGCTCATAATATTCATGAATTCCGCTTAAGATCACGCGGTCTTTACGTTCTCCATCATCTAATGTAAACTTCAGAAGCTTCTTAGATTTTGGTACTGCTTCACAAGCTAAAACCTTCACTGCACGGAAATCTGACTTGCTGAATGTATCGAAATCAACCATTTCTTCGAAGATTGGCTCGATCTTCACGTTGGAGAAATCAACCTTCTCAGCAACCTTTGCTGGAGCAGCTTTGGAAATCTTAGACGCCTTCTTATCAGCGTCTAAGGACTTCATTGTTGGGAATAATAATACGTCTCTGATTGCTGTAGAATTTGTTAATAACATTACCATTCTATCGATACCGAATCCGATACCACCTGTAGGTGGCATACCGATCTCTAATGCATTTAAGAAGTCTTCATCTGTTGTGTTGGCTTCTTCGTCACCCTGTGCAAGAAGTTCTTCCTGTGCTTTGAAACGTTCTCTCTGATCGATCGGATCATTTAACTCAGAGTATGCATTTGCCATTTCCCATCCATTCATGAAGAACTCAAAACGTTCTACATAATCTGGATCTTCTGGTTTTCTCTTTGTTAATGGAGAGATTTCTACTGGGTGATCCATAACGAATGTTGGCTGGATCAGTTTGTCTTCTACGAATTCTTCGAAGAATAGGTTTAAGATATCTCCACGTTTATGGCGTTCTTCGTATTCTACATGGTGTTCTTCAGCTGCTGCTCTTGCTTCCTCTAAAGTCTTGATCTCTTTAAAGTCTACTCCAGAGTATTTCTTAACTGCGTCTACCATTGTAATTCTTTCAAAAGGTTTTCCAAGATCGATCTCGAAATCTTTATACTGAATCTTTGTTCCACCGCATACTTCTTCTGCAAGGTAACGGTATAAGTTCTCTGTCAGATCCATCATTCCGTGATAGTCTGTGTATGCCTGATATAATTCCATTAATGTAAACTCTGGGTTATGACGTGTGTCAACACCTTCGTTACGGAATACACGTCCGATCTCGTAAACTTTCTCAAGTCCACCAACGATCAGTCTCTTTAAGTATAACTCTAGGGAAATACGTAATTTTACATCTTCACTTAATGCATTGTAGTGTGTTTCAAATGGTCTTGCTGATGCTCCACCTGCATTGGATACTAACATTGGAGTTTCTACTTCCATGAATCCCTGCCCATCCAGGTAAGAACGGATCTTGCTGATGATCTTAGAACGTTTGATGAATACTTCTTTGGATTCTTCGTTCATGATCAGGTCAACATATCTCTGACGATATCTTGTATCTGTATCTGTTAATCCGTGGAATTTCTCTGGAAGTGGTTTTAAACTCTTAGATAATAAAATCACTTCTTCTGCATGGATTGATTTCTCTCCTGTCTTCGTAGCAAAGACTTTACCTTTGATACCTACAATATCTCCGATATCCATCTTCTTGAAATCCTGATAAGATTCTACACCGATCTCATCTCTTGCTACATATGCCTGAATTCCACCCTGAAGGTCCTGTACGTTACAGAAAGATGCTTTACCCATCACACGTTTGAACATTAAACGTCCTGCAACTGCTACTTCTTTTCCTTCTAATTCTTCAAAATTATCTTTGATTTCTTTTGAATGATGTGTTACATCATATTTCATGATCTCGAACGGATTCTTTCCAGCTGCCTGTAAGTCAGCCAGTTTCTGTCTTCTTACTTTGATCAGTTCGTTTGTATCTTTATTCTGCTGTGCCACTTTTCTTACTTCCTCTTACTTTCTCTGTACATCAATGACTCTGAAGTCGTTTACCTGATTGATTCCTTCTACGGATACGACATCTCCAATCTTCTTTCCAAGTAAAGCTCTACCGATCGGTGCTTCGTTGGAAATCTTGTTCTGAAGGATATCTGCTTCTGTAGAACCTACGATATGGTATGTTACTTCTTTTCCAAGAGTGATGTCTTCTAATAATACGTGACATCCAAGGCTGATGACACCTTTTTCAAACTTCTCATCGATAACAACAGCGTTCTTTAAGATCTTTTCGATCTCTTCGATACGTGCTTCCATATCACGCTGTTCATCTTTGGCTGCATCATATTCCGCGTTCTCTGATAAGTCACCCTGTTCTCTTGCTTCTTTGATCTTCTGTGCGATCTCTTTACGTCTTACGACTTTTAATTCTTGTAATTCATCTTCTAATGCTTTTAAACCGTCTGGGGTTAATATATTCTTCTTTGCCTCTGCCATAACACTATTCCTTTCGTTCTAAATGTTAACTGATTAATTATATCTTACCTAAGTTTCTTTTGTCAATTCCTAATCCCTGCCATTCGTGGCTTTGAGATAATTTTGCAGTAATTCTTCTAAGTCTTCGTATGTCTCTGTATGATTTACCTTCTCGCGAAGTTTTGCTGCCCCTGGAAAACCAAATGTATACCATGCGACATGTTTTCGCATCTCACGGACTCCGATGTATTCTCCTTTAAAATCGATCATCATCTGTCCATGTCTCAACATCATGGCGACAACTTCTTCTAAGGATGGTCTTGGCATTTCTTCTCCTGTTTCAAAGAAATGTAAGATCTCTTTGAAGATCCATGGATTCCCTTTGGCTCTTCTTCCGATCATAAATCCGTCACAACCTGTCTCTTCCTGCATTCTTAATACATCTTTTGCACATGTGATATCACCATTTCCAATTACCGGAATATCAACGGCTTCCTTTACCTTACGGATGATCGACCAGTCTGCTGTTCCTGAATAGTACTGTTCTCTTGTTCTTCCATGAACCGCGATCGCTGCTGCTCCATTCTCCTGTGCAACCTGTGCCATCTCTGGTGCATTGATCAATTCATCGTTAAATCCCTTTCGGATCTTAACTGTAACCGGGATATCCACAGCATCTACGACTGCTTTGATCACTTTCCCTGCTAATTCAGGATTCTTCATCAATGCGGAGCCATCACCGTTATTCACGATCTTTGGAACCGGACATCCCATGTTGATATCGATCATCTGAAACCGTCCATCATTGACTTTCGCCGCCATCTGACCCATGATCTCTGGATCGGATCCAAAAATCTGGATCGCTACTGGAATTTCCTTCGGATCTGTTGCCATCAATGGCTCGGATTTGCGGTTTCCATAGTATAATCCTTTGGCACTTACCATCTCAGTGCACATCATTCCAGCACCCTGTTCTTTACATAACAGACGATATGGCAGATCTGTAACTCCTGCCATCGGTGCAAGTGCTAATGGATGCTGAATCGTGATATCTCCAATAACCAGAGGTTTTAATTTATTGTTTCTCATAAATGATCTGTAATCCCTTCAATGTTAATGTTGGATCGTAATAGTCGATCTCATCAACCGTCTGCGCGATCATATTTCCAAGGCCTCCGGTTGCGATAACTTTCATGTTATCAAAGCCTGTCTCTTCTTTCATCTTCTGTACCATATATTTTGTCTCACCAACAACTCCATAGTACAAACCTGCCTGCATACTGTCGATCGTGCTGTTTGCAAGGATCGTCTTTGGTTTTAAGATTTCAATCTCTGGCAGACGTGCTGCATCTCTGTATAGTACATTTGCTGAAGTGCGAATTCCCGGTGCGATCACACCTGCTAAGAATACGCCATTCTCTGTGACAACATCGTATGTTGTTGCAGTTCCATAGTCGATGACAAGCGCTGGCCCACCATAAAGCTCATATCCTGCGACCAGATCCACGATCCTGTCTGCTCCAACTTCTCTTGGATTAAATCTTCCAAGATTGATCCCTGTCTTGATCCCAGGTCCTACAATGATCGGTTTTACATCAAAATATTTGATTAAACCACTACTCAGTGAGTGCATGATATTCGGCACAACGGATCCTATGATCGCTGCCTTCACTTCACCTTCATCCAATCCTTTTTCCTTTAATAGATTTGAAATCAGAATTCCAAATTCATCGGATGTTCTTGGTAACTTTGTTGTAATTCGAAATACCTCTATAATCTCTTTTCTTTTGAATATGCCGATCGTTATATTGGTATTCCCAACATCGAGTGCTAATAACATAATTTATACCTCATCTTCTCCCAAAAGGAATATTTTATAATATAGTTCCAAGGACTCCCAGAAATCCTGTTTTTCCTGTCTTAGTTTCTTGATCATCAGTTCACTTCCGATCTCATCGTAAAAGAAATCATTTTCCTCCACATGAGTAACGAAATTTAATTTGCCTTCTTCATCGAACTCTAATGTCAAGACTCCGCCGACTTCTGCTGTAAATAGTACACATGCAATCTGCAGTTCCTGTTTGATCTGTTCTGGTAATCCAGAAAAATCAGGGTTTAAGTAATATTTCTTCTCATATGCATTGGAACCGCATAATGTAACTTTATCCTGATACATGTTTTTGTATTTCTCCTTGTTTCTTGTATATATTCTCGGAATCTCTTATACGTATCCCAAGATACCTCTTACTGATACCTCTCCGGATGAAACTTCTGATACCTTTCCATCTTCATCCTCTACCAGTAATTCTCCACGATGATTGATGCCTCTTGATAAGAATATCTCTTCTTTGGAACCTCTGACAACCTTGATCTTCTGGTCTGTATGTACCAGAAGTTTATTGTATTCGTCCTGCAACATGCTAAGATCTTCTGTCTTTAAGAATATCTCATAATATTTCTCAAAACATTCTAACACTTTTGCTGCCAATGGAGCTCTCTTGATCTTTCTTCCTCCTTCGATCTGGAGTGAAGTTGCCTTATCACTTAAATCTTCTGGAAAATGATCGATATTTACATTGATACCAAGTCCTACTACAATGTAATTGATCTCATCCATCTGAAGACTCATCTCTGTTAAGATCCCACAGATCTTCTTTCCATTCACAATGATATCGTTTGGCCATTTGATCTTTGCCTGAATTCCTGTTGTCTCACAGATCGCTTCGTTTACCGCTAATGCTGTAACTAACGTAAGCATAGAAGAATTCTGAGCTTCGATCTGAGGTTTTAGAAGAAAACTCATCGCAATCCCTGTTCCAGCTTCTGCCAGCCAGCTTCGTCCTCTTCTTCCTTTTCCCATTGTCTGTTCTTCTGTGATCGCAACGGTTCCGTGACCGGCACCTGCCTCTGCCAGACGGCGGATCTCAAGATTTGTAGAATCCATTGTCTCATAACAATGAAGATCCTTTCCAAGCCATTTGGTGTGAAGACAGGATGCTACTTCTTCTTTTGTCAAAAGATCTGGTTCCATCATAAGTTTATAGCCTTTATTGGTCACAGAATCAATCTCGTAACCTTCTGCTCTTAATGCTTTGATATGCTTCCAGACAGCAGTCCTTGAAACTCCCAACCGCTCACAAAGCTGCTGTCCGGATATATAATCGTCTGCATTCTTTAATTCCTTGAGAATCTTGCTTTTCATTGAATATCCTATCTCCTAATATTCTCCTAAAGTTGCTACCATAACCGCTTTGATCGTGTGCATACGGTTTTCTGCTTCATCAAAGATCACATCCGCAAAATGTTCAAAGACATCTTCTGTGATCTCATGTCCTTTCACTGCTGGCAGGCAATGCATAACAACTGTAGTATCTTTTCCTGTCATCTCTAACATCTCTTTATTCACCTGATATGGTCTTAATAAAGCGATTCTTTCTGCTGCCTTATCTTCTTCACCCATAGATGCCCATACGTCTGTGTAAATACAGTCTGCACCTTCCACAGCTTCTTTCACATCTTCTGTAAAACGGATCTTAGCTCCAGATTCTTTTGCATACTCTTCGCACTGTTTTACCAGTTCTTCATTTGGCCATAAGCTCTTTGGTGCTAAACATGTGAAATTCAATCCCATCTTGCTGCATCCGATCATTAAAGAGTTGCTCATGTTATTTCTTCCGTCTCCAGCAAATACGAAGTTTAATCCTTTGATCTCTCCAAACTGTTCTCTTAATGTTAAGAAATCTGCCAGGATCTGTGTTGGATGGTAATCATCTGTTAAACCATTCCATACTGGAACTCCACTGTATTTTGCTAATTTCTCTACGTTCTCATGTAAGAATCCACGAAATTCGATTCCGTCAAACATTCTTCCAAGAACTCTTGCTGTATCTTCTACAGATTCTTTGTGTCCTAACTGGATATCGTCTTTTCCTAGATATTCTGGGTGTGCACCTTCATCAACACATCCGATCGTAAATGAACATCTTGTTCTTGTACTTGGTTTTTCAAATAAAAGGGCGATATTTTTCCCTTTTAAACTGTTTCCTGTGATCCCTTTTTTCTTATCTGCTTTTAATTTCGCTGCTAAATCTAAAAAATAACCAATTTCTTCTGGTGTAAAGTCTTTTAATGTTAAGAAGCTTCTTCCCTTTAAGCTTGTCTTTGCGTCCATCTTTTGTTCCTCCATTTTGTTGTATCTTGGATGTCTCTGCCCTTTGATCTCTGGCAGACATCATATAGTTGTTATTATATAGGAATGCATCTTTGAAAACAACCCGAAACCCCTATATTTCAAGGATTTCCTTGCATTTTTTCGCAACCATTTCGCCTAATTTCCTATGACTTTCTCTTGTCAGGTGGCAGGCATCGATTTCGGAAGCTTTTGCATATTTTGCTGCATCCAGAAATTCAATGTTATGAAATTTTGCCCAGTCCTCATAAATCGGTGCCAGTCTCTTGGAATAGCTGATCCCTCTTTCGAATCCCATCTCTTCTCCGCTTGGAATATTGATCAGCTCATCCCCGAGATGTGGTGGTGATATTAAAAGGATCTTTGCGGATCGTCCATCTTGTCTCTTCTGTGGAGTGATCGATTTGATCATCTTGATCAGGCGGTCGATTCCTTTTCCGATATCTGTCGGTGTTGCCTGAAAACGGATCTTAAGGTCATTCGTTCCAAGCATTAAAACTACAAGATCGATCGGTCCGTGGCTGTGTAAACATGGATCTAAATATGTTGCACCATTTCTTCCCGGTCTTAACTCATCTTCAAAACTTGTTGTTCTGCCGTTTAATCCTTCTGGAATTACGATCGCAGAATCTTTCAGTTCCTTTTGCAAAATGGTTGTCCATCGTTCTTCGTACTCGTAACGGAATCCATTTTCCGGATTATAGCCGTAAGTGTTGGAATCCCCATAGCAAACGATTGTCTTCATCTTCTTTACCTCCTGTCACTGTCAGACGTGGCAAAAGCCGGAACACATTTTTGTGCTCCGGCATACCTGCCAAGGGTTGTCTTATTTTCATAAACATTTTCTGATCTTACTGTTCTTTTACAGTATCTTGTACCTGTTCTTCGATCAGATCTGCAATATTCTTCTCATCGTCTTTAGCAACTTCTGTAATTGATTTTACAAGACCTGCCATCCCCTGAATCTCAGATGGGATAATGATCTTTGTAGCTTTTCCGTCAGCTGCTTTGGCAAATGCTTCTAAGCTCTTTAACTGGATGACTGCATCATCAGCTTTGGCTGCCTTGATCGATTCAATACCCTGTGCATTCGCTTTCTGGATCGCACGGATCGCTTCTGCCTGACCTTCTGCTTCGCGGATCGTTGCTTCTTTCTTCGCTTCCGCACGAAGGATTGCTGCTTCCTTATCTCCCTCTGCCTGAAGGACCATAGATTCTTTCTGTCCTTCTGCTCGTAAGATCGCAGACTTCTTCTCACCTTCTGCGATCAGGATCGCTTCTCTTCGTTCACGTTCTGCTTTCATCTGTTTCTCCATAGCATCCTGAATGGCTGCTGGTGGAATGATGTTCTTAAGTTCCACACGGTTTACTTTGATTCCCCATGGATCTGTCGCAACGTCAAGTGTTGCTCTCATCTGTGTATTGATCGTCTCTCTGGAAGTTAATGTCTCATCTAATTCCAGATCACCAATGACATTTCGAAGTGTTGTAGCTGTCAGATTCTCGATTGCCATGATCGGATTCTCTACACCGTAACTATATAGTTTTGGATCAGTGATCTGAAAATATACAACTGTGTCGATCTGCATTGTAACGTTATCTTTTGTGATAACTGGCTGTGGTGGAAAATCCACAACCTGCTCTTTTAAATTAACTTTTCTTGCAACACGATCGATAAATGGGACTTTGACATGAAGTCCTACAGACCATGTTCCCTGATAAGCTCCCAGTCGTTCTACAACATAAGCATGTGCCTGCGGCACGATACGCACTGTGGACGAGATGATCATCGCAAGCAATGCGATCACGATAATAAATAAAATAATTGACATAATCTTATACCTCTCTTTCTACGATCAGTTTCACGCCTCGGATTTCTTTTACGATCACTTCGCTGCCTTCTGGAATGATCTCTCCAGCCTCAAAGCTTCTTGCAGTCCAATCCTGGCCATTTAACTGAACCAACCCTTTGCTTTCCATGTTATTGATCGTTTCTTTGACAAGTGCTGTCTGCCCGATCAATGCATCGGTATTCGTCTTTTGCACCCTGCTGTTTAAATATCGCTTGGCAACTGGTCTTGTCAATGCAAACAACAGACATGTCACTACGATAAATATCAACATCTGTACCAAAAACGGAACACCAAATAGTGCTGCGATCGCTGCAACAACGGCTCCACCTGCAAACCAGATACTTGTAAGTCCAAGTGTCATGATCTCAACAAGTAAAAATACCGCGGATGCGATCAGCCAATAAACTGCATACATTTAATCCACCCCCTGTCTCTGGCGCCTTGCCTCATAAACTAAAAGGCCTGATGCCATGGCTGCATTTAATGATTCTACTTTACCACACATTGGAATCTTGATCTTCTTCTGTGCTTTGTCTGTCAGCTTATCTGTCAGACCATTTCCCTCATTGCCAATGAAAAATGCAGTTCCATTTTGATAATCTTCCTTCGTGTAGTCTGTTCCATTTAGATGTGCCGCATACGTGATGATATTCTTTTGTTTCATCGTTTCTGCAACTTCTAGAAGGTCATCGACATAGACAAATGGCACTCTAAAGATCGATCCCATCGTGGAACGCGTAACCTTAGGATTATAAATATCTACGGTATCATGACTCATGATAACACCATTGATCCCTGCACCCTCTCCTGTTCGAAGGATCGTTCCGAGATTCCCCGGATCCTGAAGATTCTCAAGCACCAGAAATAATGGCTTTTCCTGTTCTAAAAGATCTTCCAAAGAATATTTCATCATCTTCACCAGTGCAAGAACTCCCTGTGGTGTCATCGTATCGGAAATCTCTTTCATAACTTGTGGCGATACCAGTTCCACATCCATGTGTTCAAAAATCACTCGATGTTCGTTATAAAAATCTTCAGATGCATAGACTTTATATAAATATTCTTCTGGGATCTCTGTAAACATACGAATTCCCTCTACAAGAAATAAGTTTTGTTTTCTTCTTTCTCTTGCACTCTTCTTTAATTTGATGATCTGTTTGATCTGCTTATTCTGAGTGGTTGTGATCATATTCTTAAACACCTCCGATCTATTATTTTCTTAATTTGACCAGATCGTCTTTCTTACCGATCAGTACGAGACTTTCCTCATCTTTGATCGGCTTTGTTGGATCTGGAGCTCCGTCAACACCACCTTCTCCTTCGATCGCGATGACGTTAACGTTATATTTTCCTCGGAAATTAATATCTGCCAATGATTTGTTAATCCATTCTTTTCTTGCCGGTACTTTGACAATACTTGTATCCACAGAAAGGTCAAACAGATCTGTCATGCTTCCTCCAAGAAGATTGTTCGCGATCCTTGCTCCCATCTCTTCTTCCGGGTAAACGATTTCATCGGCTCCAACACGTTTTAGTATTTCTCCTTTTAAAGTTCCATCTGCCTTCGCAAGAACATATGGCACACCGATCTCTTTTACGATCATCAATGCCATAACACTGGCATCCAAATGTTCTGCCGTTGCGATCACAACTGCATCCATTCCTTCCAGCCCGATATTGTTCATCATTTCCTTATCAGATATATCCACACAGACTGCGCAAGTTACTTCATCTGCGATATCTCTCACAAGATCTTCATCCTTATCAACTGCCAGTACTTCTGCTCCACCTTTGGCAAGTGATCTTGCGATGCTGCTTCCAAACTTTCCAAGTCCTAAAACTGCAACTGATTTCTTCATTCTATTCCGTTACCTCCGTTGCGATATCATGTTATAATGTGAATCTATTTCACTTATAAGATCAGATCCTGTTCTGGATACATGACCATCTTTTTCTTATTCTTCTGCGAAAAACCGATCGCCATGGAAATCGGTCCAACACGCCCTAAATACATGGTAATGATGATAATCACTTTCCCCGCAATTGTCAAATTCGGGGTCAAACCTTTCGTCAAACCAACTGTCGCGAGTGCTGATACGCATTCATAACATGAATCCATAAAAGTCCCATGATCAAACACTAACAGCAATAACACAGATGTCATCAACACGATCAGATTGATCACAATGATCGCAAGTGCCTTAGACAACAGATTCTGTGGCACTCTTCGTTTAAATAATGTAATCGATTCTTCCTGTTTCGCCACAGAGATCACACAAAATACAAGGATGGCAAATGTGACTGTCTTGACACCACCTGCGGTACCAGTTGGTGATCCTCCAATGATCATCAGAAACATAGAAACCAGTGAAGATGCATCCGTCAATGCGCCCTGTGCCACCGTCTCAAACCCTGCGGTACGTGTCGTCACAGCCTGAAACAGTGATGCCTGAATCTTCTGTGGCAATGACAGTTCCTCCATGGTTGCCGGATTATGATATTCAAACAAAAAGATCAATACTGTACCAAATAAGATCAAAAATGCCGTGATGGATAATACGATCTTGGTCTGAAATCTCCATTGTTGTATCGTCTTTTTTACAGGAACTTTATCCTTTACGACCTTTTTGAATCCCTGCCAGAGATCTTTCCATACAACAAATCCAAGACCTCCCAGAATGATCAGTGCCATCGTTGTAAAATTCATGACTGGATTCGTCACATAGCTTCGCAGGCTGTCGTCTCTTACAATATCCATTCCTGCATTACAAAATGCCGATATCGAATTAAAGATCGATGCCCATATTCCATATCCAATGCCAAATTCCGGCACATACTGCGTCGCATAAAGAACTGCTCCAATTCCTTCTATGATCCCTGTCCCGATCAAAATCTTCTTAACTAATGGAACTAAACCTGTCATTGTATTAAGACCCATAGACTCCTGAATCAACATTCTATTCCCAAGAGTGATCCTCTTTCGAAGCATAAAAAACATTCCGGTTGTGATCGTAATGACGCCAAGTCCTCCAATCTGTACAAGCAATATGATCACTGCCTGCCCAAATATACTCCAATGCGTCATTGTTGTCTCAACGATCAATCCCGTCACACACACAGATGTTGTTGCTGTAAATAATGCATCAATATACGGCGTTGCCTGACCGCTTTGCGTTGCGATCGGCAGCGCAAGCAGTATCGATCCTGCAAATATTGTAATTAAAAATCCAAGCAATATGACCTGTACCGGTCGTAACTCTTTCATAAAATAATGCTCCTATATAG
Source organism: Anaerostipes hadrus (assembly GCA_036312945.1). Taxonomy (GTDB): domain Bacteria; phylum Bacillota; class Clostridia; order Lachnospirales; family Lachnospiraceae; genus Anaerostipes; species Anaerostipes hadrus_C. The sequence continues at coordinate 14,481 of JAXJNA010000056.1, forward strand.
AGAAATAGAGGAATCCTAGATAAACAGGATTCCTCTAAGATCATGTTTTATTTATTTTCCTAATAAATGTGCGATCTGAAGCTGATATTCATCGATATCTTTTGTCATTGCAAGTCCTTCGTCAATGTCCATATCCATGAATCTTCCGTTCTGGTATCCAACAACACGGTTTGTCTTTCCTGCACATAATAAGTCAACTGCGTAAGCACCCATCATAGAAGCGTATACACGGTCTTTTGCTGTTGGGCTTCCACCACGCTGCATATGTCCAAGGATCGTAGCACGTGTTTCAATACCTGTTGCAGATTCGATTCTCTTCGCCATACTATAAGAATGTCCAACACCTTCGGCATTGATTACCATATGATGTGTCTTACCTTTTGCTCTGTTACGAAGTAAATGTTCGATGATCTGCTGTTCTACCTTAGGAAGGTTTCCATCAAAGCTTTCTGGGATCAGGATATCTTCTGCTCCTGTTGCCATACCACACCATAATGCGATATATCCAGCTCCACGTCCCATAACCTCTACGATACTACATCTTTCATGAGATGTTGATGTATCACGGATCTTATCGATCGCTTCCATCGCTGTGTTAACAGCTGTATCGAATCCGATCGTATATTCTGTACATGCGATATCTAAGTCGATCGTTCCTGGAACACCGATCGTGTTGATTCCAAGTGCTGCTAACTTCTTAGCTCCCTGGAAAGAACCGTCTCCACCAATAACTACCAGTCCGTCGATTCCGTGTGCTTTACAGATCTCAGCACCACGTTTCTGACCTTCTTCTGTCTTAAATTCTTCACATCTGGCTGTGAAAAGGATCGTACCTCCACGGAAGATCGTATCGGCTGTTTCTGTTGGTGTTAAATCGATGATGTCTTCGTTTAACAGTCCATTGTAACCTTTACGGATTCCTTTGACTTTTAATCCTCTTTCCTTACCAATTCTGGCTACGGCACGCACTGCTGCGTTCATAGCAGGTGCATCTCCACCACTTGTTAAAACTCCAATTGTTTTAATGTTTGGTTTTCCCATTTGCAATATCCTCCAATTATTAATCCATACAATTCTTAACTTGGCTTTTATTCTAATCCATTTAAAGAAATTTTTCAATAGTCTTTGTTATATTCCTAACGATCTAACCCGAATATTTTCTTTTCCATATCGTTTTTCGAGCTCAAATAATAAATTCTCGTCACCAGAAACCATATAATCTCTCCCTAAACGGTTCACTGCACGTTCTGTTTTGCAATAGATCACCACTGGATTTTTACCTGGATAGGAAGTTAAGATACCTTTTAATGCGTCCTCTTCTTTAAAAAATGCTTCCTTATCTGCAAATTGTACCCACAATTCCTGTCTGCTATCCTCAAAACTGATGATCTGATTACAGATGACTTTGCTTTCTTCTTCGGAAATCTGTGTTGTTCCTTTGATAAATACTTTGGCATCTTCTCTTAAAAGAGACTGATATGTCGCATACTGTCTTGGAAATACGACAACTTCCACAGTTCCTCTTAAATCTTCCAGTGTGATAAATGCCATATTCTGATTCTTCTTCGTAAGTTTCACACTCATCTCACTGATCAATCCACCAATGATACAGCTTTCCCGATCGTGAATCTTTGTCTTTCCTGTTTCTTCATCAATCACAAAATCAGAAGTATGTGCTGTTACGCTTCGTTCAAGGCGTTCCATATCATCCTCTAAAGGATGTCCACTGACGTAGATTCCAAGCACTTCCTTTTCCATGGCAAGTTTCTGCTCTTTCTCATATTCCCCGACATCCGGATAAGAAATCTGAAAAGACTGCTGGTCTTCTTCTCCAAGAAGGTCCATCAGACTCATCTGTCCTGCGATCTCATTTTTCCGTTCTTTCTGGATACTGTCGATCACGCTGGCGTAAACGATCATCTGCTGCTTTCTTGTTACATGAAAACAATCTAAAGCTCCCGATTTGATCAGATTTTCCACGGTTCGTTTATTAATCTCTTTGCTCGATAATCGTTCCACGAGATCTTTAAAATCTCTGTATGGTCCATTTAAATTTCGTTCTCTTATGATCGCTTCAATGACTGGCCGTCCCAGACTCTTGATCGCAGTCAGTCCATAGCGGATATTTCCATGGTCTACAGAGAACGCACCCTCTCCATAGTTAATATCTGGCGGCAAGATCTTAATTCCTAACTTCTTGCAGGCATAACTGTATTCTGAAATCTTGTTTGTATTTCCAAGAACAGAGGTTAACAAAGCTGCCATAAATTCTACTGGATAATGACATCTTAAATAGGCTGTACGATAGGCAACTACTGCATATGCTGCCGCATGAGATTTGTTAAATGCATATTTTGCAAAGTCTAACATCTCATCCCAGATCTGGTTCGCTGTCTTTTCATCAATACCGTTATTGATACATCCTGGAATTCCTTCTTCTTCATTTCCATAAACGAAATTCTGTCGCTCTTTGATCATGACATCGCCTTTTTTCTTGGACATCGCACGACGTACAAGGTCACTTCGTCCAAGCGTATATCCGGCTAATTTCATAACGATCTGCATAACCTGTTCCTGATAAACGATACATCCATAGGTTGGCTCCAGAATCTCTTCCATCTGTTCACATTCATAATGGATGCTTTCCTGGTGATTCTTTCCCTCAATGTATCGTGGAATAAAGTCCATTGGTCCCGGTCGATACAAAGAAATTCCAGCGATGATATCTTCCATATTCTGTGGTTTTAATTCTTTCATAAATGACTTCATTCCAGAACTTTCCAACTGAAATACACCTTCTGTATGACCATTTCCGATCATCTCATAAACTTCTTTGTCTGTCGGATCAATTTTCGTGATATCAAAATCCGGCACTTTTCTTCGCACCATTTTCTCTGCATCCTGAATAACTGTTAATGTACGAAGTCCCAAAAAATCCATCTTTAACAGGCCGAGTTCTTCGATCGTTGTCATCGTAAACTGAGTAACAGCTGCGTTATCTGCACCTGTTGCTAATGGCACATATTCATCAATCGCTGTCTTACCGATCACGACTCCAGCTGCATGCATGGAAGCATGTCTTGGAAGTCCTTCCAGTCTCTTCGACATATCGATCAGATAATGTGTTTCTTCATCCTGCTCATAAGCATTTCTCAAGTCCTTGCTGATCTTTAATGCCTTATCGATCGTAATATTTAATTCATTTGGAACCATCTTGGATATTCCATCTACTTTTGCATATGGAATATCCAAAACTCTTCCAACATCACGGATCACGGCTCTTGCTGCCATAGTTCCGAAAGTGATGATCTGTACCACCTGATCTTTTCCGTATTTTCTTACAACGTAATCAATGACTTCCTGTCTTCTCTCATAACAGAAATCCACGTCGATATCGGGCATGGATACACGTTCTGGATTCAAGAAACGTTCAAACAGCAGTTGATAGCGGATCGGATCGATATCTGTGATCTCCAAACAGTAAGAAACGATACTTCCGGCTGCAGAACCACGACCAGGTCCAACTGCGATCCCATGTTCTTTTGCATAATGAATGAAATCCCATACGATCAGAAAATAATCAACATATCCCATATTTTCAATGGTTTTCAATTCATAATCCAACCGTTCTCTTAATTCTTTTGTAATATTCGGATAACGGCGTTTTAAGCCTTCCTCACATAAATGGTTCAGATACGTAACTGCAGTGTATCCTTCTGGCACATCGTATTCTGGCACTTTCTGTTCTCCAAATACGATCTCAACATTACAACGTTCAGCGATCTTGCCTGTATTCTCGATTGCTTCTCTTGCATATGGGAACAATCTCTGCATCTCTTCCGGAGATTTTAAATAATACTGACCTCCTTCATAACGCATACGGTCTTCATCCTGCACTTTCTTCCCCGTCTGGATACAAAGCAGAATATCATGTGCCTCCGCATCTTCTTTGAATGTATAATGAATATCATTTGTAGCAACCAGATCAATGCCTGTCTCTTTTGACATCTTAAGCAGTGCCGTATTCACTTTTGTCTGGTCTGGAATTCCGTGATCTTGCAATTCCAAGAAGAAATTGCCTTTTCCAAAAAGATCCTGTAATCTCAACGCCGTATTCTTTGCTTTTTCGTAGTTATTTTCACGGATATAAGTTGCAACTTCCCCAGCAAGGCATGCGCTTAATGCGATCAGACCTTCCTTGTATTCTTCCAGAACTTCATAATCTACTCGTGGCTTGTAATAAAATCCTTCGGTAAACCCTCTGGAAACGATCTTCATCAAGTTATGGTAACCCGTGTCATTTTGGGCAAGAAGTACCAGATGATAGTATCTTTTATCTCCCTGACTGGCTTCTTTATCGAATCTCGAACCAGTTGTTACATAAATCTCGCATCCAATGATCGGTTTGATCCCTTCTGCTTTCGCTGCCCTGTAAAAATCGATCACTCCGTACATCGCTCCATGATCAGTGATCGCAATGCTGTCCATGCCAAGCTCTTTTGCCTGATGAACCAGCTCCTTGATCTTACTGGAACCATCCAGCAGACTGTATTCTGTATGGACATGTAAATGTGTAAAACTCATGAGCCCGTTACTGAAAACTTATAAAAAGTTATAAACCTTTATGTTTCATTCCTACTTCAACGAGTATGCTTTTGTAATGAATCAATTCATATACTACTCACAAATTCTTGTACTCTCCATAGGCGTTAATTCCTGACTAACGTATCAGTACATATCTGTAATCACTTGAACATATTATGCTACAGATTGTTTCAGAACATCCTCTCCATATTTTTTAAGGTTC
>JAXJNA010000057.1:0-7042 GCA_036312945.1 Anaerostipes hadrus
TAAACAGTGGCTTTTATGATTTAGCCACAGCCTATCAGTCTGTGCATGTCAACTATTGAAACCGCCGTGTACCGAACGGTACGCACGGTGGTGTGAGAGGACGGCGGTTAGTCACCGCCTCCTACTCGATCTTCAGTTTTATCAGGTGAAATATAGATTTTATAAATTTCTTCAGTTGTCAGATTAACATTTTGTGAAATACATTCGTAAAGTGATTGAATGCTATCAGGTTCTTCTTCCAACTCATCAGCAATTTGAATTAAGGTTTTCGATTTCTGAATTTTCTTTTTCATCTGCTGAATTAATGTTATAGTCTGTCCCTCAGCCAATCCTTCAGCACGGGCCTTACGTTTTTCAAGAATTTTTTCTTCCCATTCCTGCATATATTTCACTCCAATCTCTTCGCTGGATTTCACAATATTGACATGATTCTTAATTTCCTGAAGGCGTGAAGTAGAGCAAGATATTTCTTCAGTAGTATGCTCCATATAATAAAGAAGTTCCTTTAATTCAGGACTGATATCTTTTGGATTCTTACCATGCGTATTCAGAAAAATTTGCGTAGCACCATCTTCTAATTGTTGACCAGTTTCAGCACAAGTCATTTGAAAAGTATACTGATATAATTCTTTCCCAAAGAGATCGAAAGGTGCAATGATAATAGAATAACAGTCTTTCATATTTGAAAAATCTACTTCTCCAAGAATAATAGATAATATATTCTCAAATGTCTTAGGATCCTCCATAACTTCAGCAAATAAAAAGCGGTCAAGTAATGTTAAATCTTGCAGCAATTTTTTATTTTTATTCATGAGTTTCTCCTTTCATTGTATAAAAAAATACAGATAGTGGCAAGCACTGCTAGATAAGAAAATAAATTAATTGATACATAAACTCATGATATGATAAATATTTGATTGGCCAATAGACGAAAGAAGAAATTTCAACATACTGTAAAATATTTACATGGAATATATTAACAATTATAAATATAAATGTCAATACAAAAAGATAGACAATTAATTACGTATCAGATATACTAAAAATATCTTTTGAATAAAGATATGAAAAAGAGGGAGAGGATGGAAAATATGCAAACGATCAAAAAACAATGGTTCACATTACTCCTAATGGCTATTCAGGCAGTTATAATCATCTTTATACAGCCAGAGATAGGATCTGTAGGTTTAGGTAACCTTATGTTTATTGCAATTTTTGCAGAGGACGAGAGAAATGTATTCTTAAAACTTGCTTGGGAGGATAAGTTTTACTTTTATGTGCAATGCATTGCCATGTATTTGATGACACTGATCTTTGGACTTATCCTTGCACTGGATCATGGTTCAGGATCTCTTGCAGTAACAACGAAAGCATTTAATGCATTGCAGATGATCAATATTATCCTAAGGTTTATTATGACATATGGATTGATCGATCAGGAAGAGGACCGCAGAAAACTATACTTCCACAGTGTGTTTATGCTGGTGTCCTTTGTTCTTACAGCAATTGCATATAGCTAGATTTTACATAAGATCATAAGGAGAGTGGAATGAAACAAAATAAAAAAACAGTCATGATCATTGGATGTATCATAACAATCTGTACATTCATAGCAGCAGTTTTGATCGGCTGGAATCATATGGTCAAGATCACAAAAGGACCAAAGAATGAAAAAGAAATCGGATATTATCAATGGAATCATGATCAAATGGATTCATTTTTAGATATTACAACATTTACATATCGCGGAGATTGTTATGAGACAGCTGATGGCGGTGGAGATGGAGCCATGAGTTTTGGTTATCTGGAAACTTCTATGAAAGGCAGAAAACCAGCATTTTGGCTGAAAGAAACGATGAATCAGACAGACAAAAAGATTGTCAAAACCATTTCTTGGTGGAAAGCTGCAGCAGAACCTGTCTATGCACTTTCATCAAACAGTGGCTGTGATATGGTCTTTCTTGATCCAAGTGATAAAGCCATGATGCAGACGGTATTTTGGAAAGTAAAAGACAGACAGAAGCTGGAAGCATATTATATAAATTTTGATAATTATAATTTTACACTTACAGAGTCCAAAACAAATGAACAAAAGACGATTTCATCAAAAGAAGCGAAACAGTATGCCAGATTGCAGCAGATTCGAAAAGATGCTCAAAATGTTAAAAAACAATATACCATTTATGGAGAAAGCAAAGATCATATCGCATATGTCGAATTTGATATCATGACAGTTGGTGGGAAACAATATCTAGGAAAAGACGAAGAGTGGTAGGAAAACTCAAGAAAAATTCTCAGAATGTCAATGAAACCTTGACATTCTTTTTTAATTCGACTATAGTAGTCCTAGATAGGAACACGAGGTGAAAGTGATGGATAATGTAGAGCGTCTGATGGAATTCGGACTTACAAGACACGAAGCCAGTCTTTACATTTTACTGACACTGGAAGGAAGCCTTAACGGATACGAGGCAGCCAAACAAAGCGGGATCTCAAGATCGAACGCTTACAATGCATTGGCAGGCTTGGTAGACAAAGGCGCAGCCTATATACAAGAGGAAGATACAGTTCGTTACACACCAGTAGCGATCGAAGAATTCTGCAGTAATAAGATCCGGCATCTGGAACAGAAGAAGACAGAGCTGATTGCGGAACTTCCGGGCAAACGCAAGAACGAAGGCGGATATCTGACGATCAAAGGCGAAGAACATATTTGCGATAAGATCATTGATATGCTGCTTTGTGCAGAAGAGCGTGCGTATATCTCTGTATACAATGAACGACTGGAGATGTTTCGGGAACACTTAGAGAAGATGGTAAGTGAAGGAAAGAAAGTCGTGATCATAACGAATGAACCATTTGATTTACAAGGAGCAACTGTTTATCTGACAGAATGTAAGAAAGAACAGATCCGATTGATCACGGATTCTAAAGACGTTTTAACAGGCGTGATCACAAATCGTTACGAAGCAACTAGCTTGTATTCCAGTAACAATAATCTGGTGGAAGTATTTAAAGATGCACTGGCCAATGAAATACAACTATTAAAAATGAAATAAATATACAAAAGTATAGAAGAAAGGAACCAAACACCATGGCAAAAGTACCATTTGTAACAAAAGAACAGTTAGATGAAATCGTAAAAAAATATCCAACACCATTTCATTTATATGATGAAAAAGGAATCCGTGAAACAGCAAGAGGATTATACAAAGCATTTTCATGGAATAAAGGATTTAAAGAATATTTTGCAGTGAAAGCTACACCAAATCCAACAATCTTAAAGATTTTAAAAGAAGAAGGATGCGGAACAGACTGCTCATCTTTAACAGAACTTATGATGTCAGATCGTTGTGGATTTGATGGAAGCGAGATTATGTTCTCTTCTAACGATACACCAGCAGAAGAATTTATTCTGGCAAAACAGTTAGGTGCAACGATTAACTTAGATGATATTACACATATCGAATTCTTAAAAGAATGTGCCGGAATCCCAGAAAAGATTTCCTGCCGTTACAATCCAGGTGGAGTTTTCGCATTAGGAACAGACATCATGGATAACCCAGGAGATGCAAAATACGGAATGACAACAGAGCAGATCTTTGAAGCTTTCAAACAGTTAAAAGAACTTGGTGTTAAAGAATTCGGAATCCACTCTTTCCTTGCAAGTAACACAGTTACAAATGAATATTATCCAACACTTGCAAAACAGTTATTTGAATTAGCAGTTAAATTAAAAGAAGAAGTTGGAGTTCATATCGGATTTATCAACTTATCTGGTGGAGTCGGAATCCCTTACCTTCCAGATCAGACAGGAAATGATATTGCAGTGATCGGTGAAGGTGTACACAAAGTATATGACGAAGTATTAGTACCAGCTGGAATGGGAGACGTGAAGATCTTTACAGAACTTGGACGTTACATGCTTGCACCAAACGGACATTTAGTAACAAAAGCAATCCATGAAAAACATACACATAAAGAATACATTGGTGTTGATGCGTGTGCAGTAAACTTAATGAGACCTGCAATGTACGGGGCATACCATCACATCACAGTTATGGGTAAAGAAAACGAACCAGCAGATCATGTATATGATATCACAGGATCTCTTTGCGAAAATAACGATAAATTTGCGATCGACCGCAAATTACCAAAGATTGACATGGGAGATCTGTTAGTGATCCATGATACAGGAGCACACGGATTTGCAATGGGATATAACTACAATGGTAAATTAAAATCTGCAGAAATCTTATTAAAAGAGGATGGAACAACAGAAATGATCCGTCGTGCAGAAACACCAGAAGATTATTTTGCAACGATCAAAGGATTTAATTTTTAGAAAATAATCCAAAGATTAATATGAGACGTTCCAAAGCAGGGCAAGTATAGGAAATTCTATACTTGCCTTTTTCGTATATTACGAGTAAATTATATACAAGAAACAAAATGATACACGGCAAAACAGCATTTCAAAAGACGAAAGGCATTTATAGACAGGAGAAATCATATGAATTTATTTGACATCGTAGGACCAGTGATGGTCGGACCGTCGAGCTCTCACACAGCAGGTGCTGTAAGGATCGGACAGGTATCAAGGCATCTGCTCGGAGAATCGGTAAAAGAAGCCAAAATACTATTACATGGATCATTTCTTGCAACAGGAAAAGGACATGGTACAGACAAAGCATTAGTGGCAGGATTACTTGGCATGGCGGCCGATGACATTCGGATTCCAGACAGTTTTGACATTGCAAAAGAATCAGGGATGAAATTTGAAATCGGAAAGATTCAATTAAAAAATGCACATCCAAACAGTGTAAAATTATTACTTGTCGGAGAATCAGGAAGGAATCTTGAGATTATAGCCTGTTCCTTAGGTGGTGGTCGAATTAAGATCTGCACGATCGATGGTCTGGAAGCAAACTTTAGCGGGGAGTATACAACATTAGTCGTACACAATGACGATCAGCCAGGACATGTAGCAGAAGTCACATCAATGCTTGCTCATAAATCGGTTAATATCGCAACGATGCAATTATACCGTGATCACAGAGGTGGAAGTGCAGTCATGGTCATTGAATGCGACAAAGAAATACCAGAAGAAGGTCTGAACTTTTTGGAACGTCTGGAAGGAATTCAGAAAGTTACATATCTTGCTAAGATGAAGGAGGACTAGAGTATGGGGTTTGTATCCGTGGAAGAGATAGAAACAAGAGCAAAAGAACAAGACTGTCAATTATGGGAAGCAATTTTACATGATGATATGACAGAACGACAGGTAGACCGTCTGGAGTCTATCGGGAAAATGAGCAGTATGTATCTTGCAATGAAAGAAGCTAATGAAAGTTACGATAAAGATTTAAAATCACAAAGCGGTCTTTCAGGCGGTGATGGTGAAAAAATGATGGAAGAGGTTAGAAAAATGCAGAATCTGACCGGTGAATTTGTCGGGACCGTCATGGCAAATGCCTTAAAAATGGGTGAATCAAATGCCTGTATGAAACGTATCGTAGCAGCACCAACAGCCGGAGCGTGCGGGGTGCTTCCAGCAGTATTGATCACATATGAAGAATTTCATAAAGTACCAGAGACAAAGATGCTAGAAGGAATGTATATTGCGGCCGGAGTCGGACAGGTTATCGCAAAACGTGCCTGTATCGCAGGGGCACAAGGAGGATGTCAGGCAGAGATCGGTTCAGCCTCCTGTATGGCAGCAACAGCTATTACGTATATTCGTGGCGGCAGCACAAAGCAGATCTTTGATGCAGGAGCATTTGCCTTGAAATCATTATTGGGATTGGTATGTGATCCATTAGGTGGTTTGGTAGAAGTACCATGTATCAAGAGAAATGTCATCGGATCCGTCAATGCGATCACAGCTTCAGATATGGCAATGGCAGGCATTGAAAGTAAGGTTCCATTGGATGAAGTGATCGATGCAATGGCAGAAGTCGGAGACCTCTTGCCATGTTCTTTAAAGGAAACCAGTCAGGCAGGTCTTGCCCAGACAGAAACAGGCAAAAAATACATGCCGGAATTATAAAATATTTGTGAGTAAAGGAAGGAAAATATGATAGAAGTATGTTGTGGAAGCTTCGAAGATGCTATGATGGCAAGCGAATGCGGAGTAAAAAGAGTAGAATTAAACAGTGCATTAAGTTTAGGTGGATTAACACCATCTTTAGGAAGCTTGATCATGATCAAACAATACAGCGATATCGAGATCGTATCTATGGTAAGAGCCAGAGCAGGTGGATTCTGCTATACAAATTACCAGTATGAACAGATGCTTGAGAATCTTAAATTATTATTAGCATATGGGACAGACGGAGTATCTTTCGGTTTCCTGAATGAAGACCGAACAATCGATAAGAACCGTTGTCAGGAATTCTTGGAAAATGTAAAAAATGAAGGACGCAAAGCGACATTCCATAGAGCATTTGACTGTACAAGAGATCCATATGAGGCAATCGAAACACTGATCGATCTAGGATTTGACCGACTACTGACAAGCGGACAGGAAGCAACCGCAGAAGAAGGAATTCATCTATTAGCAGATCTTCAGAAAAAATATGGAAATCAGATCGAGATCATCGCAGGATGTGGAGTCAACGAAAACAACGCCCAGAAGATCATGGACAAAACAGGAATCAAACAGTTACACAGCACATGCAGAGGCTGGGGAGTCGATGCAACTGGAATGGGAGAGAGAGTATCATTTCAGGTATCCGATGAAGATGGAGATCGGTATCGAAGCGTTTCTGTAGATAGAATAAAGAAATTTGTTCAGATTTGTGGATAAATTTTAAAATTTTGTAGTTGGTCAACTGTAGATTTTGAGTATATGATAAAAAATAAATAAGCAATCGAAAGCGATGCGGTGAAATTTTGCTCACATTTTGAACAAATCGCTGATCCGCCCAATTTCCTACGAAAACTCGCTCTGGAGTTTTGTCTAAGACCAAAGTCTTTGAAGCTCAGACATTCGTCCAATTGGGCTGCGAATTTATTCAAAATATGGCAAAATTCCAATGCA
>JAXJNA010000058.1:0-37983 GCA_036312945.1 Anaerostipes hadrus
GAATATGGGATTCCCTGTGAAACTTGCAGATATCCATGCGACACTTGATGATATGGATGCTGTGATCACAAAGGCTTTATCTGGAATTGATGTACGTGTATGGCCTTATGAAGTGACTCCTGATATGATTCTTGATGCTGTGAAAGAAATTGAAAATGTTTGATTCTAAAAGATTTGGGGCTAAGCCCCAAATCTTTATTTGCTTGTATCGAATTTCTTAAATGGACGCGGCGTCATAAATGTCCCGCTGGCACTTCCAACCAGATCTTCTCCAACATAAGCTTTTCCAACAAAATTCATAATCGTCTTACCTGTAGATACAGCTTCTACCTCTGTTCTCACTATCGCTCCTGTCGGTATTCCTTTTAAAAATGTTGTAGAAAGCTGTACCGTTGGAGCTACACTGTAGTCTCCCAATCCTGCCGTCAATGTTCCAAAAGCAATATCAAACATACCGGCTAAAGAACCTCCAAACATAATTCCAAACGCATTTTCATGAAATTTCGTAGCTTCAAATGTCATTGTCAAACTTTTAGTATCATAATCAAAATCTACAACCGTTCCTTTTAGTTCTTTAAATATCCCATGTTTATTAATTTCCTCTAATTGTTCCATTCTTTTTCGAATCTGCTTTTCAAAATTTTCTTTGCTCATCTATTATTTTTTCCTGCATCATATTTCATTTATCATCTTAATCAGAATGTATAAGTTTCGTTTTCTGTCTATCATTTTATCATATTTTATTTTTAATGTATAGAAATCCCTATATTCGGCATCCTATGAGAAAAAGGAGTTTTTCTATGTTATCTTATAACTAATCGAGTAGGAGGCTAATCATTAATTGATTAGCCGACCTCTCACACCACCGTGCATACCGTTCGGTACACGGCGGTTCTTTAGTTTTCACATACTGTTAGATAATAGTCAGACATGGACGTGTATCCCAGTCTGGCTATTATTTTTTTCGAAAAGATTTGGTTCAGCACTTGTGCCATTCTCCAGCAACCTTTTCTACTACAGGCTAGTTCTTTCGCTTTCCAGTGTTCCGTACCCAATGCTTTTAGCATTCGGTATCTTGTTTTTATTTTCTTCCATTGTTTCCAATAGACCGCTCGGATTCTCCGCCTTGCCCATTCATCTGTTCTTTTTAGAAGTCCTTTCATATCTGCTAGTCTGTAGTATTGCACCCATCCTCGCACGTACTCCTGGTACTCCTTTTCTCGTTTTTTATTGCTAATTCCTTTGTTTCGGTCTGTCAGTTCCCGGATTTTATTTTTCATCTTAGCCACTGACTTTGCATGTACTCTGAATCTGCATTTCCCTTTATATCTGTAAAAGCTGTAGCCTAGATATTTGACTTTGCTGATATGTGCTACCTCCGTTTTCTTCCTGTTTACCTTCAGGAAAAGTTTTCCTTCAATAAATGGAATGATATTTTCCAAAGTTCTCTCTGCACTCTTTTTGCTCTTACACATTATCATGCAATCATCTGCATATCGGACAAATCTGTGTCCCCTGCACTCCAGTTCTTTATCTAATTCATTTAGCATCACATTACTAAGCAGTGGACTTAATGGTCCTCCTTGTGGCATCCCTATCTCTGTACGTTCAAATATTCCGTTTGCTATAACTCCCGCATTCAGATATTTGTGTATCAGCGATATGACTCTGCCATCTTTAATGGTTCTTGACAGTACCTCTATCAGTTTACTCTGGCTTACTGTATCGAAGAACTTTTCCAAGTCCATATCTATTACATATACATAGCCCTCGTCTACATTCTTTTGGCATTGTCTCAGAGCATCGTGTGCTCCTCTTCTTGGTCTGAACCCAAAACTGTTCTCTGAGAATTGCTCCTCATAGATTGGCGATAATTCCTGTGCGATTGCCTGTTGAATAACTCTATCGACTGCTGTGGGTATCCCCAGTTGTCGATATTCGCCTTTTGTCTCCTTTGGTATTTCTACCCTCCGAACTGGGTTCGGCTTATATTTACCTTCCCTTATCTTTCGTATCAGGGTTCTCTGGTTTTCTCTGAGGAAGGGCAGAAGTTCATCCACCTGCATTCCATCGATTCCACCTTTTCCCTTGTTTCTTTTGACTTGCTTATAAGCTTTGTTAAGATTATCTTTTCGCAAGATCAATTCCAAAAGATTGTTCGTCCAATAGTCTGTGATGACACTGCTCTTTTCAGTAATCTTAGAGTAGTCGAACACTTCTGCATACTCTTTCTGTTCCGCAGATACCATTTGCAGATAGTCCTCTATATGAAGTTGTCTGTTCTTAAATCTACTTTCAGTTACATTCATTGCTTGTGTCTCCTAAAGTTCAGCCCTTCGCCGATGTTTGCAACCACCGGTTTACTATGGCTTCTGCTGACTTCTCGCCATTCGTTGTTACTCACGGACTTCATACTCTGTTTTCGTCCGTTGACGAGACCTCCCTTGGTACCACACGTCACTTTCTCTCCATATATCTGCCACATTTACTACAGTTAATTCCGAGTAGTTATTGGACTTTGGTTTGTTTGGCAACCTTATCCTTAACTATAGCCTGATGTGATTTCTGTTCGTCAGACCAGAGATTTGCCTCCACCTTCCTTCAGATTCCATCTCACGATGGACACCCTTGGTCTTGGCTGTATCCTTCCCACTACTAGGGCGGATTAGGAACTTTCATCCATTAGCGACGTGCGCCGCAAGGCGCACCAAAAAAGCCATGACCATAGATTCCATGTGATCATGACTTTCATATAGATGATTTAAGAGTTATTTATATAAAGTCTTGAAGATGTCTAAGACTTCCTGTTTATCTTTGGCTGTGCGCAGTTTCTCAATATTATCAAGATCTGTGCAGACAGCTGCGATATTTCCTAAGATTTCGATGTGTTCTCCATCTTTTCCGGCGATTCCTACCATGACGTAGGCTGTTTCTCCGTCAAAGTCGACTCCATCTGGAATCTGTACGAAGGAAATTCCTGACTTTTTGATATATTTTTCTGAACCTGCCACTCCATGTGGAATTGCAAAATGATTTCCTAAGTATACAGAAGCTTCTTTGTCTCTCTGGATCATGGCATCGATATATTCCGGCTCGATGTATCCGTGGTCTTTTAAGAGACTTCCGGCTAATTTGATCGCTTCTGTCTTATCTTTCACTTTTGCATTCAGAATAATATTTTCTTCTGTGAAAAGATCTTTCTTTGCTTCAGGAGTTTTCTCTTCTTTGGCAGTTACTTTTGGCATTTGTGTTCCCATTCCTGTTTCTTTTAACATAGCAATGAGTTCATCATATTTTGATTCGTCCAAAAGATTGTCAACACCAAAGACTGGAATTTCTTTTTCATATTTAGCGATCGTATCTTCTACTCTTGCTTTTAATGCATTGGTTGTTACGATCAGGTCAGGCTCTTCTGTAATATTTTTTACAGAAATATGTTCAACTTCTACAGGAAGTCCGGCTTCTTCTACTTTATTTTTCATTAAGGAAACCCCCATAACACTTGATCCCATTCCGGCATCACATGCGAAGAAGATTTTTTCAATCTTTCCAGCCGCTTTTTTTACAACTTTCTTATTGAAATTTGGTTTATTAACAGTTGGGAGTTCGTCAGGATCTTCAGTTTTATCAAACTTTAAGATAATTCCAACTATTGCGGCAGATACAACTAATGCCACTACATATCCTGCAATGTTAGCTGCAAAACCTCCTTTTGGTGTCATCGCAAGTAATGCAAAGAAACTTCCTGGAGATACAGCTGCAACAGTTCCACCCTTTAAGGCTGTTAAAGTAAATAATCCTGCCATGTTTCCGATGATCGGAGCAATGATCGTTTTTGGTTTTGATAACACATAAGGGAATACGACTTCAGCAATTCCTCCAACACCCATGATGATCGTTGCTGCTGGTGCTGATTTCTTTGCCATACCTTTTCCCCAGATTGCAAATCCAAGTGCGACACCTGTCCAAACACCACCATTTGCTTCTACAAGGAATAAGATAGATTTTCCAGCTTTTGCTGCCTGTTCAATTCCGATCGGTACCATGATCCCATGGTTGATCGCATTATTTAAGAACAATACCTGTGCTGGCTGTACAAAAATCGCTGTTAATGGTAATAAATTTTTTACAACTAACCAGTTAACTCCTGCACTTAACACTGTAAGAATCACATGAAATACTGGTTCTACTGCCCAGAATCCAAATGCCATTAATAATGCTCCAACAATTCCCATGGAGAAGTTATCGACTAACATTTCAAGTCCTGGTTTTACTTTTCCTTCAAAGAATTTGTCAACTTTTTTGATGACCCATGCACCAAAAGGTCCCATCGCCATACCACCAATTAACATTGTGATATCTGCACCTACGACAACCCCCATAGTTGCAAGTGCTCCAGCAACTCCTCCTCGTTTGTCATAAATCATTTTTCCACCAGTATATCCAAGTAAGACGGGCATTAGATATGTAAGTGTTGGACTTACTAGTTTATTCATCTGTTCGTTCGGACACCACCCTGTTGGAATAAATAATGCAGTCAAAATACCCCAGGCAATAAATGCACCGATATTGGGCATGACCATTCCACTTAGAAACGCACCGAATTTCTGAACTTTAACTTTTAATTCTCCCATGCTGTTCTCCTTTTCTTTTGATCAACTTACAGCTTATTTTTTAAATTCATTATAATAATTTACGATCTTAGCAAACATTTTTTCATCTTTTTCAATTCCACAAAAATGAGTGACTGCATCTTCGATTCCATGTTCTTTTACATATGCAAGTAATTCTACAGACTGTTCATCTTCTTTGACATCAAATAAAAACGCTGCTGCAATTCCTTTTAATAACATCTCATTTTCAAGTCCACGTTCTTCGCACTGATATGCAGGTCCTACAAGACGGTCTTCGTGTCCTAATTTACGAATTGGTGCTCTTGAGATACGAGATACTGGACCTGCAATTCCTGGTGTCAAGAAACGATTGATCGCAAATGTGATATAATCTAACATTTCCTGATGTGTAAATCCATGTTTTGCTTCCAATAATGCTGCTACTTCTAACATTACACTTCTTGTCATCTCGACATTTTCTTCTTTGGCAAAATAATCCTGAATGATATCATATCCCTGAACATGTGCCATATATCCTGACCATGCATGTCCACAATTGATAGTATATAATTTTCTTTCCAGATATTTCTGAAGATTATCTGTGTATTCTGCACCTTTGATCGGTGGATTTTCTGGGTCTGTTAGTTTATTAACTTCTACTGCAAGTTCAAAATCTTTTCCTGCTTCGATTCCGTCTCTGTCATCTCTATCTGTTCCAAATACCATACGGTCAACGGCTGTGTTTGGAATTGCTGCTGCCTTGTCAACTTCCTCTTCTGTGATGATTCCTGTTGCCACAATTTCTTTCTTTAAAATATCTCCGCAAAACAGAGCATTTTCACATGGAATGATGTTAACTCTTTTGGCATTCTCAGCTAATCTTTGTTTTAACCCTTTCGCAAGATTTCCAGCAATCTTAGGGAAATTATCAGCTAATACTGCTGTTGTAATAAGGTCCGCCTTTGCAACAGCCTCCACAACCTCGGAAGGTTGTGTGACTGGTGATAAGGCAGAAACGTTTTTAATTTCTTTTCTTTTATATCCTTCTTCAATGATATAAAGATAATAGTTGTGATATTTATTTAATTCCGCATTTACTTTTTCATTAACATCGACAAAAGTGATTTCATATCCTGTGTTATATAATAATTCTCCAATGAATCCTCTTCCGATCTTTCCGGCTCCAAAATGTACTGCTTTCACAACTCATTCCTCCTTTTATTTTTTATATTTTAGAATTACTCAAGGTTTGCGTGTCTTGCAATTAAGTCGTCGTTTGTCTGTCCTGTTTTATCTCTTAATGTCATAATGACTGTGTCATATGTCAGCCAGCTTAACTGCTCAAACATTGATCCGACTGGCTGAATAGATTCTACAGCTTTCTTGCCATCTTCTAATGATCTTGTATTTCCTGGTAATTGAATATATGCTTTTGCCATAGATCCGATCGTATTTTCAGGAGAGATTGTAACAGTCGCAATATCTGCTCCCTGTTTCTTTGCTTTTTCTGCCATAACGACTAATCCAGCAGTTGTTCCTGATCCTGAACCAATGATCAGTAAGTCTCCTTCTTTGATCGGTGGTGTTGTTGGTTCTCCTACAAATGATACATCAAACCCAAGATGTAGTAAACGGTTTGAAAAACCTCTCGCACAGAATCCTGATCTTCCAGCACCTGCTACAAAGATTCTTTTTGCTGCAATGATTGCATCTGCAAATTTATTTACCTGATCTTCATCTACCTGTGTTGCTGCTTCCTGAAGTTCTAAAACAATTTTCTTTAAATTCTGGCATTCCATAATTCATTCTCCTTATCGATTTCTACTATATTATTCTGCATGAACTTTTTCATAGATTGCTTTTGCTGCTGCAACTGGATCTTCTGCGTGGTTGATTCCGCCACCTACGATCACGATGTCAGCTCCCATTGCTTTGTATTCATCGACTGTATTTACATTGATTCCACCAGCAACAGAGATCATTGACTGTTTGCTTGCTGCTTTGATACGTTTTAAGTCATCCATTGGTGTAACTCCTGCTGCCTGTAAGTCAACTCCTGTATGAACTCCGATGCATGTAACTCCTGCTTCCTCAATCTCTGCAACACGACCTTCGATGTCTTTGACACAGATCATATCTACAAATACTTTCTTTCCATATTTTTTAGCTGCATCTAAGCATCCTTTGATTGTTAATGTATCTGTTACACCAAGTACTGTACAGTAATCAGCCCCTGCTTTGTAAGTAAGTTCTGCTTCATAATCTCCTGCATCCATGATCTTTGTGTCTGCTAATACTTCAAGTTCTGGATATTTTGCTTTGATTCTTTTGACTGGTTCCATACCACAGTCAATGATAAATGGTGATCCGATCTCTACGATATCGACATAATTATGTACTTTGTCAATTAATGCCATTGCGTCCTCTAATGTGATATCGTCTAATGCTAACTGTAATTTCATAATAATCCGCCTTTCTTGTGGAACTCTTTGCCACAAATGTGTTTGTTTTTGTTTATACTTGTATTATAGGCACATAGTTCCACATTGTCAATCTCTTTTTTGGAACTTTTTGCATGTATTCAATGTACAGTATTGCTTTTTTCCTCATTTTTCGTTATAATAAGCACAAACTTCCACATAAATGTTTTATTTTATGTGGTTATAGCACACTTTTTTATTATATGGAAAGGAGTATTTCAGCCAAAATTTATCTTTTGGTCTGAAGCATATAGAATTATGGCAAAAAAAATAGCCGCACAGCGACAAAAAGAAATTGTAGAATTATTAGAAAAAAATGGTGGATACAAAATGACGGAACTGGCAGAAATCTTTGATGTATCAAAAGAAACGATCCGTCGTGATCTGATTCACTTAAATGAAATCGGAGCGATCCATAAAAAATATGGTGGAGCTGTCTCTGCTTATGAGTTTCAATCCCAGCCAGTATCTGCAAAATTGGAGAAAAATCACGTATTAAAAGAAAAAATCTGTGAAAAAGCTTTGGAATTTGTTCCAGATAATGCTGTGATCTATCTCGATACCGGAAGTACTTGCGCTTGTCTTGCTTCTATGTTAAGTAAAAGAGATGGTTTAACAGTCATTACAAACTCTCTTTCTGTTGCACAGGCTTTCCTTGGTTCTAACTGCATTGTCCACGTTGCTGGCGGACAGATGAACAGTTTAAATTTATCCTTTGAAGGATATCAGACAACAAACTTTTTAGGTACTGTCAAAGTTGAAACCGCTTTCTTTGGCACAACTGGATTCGACCAGCATAACGGTCCGACTACCATTGACTTCTTGGATGCCCAGGCAAAACAGACAATCCTTCATAATTCAAAAACAAGCATTGTACTAACCGACAGCAGCAAAGCTACATCCACTGCTTTAAGCCAGTATGCAACGTGGCAGGAGATCGATTATCTGATCTCTGATGATGGTCTTCCAAAAGAAACGATCAGCAAATTAGGTGAATATACACAGATCATTACTGTATAACCTTATTTGTTTATATTTTTATTACATAGGGGATTTCATCGAAATTTCCTATGTAATAAAAAAGGCCAGCACATTTGGCGTGCTGGTCTTTTTTATATTATTTTATGAGATTAGGCAATTTTCTTGAATAATTCAATTAATAATTCTTTATCAAAAAATACCGGATTTGCCCCTGCACATGCATCTTTCATTGAATTTTCTGCAAGTGTTTCAAAATCTGGATTCTCGACACCAAGTTCTGACAGTGATTTTGGAATACCTACTGTCTCAGAAAGTTCTTTTACTTTTCCGATCACGTAATCTACGCATTCCTGATCTGTCTTTCCTTCTACATCCATACCAATTGTTTCTGCCATCACACGGAATTTCTCTGGTGCATGTTTTGCATTCTCTTCTTCTACGATCGGCAGAAGCATAGCGTTACATACTCCATGTGGCAGATCATATAATCCACCTAACTGATGAGCCATTGCATGAACATTTCCTAATCCAGCGTTGCTAAATGCAATTCCATTTAAGAAGCATGCATAACACATCTGTTCTCTTGCTTCGATATCCTGTCCATTTTTAACGGCTCTTGGCAGATATTCAAAGATCTGTTTGATCGCATATAATGCTGTTGCATCTGTAACATCAATTGCTCCATTTGCCACAACGGCTTCCATTGCATGTGTTAATGCATCCATACCTGTTGCTGCTGTTAATCCTGCTGGTTTGCTTAACATTAATTCTGGATCATTGACTGTAATAGATGCTAATGTATTTCTATCTACCATGATCATCTTAATATGAGTTTCTTCATCTGTGATAACATAGTTGATCGTTACTTCTGCAGATGTTCCAGCTGTTGTTGCAATTGCTACAATTGGAAGACATTTCTTCTCTGATTTATTCACACCTTCATAATCTGTGATCTTTCCACCATTTGTTGCCAAAACTGAGATTGCTTTTCCACAATCCTGTGGAGATCCTCCTCCGATACTTACAACAAAATCACAGCCTTCCTTCTTCAGCACTTCCAGTCCACCTTCTACATTGGCTACACTTGGATTCTGTTTTACATCATTATATAATGCATGTTCAATTCCAACTTCATCTAATACTTTTGTTACTTTGTCAACAACCCCATTTCCTGTTAAAAATTTGTCGCTGACTACGAGTGCTTTTTTGCATCCTAATGTTCCGATTTCATCCTTAAGCTGTGCAAGGCAGCCACGTCCTACTAAGTTTACTGCTGGAATACGATATACCATAATGTTTTTCCTCCATTTGTTGACCCAAAACTTCCTTAATCATGATATTTTCTAGGTTGTTTGTGGATATTTGTGTTACTTTTTGTTTACATACTTATTATAGTTGCTACTTTTTGTTGTGTCAACACATTATACCATATTTGTTATTTTTTTGACACATAGTTCAAAAAAGACCAACACATTTTCGTGCTGGTCTTTTGCTTTTTTATAATTGATTCATCTCTTTAAATGAGATCAACCTGATATTTTCCTCTTCACTTGCTAATTGGTCAATTCACAAATCAGAATTTACTTACACAACTCAAGCACTGCCACACAGATAACATTCTCAGTATTCTTAATATCCTCGATTCCAAGTCCGATCATCTTATTCACAAATGGTGTCACAACTTCATTTCCTTCCATATCGTAAAAATGTCCTCCGATATGTCCGATCGCACCTTTCTTCTCAAGATTGTATAAATCTCTCGTACTAAGATAAGATTCCCAACTCTTATATACGATAGAACCGACACTGGTAAGGATAATATCTGCATTTCTTGCGAGTTCTAAGCATCCTTTGATGTTTGGTTCCTGCTCAAGACTGTCTCTGACCTCTTCAGAATTTACGAACAATGGTGCATAAATGTAATGATAGGTTCCACCATATGCATAAGCAAGTTCTTTGGAAAGATCCAAGAAATCTCTCTCTGGTGTTCTTACATTGGCTGCTCCCATGATCGGTACGACCGTGATTGGGATATTCTTGCTGGTTTTTACTGCTTTGACTGTATGATACATCGTATTTCCCCATGAAATTCCAAGGATCATGTTGTCATTTAACAGATTGTCAAGGTAATAAGCGGCAACCTCTCAAAGTTTCTGTAAAACCATCGTATCATTACTTTCTTTTGTTGAGATTACCCTCACATCTTTCAGTGAGAACCTTTTCATAAGTGTAGACTTTCTTGAATTCTCCATCCTGTTTCTTGAAAATGCTGATCTTTTCTCCGTGGAATGGTGAGATTGTTAACATTTCTAATTCACCATCGTTGTCAAAGTCTGCAAATGCCATATCACTGCTTGCTTCATCTAAGATCTGTTTGATCTCCCATGTTCCTTCTGCAGATTCTGGTGGTGTGCATTCAAAAACACCTTCATTTGCTGCAACGTAGGATCTTAAAACACCGTCAACTTCTGCTTTACAGTATCCATGATTCTTTAATAAACCTTCTTTTAATACTTCAAACTGTAATGGATATTCTTCATCAACTGTACTTAAATCTTCTGCATGTTCTTATCTTCCCTGTCACCTTAAGTTTTCATTCAGATCAGTAATCTTTGTGCCAGACCGTTGGTGAAATATGGTGTAGAAGCCTTAGAAGAATGCCGAAATCATACTCCTGGAAAAGCTCTGGAGGAAGTCATTCTTGGAATTATCGTTTCTACTGGTTTTGTATCAAATCTTGTCGGAATTGATTTAAACACCGGACTTGCACATGCCTGCTATAACGGATTTACTGTATGTAAATCTACCGAAGAACATGGACATCTCCATGGAGAGATCGTTGCCTATTGTATCCTGATCTTATTAAAAGTTGATCATCAGGAAAAAGAGTTTAAAAAAATCTATGAATTCTCTAAGAACATGGGATTTCCTGTGAAACTTGCAGGTATCCATGCGACACTTGATGATATGGATGCTGTGATCACAAAGGCTTTATCTGGAATTGATGTACGTGTATGGCCTTATGAAGTGACTCCTGATATGATCCTTGATGCTGTAAAAGAGATTGAGGACGTTGCTTTATAAAATAACTTTATCATGTATATAATAAAAGGATATTGGTATCACGATCAATATCCTTTTTCTTTATTTTTCTGTATTAAATTTCTTAAATGGCCGTGGTGTCATAAATGTTCCGCTGGCGCTTCCGACGAGTTCTTCTCCTACATAGGCTTTTCCAACAAAATTCATGATCGTTTTCCCTGTGGATACTGCTTCTACCTCTGTTCTTACGGTTGCTCCTGTTGGTATTCCTTTTAAAAATGTTGTAGAAAGCTGCACCGTTGGGGCTACACTGTAATCGCCTAATCCAGCAGTCAATGTTCCAAATGCAATATCAAACATGCCTGCCAGAGAACCTCCAAACATGATTCCAAATGCATTTTCATGAAACTTTGTGGCCTCGAACGTCATGGTTAAACTTTTGGTATCATAGTTAAAATCTGTGACAGTTCCTTTTAATTCTTTAAATATTCCATGTTTGTTGATCTCATCTAACTGTTCCATTCTTTTTCGGATCTGCTTTTCAAAATTTTCTTTGCTCATCTTTTTCTTGCTCCTGCTTATTATTTCTTTTCATCCGTGACATCGATGTATGTAAATTTCATTTTATGTCTGCCATTTTATCATATTTCTACTTTTATGTATAGAAACTGTCATATGGAACATCCTATGAATAAAAGGAGTTTTATAATTATGGATAATGAAAATTTATTAAACAGTATTTATCAGAACATTGCAATGGTTTTAGAAACCATTCCTGAGATTCGAAAGATCACGACAGACTGTGATTTTAAGGCTTTGATCGTCAGCCAGGAAGAAGAATATCAAAATTTATCAGATTCTGTAAAAGATACGATCACTTCCAATGGCGATTCTACAGAAGAATTAAATGATCTTTTGAAAACATATTCTGAATGGATGACCAAATTAAAGGCTATGTCTGATAAAAATGTCAGTCATCTTTCTGAAATGTGTATTCAGGGATATACGATGGGAATGATCAAAGCGATCCAGAAAAATCATCTTTACTGTGATGCCTCCAAAGAAGCAAAACACTTCAGTGACAAACTTATTTCTCTCCACGAAAAAAGTATTCAGGATTTAAAAAAGTATTTGTAATCGTTAAGTTGTTGTGCTATGATTAATCTTGTTATTGATAGATTTTAATGTTCACGACCGATACGGATGCATTCATTTATTTCTATGAATGCATAAAGCAAGTAACGGTTCGTGGACTTTTTCTTTTTTATAAAGATTTTTATTGAAACACCTGTCATTAACAGTTACATGTATTTTTTATTTAAGAAAGTAGAGGTACCCAGATGAGTAATGGTACAGTAAAATGGTTTAACGCAGAAAAAGGTTATGGATTTATTTCACAGGAATCTGGAGATGATGTATTTGTTCATTTTTCTGCAATTCAGGGAAAAGGATTTAAGACTTTGGAAGAAGGACAGAGTGTAAGTTTCGAGATCGAAGAAGGACCTCGCGGAAAACAGGCATCTAATGTAACAAAGTTGTAATTTGAATGCGTTGTTCAATGCATATAAAAAAACGAAATAATAGGATAAAAGTTCTAAATCTTTTGTCCTATTATTTCGTTTTTCTCATATACATGGACAGCTATTCAAACCACCACATATGCGTATACTAGACGGTGTTTGATTATAGCTTCTTTATATATTCAAATAATTCCTGTCCACTTCTTACTTCTACGTCTGGAGTGATATCTCCTTCTGGCATTGGGCGATTTCTATGGTTGAACCAGATGACGTGCCAGCCAGAATTCTTGGCTCCTACGACGTCTATTTCAAAGGTGTCTCCGATAAACCATGTTTCCTCAGAATCAAGCTTCATTTCTTCTTGAACGGTATGAAATGCTTTGACATCTGGTTTTGCAACTCCAATGCTGTCTGAGATGAACATTGTTTTAGGGTCAAACCAGCGGTCTAATCCTAATGTCTCTAATTTCTTTCCCTGATTCTTTGTTGTTCCATTCGTTAAAATTCCGATCTTGTAATTTTCTTTGCAATGATCAAGGATCTGTTTTGTAATTTCTGGTACGTGAATATGCTTTTGATAGTAGCGGTAACGTTCTTCGAATTGTTTTGCCTCTTCTTTGCTGACCTCTACTGCTACATCTGCATATGTTTTCTGGATACGATATGCAAATTCTTCGTCTTCGGAGATTTTTCCTTCTCTTGACATGCAGAATGCTTCATCACTGTAGGTTCTTGATGCTTCAAATAATCCCTCACAATCTGCATCTGTGCGGTCTGCCATCAGTTCTTTGTGGACTTTTTCAAATGGTTCCATTAAATTATATAATGTATCATCTACATCAAAAATAATATTCTTCATCTTAGATCAATCCTAACTTCTTAAGTGCCATTGTGATTCCTTCTTCTTTGACAGTTCCTGTTACCATGGATGCAACTTCTCCGACTTTCTCGCTATGACGTCCCATCGCAATTCCTGTTCCAACTGCCTGCATCATCTCTACATCGTTATCTGCATCTCCAAATGCATAGGTGTCTTTCTTATCAATTCCAAGTTTCTCGATCAGTTCTGTGATCGCATCTCCTTTTGTTACACCTTTTAATGTGATGTCAATAAAATTCTCACGAACATGCTTGGCACAAGTAAATACATCTTTAAATTCTTCTTCAAAATCTTTCTTTACCTGAATATCCTTGTAATTCATAACAAGTTTGCTGATGTGAGTATTTTTTGTGCGGAATTTCCATGGCGCATACCATCGTTGTGGCAGATTAAAAAGTTTGCAGTGGTTTTTGAAAAACTCTTCATCCATATGAAGATAATA
The DNA here is from genome assembly GCA_036312945.1 of Anaerostipes hadrus. Lineage (GTDB taxonomy): Bacteria > Bacillota > Clostridia > Lachnospirales > Lachnospiraceae > Anaerostipes > Anaerostipes hadrus_C. The sequence goes on from JAXJNA010000058.1 coordinate 13,959, forward strand.
GCTGATATCTCTTGTCTCAAAATGAATGATCGTATCTCTTGGGAAGTATTCGTTGACTACCTGAAATACTAATTCATCCGGAATACAGATGTCTCTGATCACTTCTCCCTCAACTTCTGTATGTGAACCATTACATGTGATCGCTCCCATAAATTTGTCAATATCCATCTCTAGAAATCGATGTGTTCTTCCTGAGCATAACATTGTCAGATATCCGTTTTCTTTTAATTTGTTCAATGACTCTACAGTTGTTGGTGTTGCTGTTTTAATCTCATCTACTTCATCAACTGTTGTTCCATCATAATCAAAAAATACGACACCTTTGTACTTCTTCATAATTTTGTTTTCTCCCATTTTATTGATTTCTTATTTCTCTATATACAATACACATTTTATTTTACTTTCTACAGCTTTTAATTTCAAGATTTTACCAATAAAAAATACCAGATCTCTTATTATTGAAATCCGGTATTTTCGTTTACACAACTGTATAGTATACTATTTTATCTTTATTTTTTGCTTCTGACTCTCATTGAGAACTGTTTTCTGTTTTAAGAAATTAATCTTCGCTGCTTTCGTATAATCAACGCCTTTGGATACATTATAAAATTCAAGTACAAGCTGTTCTTTTTCATAATCTGTCCATGTATCAATGCTTCCACCGTCTTTGATCAGGGATCTTCCCTTCTTATCTACGATAAATCTGTCCTCTATTCCGTCTGTTAAGATTGCTCCGTCATAATCTAGAACTTTAAAGTAAATTCTCAGATTATGTTTTTGCTTTTTCACATCTGCAACTTTTAATTTGGTATGATCACTGACTTTGACAATCTCATTTTTCTTCAGATTTAAGACTGCTTTCTGTGCTTTTCCATTCTTGGTTACCACAGATTGTTCTTTGATTGGAATGATTTCCAGTGATCTTGTGTCTTTATGTTTGAAAAACTGATAAATCTCTTTGCTATTTTCTGAATTAGTTTTTTCTTCATAGTAGAGATATCTTCCTTTATTATCTCTGATCACAAGATCATGTTTTTTGTCGTTGCTTCGCAAGGTATTTCCTAATGGAGATATAATAACTCTGTCTACGATCGATTTCTTAGGCTGTGTTATCACTTTTGCCTTCTTTGTAACCTTGCTTCGATCAACCGTAAGCTGCATAGACCAGTCACCTTTAGTATCCCATAAATAGTTGGTTTTAATATCAAGATTTACTTTCTTTTTTAATTTTCCAGTAAGATTAAAACGATAAACCCCTTTAATCTTATGGTTATTGATCCTGTAGGCTTCCGTCACTCCCGTTTCATTTACTTCATCACTTGCTTTTCCGTCAATGGAAATCTGTGGTCCAAGCCATATGCTGTTAAGGTTCCAACGCTCTTGTAAACTATCTTTTTTAACTTTTTCAAGCTTTTCGGCTGTCGTTGTTTTATTTAATGACACTGTATAATACAATAATAAATTACCTTCATCCAGACCGACATTATCAATTCTTAATGTAATTCCCTGATCTGTTCTGCTTATTCCTGCCTTTGCATTATTTTTTTGAATCTCGTTTAATTTCACAGATCTTTGATATTGCCTGCTTCCATGTTTTGTGTCCAATTTTCCAGTTCCTAATGTGACCAATTTCGCACCTGCAAATACTGTCACTGTTGATAAGGATAATACAGCCGCAAATACCACTGCATTTTTCCAGATTCTATGAATTTTACTTCTTTTTGTTTCTTCTGGCAATCCATCTAACAGATCATCCATCCTTTTTCTGGTTGATTCTGGCAGATGTTCCTGCATTTTTTCTCTCTTGATTCTTTTTCTTAATTCATGCTCCCTCATATGCACCTTCTCCTTCCATCTCTAATAAATCCTTTAATTGTTTTCTTCCTCTGGCAAGTCTTGATTTTACGGTTCCTTGCGGTATATCTAAGATTTGGGCTATTTCTTTTGTGGAAAATTCATCATAGTAATATAAGATCAGTACTTCCTGATGTTGTTTTGGCATTCTTAAAATATAACTTAAAATTTCTCCATCTTCTGATACCATATCTTCTGTCCAGTAATCACTGGAATGCTCCTGTATTGGAAATTCAAACGGATCTGTTGGTTCCTGTCTCTTCCTGTTTCTTAAGATCTGATAGCATTCATTTGCCAGGATCTGAAAGATCCATGCTTTGAATTTTCTTGTTGATTTCAAAGTATCGATCTTCTCATAAGCTTTTAAGATACTTTCCTGCATCGCATCTTCTCCATCTGCCTGGTTTCCCACGATACTTTTTGCAAATCGAAACATATCCGTTTCATACTGTCTGATATACCGACAAAATGTCTCTTTCTTCATTCTTACCTCCTCTCTTTTCTTTTTTCCCTCTTTTATTGATTCATATATTCGATGGATTTCCTTGCCGTTTGGTTCCCTTTTTTTTATTTTTAAAAAAAAGATGCATAAATCAGAAAAAGATACTTCTATCTTCTCTTGATAAAAGTATCTTTTTCATTCTAATCTACCCTTGCTGTGGCATATGATCACATATTATCTAAAATCTCTGTTAAGATCTTATTCACGATTCCAGGGTTTGCTTTTCCTTGTGTTGCTTTCATTGTCTGTCCTACTAAGAATCCGATGGCTTTCTTCTTACCAGCTTTGTAGTCTTCGACAGATTTTGGATTATTTGCAACAATCTCTTCGATCGTTGCTTTTAAGGCTCCTTCATCATTCATGGATTTTAATCCATGTTCTTCTACGTATGCTGCAGGATCAATATCTTCTTTGAAGACTTTCTCGAAGACTTCTTTTCCTACGCTTCGGTTGATCTCATTCTTCTTGATCATCTCGATCAGTTTTGCAAGATGTTCTGGCTTAAATGATACATCGTCGATATCCATCTCTGATTCATTGACCAGACGGATCGTTTCTCCCATTAACCAGTTGGATACTTCTTTTGGCTCTGATCCAAGTGCGATCGTTGCTTCGAAGATATCTGCAAGGTGTTTTGATCCTGTGATGATGTCAATATCATAATCTGGAAGGTCGTATTCTTCTTTATAACGAACTTTCTTCTCATCTCTGAACTCTGGCTGGGCATCTCTTACTTTGTCCATCCATTCATCGCTGATCTCGATCGGTACTAAGTCTGGATCTGGAAAATAACGATAATCCTGTGCGTCTTCTTTGGAACGCATTGCATAGGATGCACCCTTCGTGTCATCCCAACGTCTTGTTTCCTGTACGACTTTCTCGCCTGCTTCGATCAGGTCGATCTGACGTTCCATCTCTCCTTCGATGGCTCTCTTGATAGCTTTGAAAGAGTTTAAGTTCTTCATCTCTGTACGTGTTCCGAATTCTTCCGCTCCTACTTCACGGACAGATAAGTTCACGTCAGCTCTCATGGAACCTTCCTGTAATTTGCAATCTGATGCTCCTAAGTACTGAATGATCAGACGTAACTTCTCAAGATATGCGATAACTTCATCTGCAGAACGCATATCTGGTTCTGATACGATCTCGATCAGTGGCACTCCAGAACGGTTAAAGTCTACTAAAGAATCTCCTGTCCATGGATCATGCACTAATTTCCCTGCATCTTCTTCCATATGGATCTCATGGATTCTGATATCTTTCTTCTCTCCATCTACATCGATCTCTACTTTACCATTTCGACAGATTGGTAAATATAACTGAGAGATCTGGTAGTTCTGTGGATTATCTGGATAGAAATAGTTCTTACGGTCGAATTTGCAGTTCTGTGTGATATCACAGTTTGTTGCAAGTCCAACTGCCATCGCATATTCTACCACCTGTTTATTCAACACTGGTAATGATCCTGGCATACCTGTACATACAGGACATGTGTGTGTATTTGGTGCTCCTCCGAATGCTGTGCTGCATCCACAGAAGATCTTTGTCTTTGTTGCTAATTCTACATGGACCTCAAGTCCGATGACTGTTTCGTAATTCTTGCTCATCTATTTAGCCCCTCCTTTAGCGATTGCTGGAGCTTCATATGCTCTTGTCTGCTCAAATGTATATGCTGCCTGAATGATCTTCTTCTCATTGAAGCAGTCTCCGATCAGCTGAAGTCCGATCGGCATTCCATTCTTGTCCTTGCCACATGGAAGAGAGATTCCTGGAAGTCCTGCAAGATTGACAGAGATCGTATAGATATCTCCTAAATACATCTTGATCGGATCACTTAAGCTGTCTCCTAATTTTGGAGCTGTTGTTGGTGCAACTGGTCCTAAGATCACATCGTATTTCTCAAATGCTTTGTCAAATTCTTTCTTGATCAGTGCTTTTGTTCTTAATGCTTTTAAGTAGTACGCATCGTAGTATCCTGAACTTAATACGAATGATCCTAACATAATACGACGTTTCACTTCGGCTCCAAATCCTTCGGAACGAGTCTTCTTGTACATGTTGTGAAGTCCTTCGTAATCTTTGGCTCTGTATCCGTATTTGACTCCATCAAAACGGGATAAGTTAGAACTTGCTTCTGCTGCTGCGATAACATAATATGCCGGGATTGCGTATTCAACTAATCCAAGATCGAATTCTTCTACGATCGCTCCTTTTTCTTCTAATGTCTTTGCTGCTGCTAAAACAGCTTCTTTGACTTCTTCGTCAAGACCTTCTCCAAAATAATCCTTTGGAATACCGATCTTCATTCCTTTGACATCGTCTTTTAATGCTGATGTAAAGTCATAAGATTCTAATCTGACAGATGTAGAATCTTTCTCATCGTGTGATGCGATCGCTTCTAATAATGTTGCACAGTCTGTCACATCTTTTGCTAATGGTCCGATCTGATCCAAGGATGATCCATAAGCGATCAGTCCGTAACGGGATACTGTTCCATAGGTTGGTTTGATCCCTGTAACACCACAGTAAGATGCTGGCTGTCTGATAGATCCACCTGTATCAGATCCTAATGCCATGAAACATTCGTTAGCTGCAACAGCTGCTGCTGAACCACCTGATGATCCACCTGGTACTTTCTCTAAATCCCATGGGTTCTTTGTCACACCATATGCAGAAGTCTCTGTTGTACTTCCCATGGCGAACTCGTCCATGTTTGTCTTTCCTAAAAATACAACTCCTTCTTTGATCAGGTTCTCAACTGCCTGTGCGGAGTATGTTGGTACAAAGTTCTCTAAGATCTTTGAACTGCATGTTGTTGTATATCCCTTTGTACAGATATTATCCTTAATTGCCATTGGAACTCCAGCTAATGGTCCTGTGTAAGTCCCATCATCGATTCCTTTCTGTACTTCTTCGGCTCTCTTTAATGCACTTTCTTCATCGTAAGAGACATATCCGTGTACATCACTTTCGACTGCCTTGATCTGTTCAAGTGCTGCCTTTGTTGCTTCTACAACTGTGATCTCTTTGTCTTTGATCTTCTTGCCTAATTCTACGGCAGTTAATTCTAAAATGCTCATCTTCTGCCTCCTATATGATTGTCTTTGGCACGACAAAGGCATTGTCCTGCGCTTCTGGTGCGTTCTTTAATGTGTCTTCGCTTCCGTTTCCATTCGTTACCACGTCTTCTCTGAATACATTCTTCACTGGGAATACGTGAGACATTGGTTCTACACTGCTTGTATCTAGTTCATTTAATTTATCTACATAGTCGAGCATGCTTTCCATATCTTTCTTGGCCTGTTCTTTTTCTTCGCCAGATAATTCAAGCTTTGCTAAAATTCCGACATATTCAATCGTTGCATCATCAATATGATTTGCCATAAGTCTTCCTCCTGTTAAATTGCCTATAGAGTTAATGTTACCATAATTTTTATCTTTTTAAAATATAAAAATGAACAAAAGTCTGCCGTTTTTTCTTAAAAATGACAGACTTTTGCTTACTTTTTTTAAAAATTTAATCCATTCAGGATCTGATTTATAAAATCTTCTATGTGAGTGAATGCCTCTGGTACAAGATCTGCTAAAAATGACAACAGATAAAGAATAAAGACGATAACCGCCCACTTTCCTTTTTTTGATTTCTTCTTTTCTTTTTTATTTTGATAGGTTGCTGCTTTCCTCTGTGTCTTCATTGGCTGCGTCTTTGTATTTTTGACATTTTTAAAATCTGGATGCCGTTTTTCATCATGGATATATTTGGGCTGAGAAGTCTTTTTGTCAGTCGTTAATATATCCCAATGACCATCTTTTAATATTCTTGACCGACCTAAGCGATTAAAATCATAACCACACATTGGGCAGACACCATTTCTTAACTTTTCTTCACAGATTGGACATTTCTCGTATTTCATAGACCCTGCTTTCTTACTGATTCTTAAAGTATCCCATCTTCTCGAAGCAGTTTCCCTACTTCTACATATTCTTCTCTGCTTCCCTCAAGATATTTTATCTCTTCTTCAGTCAATGTACGTTTGACTCTTGCTGGACTTCCCATAACTAAAGATCTATCTGGAATCACTGTATTTTGTGTTACAAGACTTCCTGCACCGATCAGACAGTGATCACCGATCTTTGCTCCATTCATAACAACAGATCCCATTCCGATCATGGAATTATCTCCGATCTGGCATCCATGGATCACGCTGTTATGTCCAACTGTCACTCCATCGCCGATCTTTACACTATTTCCTTCATCTACATGGATCGTACAGTTTTCCTGTATGTTACTCTGATTTCCGATCACGATAGACTCTTCTCCTTCGCAACGCATTGCTGTAAAGAACAGTACTGTAGATTCTTCTCCTATGGTAATATCCCCAACTAAAACAGTTTCTTTTGCTACTTTTGCTGAATCCGCGATCTTTGCCTGTTTGTAATTCATGCTCTATCTCCCGATATTCTTCTTGTTGCTCTTCTGAGAGTAGTTCATTCTTCCTTCTTTCCAACCTTTTTTGTCTGTCTTATCCCAATCTAGGTTGTCTCCGAAGATATATCTTGTCATCCATAATAAGCTGACTGTTGGAACCACTACCCATAATACTCTGTATTCAAGTTCCATTAAAAATGGTAAAAATGCCAATCCTGCCGCGTGGATCAGTAAGATCACTGCCCATGCGATGATCAGCCAGTAACCGATCTTAAATGCTTCTGGCATATCTCTTCCCATTTCTTTTCCAAAATAAAAACGTTCTGCTGATAAAATGGCAGCAGCTAATACTGTCATGATCACGCACATTTTATAGAATACGTTACCATCCATATATTGTCCTAAAAACATTCCGATCAATGATACGATAAACATCAGGATCAGAACAGCCCAGAGAACCTTTTCAAGCTTTCTTGTTACTTTGTTTGTTGTTATTTTTTCTTTCTTCATCTTGTATAACCTCAATCTCTACTTTCTATCAGAAGCAGATTTCCTTCACTAAATGAAATGATTCCTTCTTCTGCTTCTAATTCATTACTGATCGCGAGCGATTGCTCAAACACTAATGTATGGTCTTTTAATGGATATTTAAATCCTGTTAGTGTAACACCGCGTGCCTCATATATTGGTATCAAAGATACATATTTACCAAACTGATCTTTCTTTGATATTGTATCTTCATGATTTAAAACCCTGATACGATTGTTCGCATCAACAAGTTCTGCCTTCACACCTTTGCTGTGTGCGTAAAACAACTGTCCAAAATTGCCCATAACATGATCGAGTCTTGTTCCAATTCCGCCTATCATAAGGATCTCATCTGCACCTGTCTCAATCGCTTTTTGTATTGCAAGCCCTGTATCCGTATCGTCTTTTTCACATGGTACGATAATCTTCTTGTCTGTTGAAAATTCTTGCATTACATCCTTACTGCAACTGTCAAAATCACCTAAAATAATATCTGGTTTTATATTCAGTTTCTTAGCATAGAGCAATCCTTTGTCGGCTGTGATGACTTGATCGGGTTTCCATTTACTGATATAGTCTTTCGCGAAATCTTCTTCCACTGTTCCGCCTGTTAAAATCAATACGCGCATTACCATTTTCTCTTTTCTTTTAGTTCTGTATAAATATTTACATAATTATCATAACGGATCTTTGAGATCTTTCCTTCTTCCAAGGCCTTTTTCACTCCACAGTCTGGTTCATGTGTATGACTGCATCCCTGGAATCGGCATTCATCTTCATATGGTGCAAATTCCTGAAAATAGTCTTTGATCTCATCTTCTTCAAACATATGAATGAATAAAGAACTAAACCCTGGAGTATCCAGGACATACGTATCTTTCTCGATGCGTATCAGCTCTGAATGTCTTGTTGTATGACGCCCTCGTTTGATCTTCTCACTGACTTCCCCTGTTTCCATCTGTGCCTCTGGCTGCAGAAGGTTCATCAGAGAGGATTTTCCAACCCCTGATGGTCCGGCAAGAACCGTCGTCTTACCGTGGATCAGTTCCCTGATCTCGTCAATTCCTTCTTCCTCCTTAACGCTGATAAAGCGAACGATATGTCCACAGTTTTCATAGACTTTCTCTAATAATTTCAGTTCTTTTTCCTTTGCAAGATCTACTTTGTTAAAGCAGACGATCACTGGAACATCCTGTTTCTCCATCATCATCAAAAAACGATCTAACAGATTATAATTTGGCTTTGGATTCTTTGCTGCAAATATGATCAGTGCCTGATCTACATTTGACACGGCCGGACGGATCAGCTCGTTATGTCTCTCATAGATCTTTGTAATATTTCCTTCCTGATCTGTCTCATCTAAGATATCGATCTCTACATTGTCTCCGACTAATGGTTTCATCTTCTTGTTTCGGAAGATTCCCTTTGCCTTACATTCATATAATTTATCTTCTGTCTGTACGTAATAAAATCCTGCGATTCCTTTTATGATCTTTCCTTGCATGAAATATCTCCTGCGGCTGCTTTTCCTTTATTCTTCATCTGTTGTTGTTGATTCTTCATCCGCTGTTGTCGCTGTCTGACGAGGTCCAAGACTGACATAGATTCCAACGGCTGTTCCCTTCTTAACCTTGCTTCCAGAACTGATCCTCTGACGAATGACAAGTCCTTTCTCCACACTGTCACTATATTCTGTTAAAACACTTCCTAATGATAATCCGACTCTTTGCAGTTCCTGCCTTGCTTCGGATTCTGTGTAATAACGAAGATTTGGAACGCTGACCGTCTGATCTTCCTTCTTACCCTTGCTGACTGTGATCACAACGGTTGTATTTTTCGAAACTTTGCTTCCATGTGATGGAGTCTGAGAGATAACTTCTCCTTTCGCAACATCATCACTGTAAGCTTCTTTTATTGAGACTTTCAGTCCTGCTGCTTTTAATTCACTCTGTGCACCAGATTTTGTCTTACCTTGCACATCAGGTACTGAAACTTTATCTTCGATCTTCTGTCCTTTACTCACGACTAACTTGATCGTTTTTCCTTCTTCTAATTCTGTATCACTTTCTGGATCTTGCTGCATAACCAGTCCTTTTGCATACGTATCGGAATATTCTTCTGTCACGTTGATCTTGAATTTGTTATCAATCGCCTCTCTGGCTGCTTCTAAAGACAATCCGATATAATTATCAACTGTGTATTTTTCTGTAGTATTGTGATGTTTGGCTTCTGTTGTTGCTGCGATCGTACTTTGTGTTGTTGATTTTCCTGATCTGAATAGTCCAGAACTTTTGACAACAAATACGACAATAGAAATCAAAATGATCGCACCTACCACTGCTGCAAGAACAATGACAAGTTTCTCGATCTTTGAGTTCATTCCTGTTTCTTCTTCCTCGTCATCCTCTTCCAGATACGCATTGCTATCTGAATCTTCCACAGGCTGTGTGTCGTCATTTGTCTGGATTCTCTGTGTCAGTTCGTTTTGATCGATCATGATCGTTGGGGAATCATCGATCGTTGGAACAATTCCCACATATCCACCCGAAGTATCTTCAAACACAAGTTTCAGATCTGCGATCAATTCATCTGCTGTCTGATAGCGGTCTTCTGGCTTCTTCATTGTACATTTTAAAATGATCTTCTCTAAACTGTCCGGAATTCCATCTCTAACCTGACTTGGCGGTGTGATCTCATTTTGCAAGTGCATCAATGCGATCGTTACACCATTTTCATGATCAAATGGCACATGTCCTGTTACCATCTCATACATCGTGATACCTAAAGAATAAATATCACTTTTTTCATCACAGAATCTTCCTTTTGCCTGTTCTGGAGAAATGTAGTGAACAGATCCCATCGCTGTTGCTGTTGATGTGACAGTATTGCTGCTCGTTGCCTTCGCAATTCCAAAGTCTGTGACCTTTACATTCCCAATCTCTGAAACTAAAATATTCTGTGGTTTAATATCTCTATGAATAATATGATTCTTATGGGCATGTGAGATCGCTGATGCGATCTGCAAGGAAATCTCTACTGTCTCTTTCGGAGATAAATACCCTTTCCTTCGGATATATTCTTTCAGAGTCATCCCTTCTGCAAGCTCCATAACAATATAATTGATCCCATCTTCAATTCCAACATCGTATACATTCACGATATTAGGATGAGACAGCCTTGCAACTGCCTGTGCTTCTGTCTCGAATTTCTTTAAAAATTTCTCATCTTCTACGTATTCACTTTTTAAAACCTTCACTGCGACGTTCCGGTTTAATTTATGGTCTTTTGCCATATAAACGTCTGCCATTCCACCGCTTCCAACGCGCTTTAGCACTTCATAACGGCCTGACAGCATCGTGCCAATCTCTAACATCTATCATTCACCTCATCTCTTTAAATCCACAATTACCAATGAAATATTGTCTTTTCCTCCGTACTCGTTCGCACGAGTGATCATCTGGTTGACCTTATTGGCAATCTGACTGTGATCAAGAAGAAGTTCCTTCAATTCTTCGTCGGATATCATATTGGAAAGTCCATCACTGCACAAAAGCAAATATCCTTCTTCAGCATCAAACTCAAAGAAATCTGGTGTCGCCATTACTGTACCTAGTGCTCTTGTGATGACATTCTTCTTTGGATGGAATCTTCCTTCCTCTCTTTCCATGATTCCTGCATGGATCAGTTCTTCCACATAAGAATGATCCACTGTAATCTGTTTTAATTCTTGATTTCCATAATATAATCTACTATCACCAATATTCATAACCGTTACTTTGCCATCAGAGATGGTTGCTGCAACGAATGTTGTTCCCATTCCCATATATTCTTCATTACTCTGGCTTTCTGCGATCATTTCCTGATTCACAGATGCAATGGATGATTTCATTAATTCGATCGGATCGGTCTGTTTCGATTCCTCGATCAGCTGTACAAATCGTTCCACTGCAAAAGAGGAGGCATGCCCACCGGCACGGTGTCCTCCCATTCCATCTGCCACGATATATAGATTTTTTAAGTTTCCAACAGGCTGGTCATGAAAGAAAATCCTATCCTGATTCTCTGTTCTTACCTTGCCTATATGTGAAGCTCCTACGGATCGCATATCGTTCTCCTTTACAATCTTGACTGCAGTTTTTTTCTTCTAAGCTGTCCACAGGCCGCATTGATATCTGCGCCCATTTCTCTTCTTATGGTAACATTTACACGATTTTTTTCAAGTATCTTTTTAAATTCCATGACGGATTTCGGCATAGATTGCTTAAAATCACGCTCTTTGATCGGATTAACTGGGATCAGGTTTACATGACATGGAAAACCTTTCAATCTGCCTGCTAATTCTTCTGCATGAACTGGCTGGTCATTCACCCCTGCCACAAGACTGTATTCAAATGTCATTCTGCGGTTTGTCTCTTTAAAATAATAATGACATGCATCCAGCAGCTCATCGATCGAATATTTCATTGCGATCGGCATCAGTCCTCTTCTCATTTCATCATTTGGAGAATGAAGAGAAATGGCTAATGTGATCTGTAAATGCTTCTGGGCAAGTTCTTTGATCTTTGGCACGATCCCGCATGTTGAGATCGTAATATTTCTCTGACTGATATTTAATCCATCCTCCGATGTGATCAGTTCTAAAAATCTCAATACGTTATCATAATTATCCATCGGTTCCCCTGTTCCCATCATGACAACATTGGATACTCTTTCTTCTGTATCTCTTTGAATATAATAAATCTGTGAAAGCATTTCAGATGGTGTCAGATTACGATCTAATCCTCCAAGCGTAGATGCACAGAACTTACATCCCATCCGACATCCTGCCTGAGATGAAATACAGACAGAATTTCCATGTTTATACTTCATCAAAACACTTTCGATAATATTCCCATCATATAACTCAAATAAATATTTTCTTGTACCATCGATTTTTGAAATAAAACAATCTACCGGTTTGACACCATAGATCTCCTGCGTCTGCTCGATCTTTTCTTTTAATTTCTTTGGTACATTATTCATCTCATCAAGAGACAGAGCAAGATGTTTGTGAAACCATTCATAAATCTGTTTTGCACGGAATTTCTTCTCACCAATGGATTCCATATATTCCTGCATCTCCTGAAGTGTCATTGATTTTAAATCCATAACTTTATTTTCTCCTTAATTTGCCAATAAAGAATCCATCACATGGATGTATTCCTGGCAACAACTGAATAAATCCTTCTTTGGCAGTTTCAATCTCTAGATCCTTTGGCAGTTCTTTTGTCATATCAACTGCTTCAAAATCAAAATGATCAAGGATCCATCGGAAATTTTCTTCATTCTCTGCTGGATTGATCGTACAGGTACTATAGATCAATGTACCTCCATGTTTCACATATTGTACTGCATTTGCAAGAATCTCTCGCTGCAACTTCACAAGATCCTTCATGCCTTCTTCTGAAATGTGGTATTTAATATCATTTTTCTTTCCCATGATCCCAAGTCCTGAACATGGTACATCTGCGATCACAACATCTGCAGCTTCGATATGTTCTTCATCCAACACTCTCGCATCAAATACTTCGGATTCCATATTCGTAAATCCGACACGATCAATGTTATCTTCGATCAGATCCGTCTTATATTCCGTAAGATCCCTTGACAACACTCGCCCGCTTCCCTTCAGCTGATCTGCAACATATAAAGACTTACCACCTGGCGCACTGCAAAGATCCATCACGAATTGCTCTTTCTGGACACTGGCAAGTCTGGCACACAACATGGAGCTTTCATCCTGTACGTAACAATTACCTTCACGAAATGCTTTCAGACGATACAAAAAATCATAATCTGAGATCTGTACTGCATTTTCGATCAAATTTCCATCTTCTACTGTAACGCCTTCTGCTTCCAGTTCTTTTCTGACAGCTTCTTTCCCACCCTTGGAGATCAGACAACATAATGTTGTTTTTCTCTCTTCCAGATAAGAAGCTATGATCTTCTCTACTGTTTCGTTATCATATGTCTTCTGAAAGAATTTTATGATCCATTCTGGAATAGAATAAGTCACTGATAAATATGTCTCAAGATTCTTCTCTCTCGATGGATATTGAATCTCATCTTTCTTCCTTGAAATATTGCGAAGTACACCGTTTACAAAACCTGATAATCGGGAAAATCCTCGTTTCTTTGCAAGTTTCACTGCCTCATTACATGCGGCAGAATCTGGAACCTGATCCATATAAAGGATCTGATAGATTCCCATACGAAGCAACGCACGGATCAATGGTTTACATTTTCTGATCTTCGTCTTTGAGAACTGATCTGCCACATAGTCGATCGTGATCTGACGCTCCAGAGTTCCTTCCACCAGTCTTGTAAAAAATGCGCGGTCTCTTTTTTCAGAAAACTGGTATTTTTCTAATACATTTGAAATTGCGATGTGTGATAATTCTTCTTTTTTATCTACTTTGATCAGTACATCCAATGCACATTCTCTCGGATTTTGCATCGTATCATTCTCCTAATTTTGTTCCGGCTTCTACCTGATATCCAAGTAAAAATGCCTGTACCTGCATACGTTTCTTTCCTGCCAGCTGAATCTCATGAAGTGCAAGATCATTGCTTCCTGTTGCTACGATGATCTCTTTTTTATTGACTTCTACGATCGTTCCTGGTTCTTCTTTACTCTGTGCATCAAGCACATCTGCTTCCCAGACTTTCATTGTCTTTCCATCTAAGGATGTATAAGCACTTGGCCATGGATTCATTCCACGGATCAGACATTCGATTTCTCTTGCTGATTTTGTGAAATCAATCTGTCCCATATCTTTACTTAACATTTTTGCGTAACAGCTTTCTTCGTCATTTTGTTTTTCTCTGACGGCTGTTCCATCTTCTAATTTCTTTAATGTTTCTAATAATAAATCTGCTCCTAATACCATCAATTTATCATGCAGAGAACCAGCTGTTTCTTTCTTATCCAAAACAACTTCTGCTTTATCGATCATATCTCCGGTATCTAAGCCTTTTTCCATATACATGGTTGTGATTCCTGTCTTTTCTTCTCCATCAAGGACTGCCCACTGGATCGGTGCTGCTCCTCTGTATTTAGGAAGGAGTGATCCATGAACATTGATACATCCGTACTTTGGAATATTTAAGATACTTTCTGGTAAGATCTGTCCATAAGCAACAACAACGATCACATCTGGGTTGAGATTTTTTAACTCTTCAATGAATTCCTCATCTCTGGCTCTCTGTGGCTGATATACTGGAATATCATATTCCACTGCTTTTTCTTTGACTGGAGGAAACTGCATCTTCTTTCCTCTTCCTCTTTGTTTATCCGGCTGTGTCACAACAGCAAGCACTTCATGGTGATCGATCAGTGCCTGCAGTGTTGGTACTGCGAACTCCGGTGTTCCCATAAATACTGCTTTCATCTTATTCTACCTCTTCCATCGTGACATCTCTTGCTGGTTCTTCTGCTACATCTGGGTATAAAATTCCATCCAAATGGTCTGTCTCATGGCAGAGCGCTCTTGCAAATAATCCAAATCCTTCTACTGTGATCGGATTCATATCTTCATCAAATGCTTCGCAGATCACATGATCTGGACGTTTCACGACTGCTACCTTTCCTGGAAGACTTAAACAGCCTTCTTCTCCTACCTGTTCTCCTTCTTTCAGTGTGATCACTGGATTAACAAGAGTTACACATTCACCCTCTTCTCCAGTATCAATGACTACGATTCTCTTTAAGATTCCCACCTGAGGTGCTGCAAGACCAACACCCATTGCTTCATACATTGTATCATACATATCTTCTACTAATGTATGCATTCTTGGTGTCATTTCTTTTACTTCTTTACATTTTTTTCTTAAAACATCGTCTCCTAAAACTCGAATCTGTCGAATTGCCATAATTATTCTCACTTTCTTTTAATAACTGTTCATTGGGTTAAAATCAAAATTGATCAGTAAATTTTTCCTGATCTTATTTAAATCGATCCACTGCTCCAGGCGGTTTTTCGCTCTTACCAGTGTCTCGTAATCTTTATTCTTAATATATATCACTTTGCGGTATTGATCATTGATCTTGCCAAAACCTGCCTCACTCGGCCCGATCACCATCAGATCCATATGTTTTACCACATTTGCCATCGCATCCATTACTTTGTCAAGCCAGGCTTTATCTTCTCCTGATGCAAATACAACCAACATCTGCCATTCTGGTGGATATCTCATCAAGCTTCGGTAACTGATCTCTTCTTTGTAAAATGCGTGATAATCCTGCTTGGCCGCAGTCTGAATGCTGTAATGTTCTGGGGAATATGTCTGGATCACTACTTCTCCTGGTTTGTCGCCTCTTCCTGCTCTTCCCGCAGCCTGTGTCAATAACTGGAATGTTCTTTCTCCTGCACGGTAATCATTAGCATGCAGGGAAAGATCTGCTGCCAAAACTCCTACCAACGTTACATTCGCAAAATCATGTCCTTTAACGATCATCTGCGTTCCCACTAAAATATCTGCTTCTCCATCAGAAAATGCCGACAAGATCTGTTCATGACTGTTCTTTCTCTTCGTCGTATCCATATCCATACGAAGCACTTTTGCTTGTGGAAATTCTTTGTATAACGCAGCTTCCACTTTCTGGGTCCCAAGACCAAATGTTCCAATATACGGGCTTCCACACTCTGGACAAACCCTCAACATCGGCTGTTCATACCCGCAATAATGACAGCGCAGTCTTCCATCTCTGTGATATGTCATAGAAATATCACAATGAGGGCATTCCATGACATGTCCACAGCTTCTGCATGAAACGAACCCCGCATAACCACGCCGGTTTAAGAACAACATGATCTGCTCGCCTTTATTCAAACGGTCCTTTATCAGTTCTTTTAGTCTTCGGCTGAACATGCTGCGGTTTCCCGCTTTTAATTCTTCTCTTAAATCTTCTATATAGACTTGCGGTAATACTGCTTCTTTAGCTCGTTTTGTCAACTCCCACAGCCGATAGGTTCCATCTAATGCATGTTTATAACTCTCAACTGATGGTGTCGCCGAACCTAAGATCACCGATGCACCTTCCATCTGTGCTTTCTTGATCGCAACTTCTCTTGCATGGTATTTGGGAGTTTGTTCACTCTTGTAACTGCCTTCGTGTTCCTCATCGATCACGATGAGTCCAAGATTCGGAAATGGAACAAACAATGCAGATCGTGGTCCAATGATCACATCCACATCTCCTCGCTGTGCACGAAGCCACTGATCGTATCTCTCACCTTTGGATAATCGTGAATTCAGGATTGATACACGCTCTCCAAATCGTTTGGTAAACCTTGTAACCGTCTGATAAGTCAGTGCAATCTCTGGAATCAGAACGATTGCCTGTTTCCCTTGTTTGATCACTTCTTCGATCGCTGCGAGATAAACTTCTGTCTTCCCACTTCCTGTGATTCCATGTAAAAGATAGGTTTTGTGGTCTTCTCTTAAAAAATCTTCCCGAAATTCATCGATCAGTTCCTGTTGCTGTTCATTTAACAGATGAACTTCGGCCTTTGCTGTACTGAACTCTCCAGGATTCCGGTAATAATATTCGGTCACAACATGAAGGATTCCTTCTCTTTCCATGCTGTCCACTGTACTTTTTGAAATCTTTAGATCTTTCGATGCCATTTCCCATGAGATCTTCCCATGGTCTAATAAAGCTGCAAGAAGTCTTGCTTTCGCCACATAATGCTTACTGAAATATTCATCAAGCATTGCTGGTCCATGCACTTTCTCAATGCATAGCTCAATGTATTTTCTCGCTTTTCGTGCAACCTTTTCCTGCACCGGAAGTACGGTTTTTAATGCCTGGATCATTGTTGATCCATAATTCTCTCTGATCCACGCGGCTAACTCGATCATATTTGACTCCACACCAACATGATCCGTCTCAATCCTTAAGATTTCTTTGACTTTACTCTCATCATAGTCAACTGTCCGTGAAAGGTTGACTACATATCCCGTCTGTTCCTTATTAGAACGTCCAAATGGGACAACGACCTGCTGTCCCACCCGAATATCCTTGATCATGGAAAAAGGCACCTTATAGGCAAACACCTTATCCAGTGCCTCATGGGAAATATTAATAATTATATCCGCATATAATTTTTCCATAGATTATTTGATTACGTGACCTTTCTCTCTTAAAACTTTGACCACTTTATCTACTTTCTCACGGCAGATCTCATGGCTTCTTGCCTCGACCATAACACGTACTAATGGCTCTGTTCCACTCTCACGTACAAGGATTCTTCCTTCATCACCAAGTTCTGCTTCTACTTCCTTAACTGCCTTCTGTACATCTTCATCTGCCTGCGCAACTGCTTTGTCATATACACGGACATTTTCAAGGATCTGTGGGAAGATCTCAACGGGTTCTGCTAACTGTGCAAGGCTTTGTTTCTGCTCGATCATTGCTTCCATGATCTTTAAGGATGTTAAAATACCATCTCCTGTTGTTGCAAACTTACTGAAAATGATATGTCCAGACTGTTCTCCACCTAATGCGTGACCATTCTTCACCATATTCTCATTAACATATTTGTCTCCAACAGCAGTCTTCTCATAAGAAATTCCTGCTGCATCAAACGCTTTATATAATCCAAGATTGGACATTACAGTTGTAACAACTGTATTATTGTTCAAGTCTCCGTGTTTCTTCAGATACTGTCCACATACATAAAGGATCAGATCTCCATCGACAACCTGTCCATTCTCATCGACTGCGATACAGCGGTCTGCATCTCCATCATACGCAAATCCAACATCTAAGTGATTTTCCTTTACATATCCCTGTAAGATCTCGATATGTGTAGATCCACAGTTTGTATTGATATTTGTTCCATCTGGTTCATTATTGATCACGTGTGTCTCTGCACCAAGTGCTTTAAATACATTCTCTGCGATTGCAAATGAACTTCCGTTGGAGCAGTCTAATCCGACTTTGACACCTTTAAATGATCTTGTTGCTGTAGAGATCAGATATCCGATATAATGATTTCTTCCGGCTGCATAGTCTTTTGCTCGTCCGATCTCTTTCTTTGTTGCAAATGGGATTTCATGGATTTCCCCATCAATATATGCTTCGATCTCATTTTCAACTTCTGCTTCCATCTTATGCCCTTTGGCATTGATCAGTTTGATTCCATTGTCATAGTATGGATTGTGGCTTGCTGAGATCATGATCCCGCAGTCAAACTGTTCTGTTCTTACGACATAAGCCACACTTGGTGTTGTTGTCACATAAAGCATATATGCATCTGCTCCAGATGCTGTCAATCCTGCTACTAAAGCATTCTCAAACATATAGCTGCTTCTTCTTGTATCCTTACCGATAACGATCTTTGCTCTGCTGCTTGACTTCTGGTTAAAATACCATCCAATATAACGTCCGACTTTATATGCATGTTCTACAGTTAAATTTATATTTGCTTCTCCACGGAACCCGTCTGTTCCAAAATATTTTCCCATCTTAATACTCCTTGCATCGTATTGTTTTTGTTTTTACCACCTGACATTATACCATGATTACGATCGTCTATCAAATATAGAATCCATGAAGTTTTTCTTAAATATCTGCTTCTTTTCTAAGCCCGATCAATTCTTCTCTTGTTGCATTTCCTGTTTCCAATGCGTTTTCCCTCATGACTTTATAAAATTCTGCCCATGTTGTATTAACATACGGATTCACATATAAAACTCCTACAATCCCAAATGTGATCGTTGATAACAGATTCCATCCGATAAACGACAGATCAAGAACGAATGCATTCCATTTTTCTCCATCCATCATATTTTTACTGATCTCAAATGCTCTCTTTCTTGATATCTGTGGGTTTTCTGCAAGGATATAAGGGATCATTTTATATTCATAACTTTTCACGATCCCTGGTATAACTAAGCATAACGTCCACAGCGCTGTATAAAGATCCCTGCAAAAGATCGTAGCTACATTTCTTAAATATGCACCATTGAGGAATCCATCAACGATCAATGCGATCCTTGTCTTATGTTCGCTGTTCTCTTCATAGAAACGACAGCCTCCAACTTCAAACAGGTTTCCCACAAAAATCTTAAACAACACACCTACACTAAAGGCTGTTATGATCAAGATCAGAATAAATGACGCATACATCCCAGCATGCATCGGACCTATCAGATTTTTATAGATCATATCACCCGCAACTCCAAAAAACGAAAATAATGTTTGTATCAAACTTGATGCCGCATCACCATTTCCTGTTGCTATATTACTTCCTTCCTGCAGGGAACCATTTCCCGCTGCATTACCAGTTCCTCCCGTTAACGCTGTTACTACGAGTGTCGCAAGCACAACGATCCAATAATTGCGATGCAGTGCTGCCTTTCCTCGTTCCTTTAATTCACTTCTTGTCCACATGTTCATTCACCTCTCCTTTTTCTTTGTTTTGATCCTAAAATCATTTTCATCATAACACAAAAGCAGTACATCTGCTACAAAAAACAAATGTACTGCTTTTTTCTTGGTTAATTATACTTAAAAGAAAATCTATTTTACAAAATCTTTTACTTTGGCAGCGATACTGTCACCATCTAATCCGAATTCTTTGATCAGTTCTACTGCTGGTCCTGAATGTCCGAATACGTCATTCACACCGATCTTCAATACTGGTGTTGGAAGCTGTTCAGATAATACATCACATACAGCACTTCCTAATCCACCGATCACAGAATGTTCTTCTACTACAACAACTTTACCAGTTGCTTTCGCTGCTTCTAATACAAGCTCTGTATCTAATGGTTTTACAGTTGCCATATTGATCACCTGAGCATTGATTCCTTCTGCTGCTAATTTCTCAGCTGCATCTAAGGATTCAGCAACACATAATCCGTTAGCAATGATCGCTACGTCTGTTCCTTCTCTTAAGACTTTACCTTTTCCGATCTCGAATTTGTAATCTTCATCGTTGATCACAGGTACAGCCAGACGTCCGAATCTCATATAAACAGGTCCTTCCATCGCTGCTGCAGCTTTTACTGCTGCTTTTGCTTCAATATCATCAGATGGAACGATTACTGTCATTCCAGGAATTGTACGCATTAATGCGATATCTTCACAACACTGATGTGTAGCTCCGTCTTCACCTACGGAAATACCACCATGAGTAGCTCCAATCTTAACATTTAAATGTGGATATCCAACAGAGTTTCTTACCTGCTCGAATGCACGTCCTGCTGCAAACATCGCAAAACTACTTGCAAATGGAGTCATTCCTGCTGCTGCAAGTCCAGCAGCGATACCGATCATATTACATTCTGCGATACCACAGTCAATATGTCTCTCTGGAAAAGCTTTCTTAAACATTCCTGTTTTTGTTGCAGCGGCTAAGTCAGCATCTAAAACTACAACATTAGGGTTTTCCTGTCCTAATTCAACTAAAGCATTACCATAGCTTTCTCTTGTCGCAATCTTCTTTACTTCTGCCATCTTATTCGCCCACCTTTTCTAATTCTTCCAGTGCTTGTTTACATTGTTCATCATTTGGTGCAGAACCATGCCATGAAACCTGATTCTCCATAAAGGATACACCTTTACCTTTGATCGTCTTCATAATGATCGCTGTTGGTTTTCCTTTGCATTCTTTTGCCTGTTTGAATGCATCAGCGATCTGATCAAAGTCGTGACCATCAATTTCAACCACATTAAAGTTAAATGCTTCGAATTTAGCTCCGATTGGATATGGAGAGTTTACATCTTCAATATTACCATCGATCTGTAATCCATTGTTATCAACGATAACTACTAAATTGTCAAGTTTTCTGGCTCCGGCAAACATTGCAGCTTCCCATACCTGTCCTTCCTGGATCTCACCATCACCAAGAAGTGTATATGTACGATAGTCTTTATTCTGAAGTCTTGCAGCAAGTGCCATACCAACTGCAGCAGAGATTCCCTGTCCTAATGATCCACTAGACATATCTACACCAGGAATCTTCTTCATATCAGGATGTCCCTGTAAGTAAGATCCTACATGTCTTAATGTTAACAGATCTTCTTTTGGGAAAAATCCTCTTTCTGCTAATGTTGAGTAATATCCAGGAGCTACATGTCCTTTAGATAATACGAAACGATCTCTGTTTTCGTCTTTTGGATTCTTAGGATCAACGTTTAACTCAACAAAATATAAATATGTAAATACGTCAGCTGCTGATAAAGATCCACCCGGATGTCCGGATTTGGCAGCATGTGTTGATTTAATGATACCTTTGCGAACCTCATTTGCTGTTTTCTTTAATTCTGCGGTTGTCATTGTATCTACCACCCTTTCTTATTCTCCGAATACTGCTTTGTAATCTGCCTGGAATTTTTCGATTCCCTGATCTGTTAATGGGTGTTTCATCATCTGTTCAAATACATTGTAAGGTACTGTGGCAATGTCTGCTCCCATCTTAGCACATTCTGTTACATGGATTGGGTTACGTACACTTGCACAAATGATCTGTGTATCGATATCTCCTGCTGCATCAAAGATCTCTCTGATGTCTGCAATTAAATCTAATCCGTTCTGAGAAATGTCATCCAGTCTTCCTAAGAATGGAGATACATATGTTGCTCCAGCTCTTGCTGCTAATAAAGCCTGGTTTGGATTGAAGATCAATGTCAGATTTGTTTTGATCCCTTCAGAAGATAATACCTTTGTAGCTTTTAATCCTTCGATCGTTGTAGGAATCTTAACTACCATGTTTGGATGAATCTTAGCGATTTCTCTTCCTTCTTTGATCATTCCTTCTGCATCAGTTGTTGTAGCTTTTACTTCACCACTGATAGCTCCATCTACAATAGAAGTGATTTCTTTGATCACGTCTTCAAACTGTCTTCCTGATTTAGCGATCAGTGAAGGGTTTGTTGTAACTCCACAGATAACTCCCATATCATTTGCTTTACGAATCTGATCTACATCTGCTGTGTCCACGAAAAATCTCATAACTTACTTCCTCCTAAAACATTGTTTGTTGTTTTGTTCGTTGTTTTGTCTATGGCTTTATTTAAACATGGATAAAATGTCTTGTCAAACTCGAAAAACTGTCAGATTTCAGCAATATTCATTGAATTTATTAATATTTTTCAACTTTATTAATAGTACATGGTTTTTCGTTTTTTTTCAAGATGCTTTCTTCAATTTCTTTCAATTAAAAAAACCTCGTTTTTCCTTGTTTTTCCGTAAAAAAATATGCTATGATAAATGTAGTTTTAATTAATAATTATTATTTTATTACTAATATTTCTATTTTTTATTAGTTGTTATTAATTAATTAAAATAATTTTGATTAAGGAGGATTTTATGGGTTTAAAGAAGAAAGTAACGACCAAAGACATTGCAGATCACGTCGGTCTTTCCCAATCTGCAGTCTCCATGATCTTAAATAATAAGACCAATGTCTCTTTTTCAGACAGCACCAGACAGAAAGTTTTGGATGCTGCAAAAGAACTTGGCTATCAAAAAAAGAAAAAATCTGTTGAACAGACATCGAAACCTTTATCGAAAGTCATTCTGATCATGTGTCCGTTCTTATCCAACCATTATTATACAACTCTGGTTCATTCGATCACAGAACGCGCGCACGATTATGGATATCTTACCTTTGTTGCACCAACACTGCGAAACCCGAGCACCGAACAATATTATCTGGATCTTATGAAAAATGATCTGGATACTGCTGGAATCGTTTATCTGTATCCAACGTCTTTTCTTCCAGAAGTCAATGATATGTCAAAACAGATTCCGATCGTTAATATCGGTGATAAAAACGATGAGATCACTTTTGACTCGATCCACGTCAGCAGCTCCAAACCTGCCAGACTCGTCGCAGAACATCTGATCTCCCTTGGGCACCGCAAGATCACTTACATATCAACACCGATCAGTGATATTGAACGTTCCAGATCAAAACGTTACGATGCACTTGTTGCAACCTTCAAAGAACACGGTTTTGGAGATGACTGCGTCAATATTCGTTCTCTCTCACCCGGAGAGTATAATCTGCTGTCTCCAAATATGCTGGAATATTCTTCCGGATACAATCTGACAAAACAGATTCTCGAAGAGGGAACGGATTCTACCGCTTTCGTTGGATACAACGATATGGTTGCATTTGGAATCTTAGATGCATTATATGAATTAAAATACAAAGTACCAAATGACTTCTCCGTCTGCGGTTTCGATAATATCCCCATGGCTGATATGAATCGTATTTCACTTACTACGGTAGAACATTCTATCGAAGCAAAAGGAAGAGAAGCTGTTGATATCATTGTACGCATCCGCGACTCAAAGACAAAGAACCAGCCTCGAAGCTTTGTTACGAAGTTGGAATTTGAACCATTTATCGTGAAACGAAAAAGTACTGGGAGGGCGAAGTTTTAAGTTGTATGAGTTGAAGGTCATCGAGTATTTAGAGAAAAAATGAAAGATAGCATGTGAGCAACACGAATTCCATTGACGGAGTTTTGACAGAACGCCTATCCGCTGGATCTCCTGCGATAACTCGCGTTGAAAGTTACTGAAATCAGTAGTCTTTGACGCTCAAACAATCGCCCGATCCAGCTGCGATTCCATCAAAACTCCTATGGAATTCGATCGTTGCTCACATGCTATCTTTCATTTTTTCTCTAAATACCTGAAGACTTTCAA
>JAXJNA010000059.1:0-13900 GCA_036312945.1 Anaerostipes hadrus
GTTTTGAATACCCTTAAAGGCGAGTTACGCAAGGAAAGCCGGCGGATCAGCGATCTGTAAAAAACGTGAGGAAAATTCTCTAGCTGCTCTTCCGATCGTTTATTTATTTTTTATCATATACTCAAAATCTACAGTTGGCCAACACACAAATTAAAATTTATAAGTACCATTTTCTCTTAAAGCAGTTAAAGCATCAATAACACTCTGTTTATCTTCTGGATATGTAACGCCATACCACTGATCTTTAGATACAAGCACTTCAAGAGAGGCTTTCCCTTCATGTAACAGATCACTTGCAACGCTAGGGATAAAGTATTCACCTTTTAATGGATTCTCTTTGATCGCTTGATCAAGGAAAGCAGGGAATCCTTTTTCTAACTCATCCATGATCATTGGCTGGAATCCAAAGAAGTTCATAGATACTAAAGTATCAAATGGAAGTGATGTCCAAGTTGCACCGTCATCTTCTGTGAATTCTGCATGATCTTCACGTTTTTCGATATGAGTTCTTTCTGTGATAGAAAGTAACTGGTGGTTGTCATCAACCTCACAGACACCTCTGGATACATAGCCATTCTCTGTAACAGTATTTCCAAGATGGTATCCAACCATTGCAAATGGTGCCTTTCCGTCTTTTTCTTCGTGGCTTGTAAGGAAATCAGCCATGACTTTATATCCATCTACACCATAATAGTCATCTGCGTTGATCACGGCAAATGGTTCATTAATAAATGGTTTTGCACATAAAACAGCATGTGCAGTTCCCCAAGGTTTCACACGCCCTTCTGGGACATTATAACCTTCTGGTAATGCATCTACTTCCTGATATGCATAACATACTTCCATTCCTTCAGGCACCCTTGCACCAACAGTTTCTTTAAAATCTTTCTCAATTGCTTTCTTTATCACAAAGACTACCTTACCGAATCCGGCACGTTTTGCATCATAGATGGAATAATCAATGATTGCATGTCCCATCGGATCCATAGGGTCCATCTGTTTTAATCCTCCATAACGGCTTCCCATTCCGGCAGCCAGAATTACTAATGCTGGTTTTTTCATGAAAAAACTCCCTTCTGATTTTTAAACTAAAATAAGTATAACGCAAGATGGAACAGATGGAAAGAGAAAGAAAAAATAAAGAATTGGAATTGATAAAGATTTATTCCAGACAGCCAGAATTTATTGTATAATTTGATTATCGAATCATTGAAAAACATAGAAAGATTTACAAATATTCGAGGAGGAAGAGTATGAAAAAACGAATACTATCAGTTCTATTATCGATGGTTGTGGCTACGACCATTTCATCCGCAGTTCCAATGAGTGTTCAGGCGGAAACAACTGCAGTTAAAACGGCAGCGCAATCAGCAAATACGACATACGGCAGTAATACAAATATCGGAGAAATTGATGCAAAAGATATCAAAGAATGGAAAGACAAAAGAAATGAAGCAGATGTTTATGCAGGATGGTATCGTTTTAAAGGGGAATATACTGGATGGCAGAGTGTCGGGATACAAGCACATAATGAATCAAGTTCCGGTGACTATGTTTTAGGCACTACATTTTTTACTATGGAAATATGGAAAAAATCAGGTTCTACCTATGAAAAATTAATGGAGAAAGACTATTCTACAGGAATTGATAATTCACAAGTTTTTTATATGGAAAAAGGGAAAGATTACTATATTTATATGGGAGGAGTCAAAGGCTGCAATGCAGATTTGACGCTTGGAGGAGCAGGTACTATATATGCATATGATGCTGACATAAATGAACCAGCTTCATACAAAGTACTTAGCGAAAAAAATTCACAGCAGATTGATGCGGCTTCTCCAGAAGATGTGCAATGGCTGAAATTCGTAGTACCAGAAGATGGAAAATATAAATTAAGCTATAAAGAAGAAAATAATGCATCACGTGTGCAGTTATTTGGATCTTCCAATGGAGGACTTACATACAAAGCTTGGTACAGTCATCCAACAGATGACAGATCTTATTATGATCTGAAAAAAGGCGAGGTCTGCTATCTTGCATGTACAAGTTTTAAAGGAAAGGCATCTTATAAAGTTTCTGTAAAGAAAGTCACAGTAAAAGAAATATATGCCAACAAAGACCAAGCATTTTCACTTCGTAAATCAACGAAAGCTTCTGCAGTTGCAGCTGCACAGGCAAAAACAAGTATAGATTATCTGAATAAGATCTACACACCAAATCCATCATTTGCAACCCGAATCGATCATGCAGAACAACAGGATATTGCAGCATTTAAAAAGATGGCAGGGATCATCACAAAAGGATGCCAGACAGACAAAGAGAAAGTAGAAGCTATTACAAAATGGGTCAAAAAGAATATTAAGTATGATACAACCGTTAGTTCGTACTCTACTGCAGTTTTTCACAGCAGAAAAGGAGACTGTCAGGGAATGTCTATGCTGATCGCAGATTTCTGCCGTTCGTTAGGAATGCCGGCAGCTTATGCTTCTGGATGGCAGGAAAATCTTACAAAGTGGACGATTGACGATCTGTATCATTCTTATGACCGTTATGAGATTGCCGGTCATGGATGGGATATGATCTATTTTGATGGAAAATGGCATATGTATGATGTTTTATTTAATAACGAAGATGTGACAGATTCCAATGTTATGGCAGAAAAAGGCTATTACTTTGCATTTATCGAAGGTATGCCGATTGCCGGAGATGGTTTGGATCCAGCGTTAGCAGGAGTAGATGTCGGAAGTATGCTTGTTACACCATGTTATTATCAAGGAAATTTTGTAACACTTGTTTATGGACGCCTTAGTGACAGAGAATATCAATATGAGGTTGATCAGGATGGAGATACTTGTAAAGAAGCACGGATGGGTGGAACAATTCGGCATCAAAACTTAGCAATGGAAGATCAATTTTTCCCAACGATGACGAGTAATGTGGTTTATTTCCCATACAGTGATGAAATATCCAGCAATGGTAATTTATATGATGATGGAAGAAAGGACCCAGACGCCGGATACCTTTATACGAATGGATGGCTGTTTGGACAATATCTGGCAGATGTAGATGGTATATTGCGCAATATGGATCTGAAGACGATCGGTGATAAAACTTATTACTTTGAGCAGAGTGGAGATGCACAGATGTTGAATATGAATGCGGACCAGTACTATATGTATAAAGGCCAGCTTTATATAAAAACAGGTGCGACCGGAAGTATTATTCCAAAGCAGGTTGAGGAATACTTAAATGATTCAGAATATGAAATTTCAACGAATATTCGATCAGCATCAGATTGGGAAGGAAATGATGTGGATGGAAGTACTCTGATTAATTTCAGCGGCAAAGACTGTACAATAAAAACGTTAAAAGCTGGATATGTATGGTATGAGATTCAGGTAAACAGAAAAAGTGACAATGCGAATTTGATCAATGCACAGGTACAGATAACCATTACAGATCAGAAAAAACCAACCTATAGTTTTGAAGACACACCAGCTTCTTCCGATGATGACCAAAAACCAGATAATAATCAGGGAAATAATTCAAATAGCGATAAAAATAATTCATCAGACAATAATAAAAACAATACATCAGGAACAAATTCAGGACAGACAACAAAGACAAATCCATCCGTACAGAAAGCGACACTTACGCAGACTTCTTATATTTATGATGGAAAAGTAAAGAATCCTGCAGTGAAGGTATTTGACTCCAATGGAACGCAGTTATCTTCCAAAGATTACACAGTAAGTAAGGCAACAGGTCGTAAAAATGTTGGGAAATACAAATATACCATCACCTTTAAAAATGAGTATAAAGGAGAAAAAGCAAGGATATTATACTTTACAATCAATCCAAAACCAACAAAACTAACTTCACTCAAAAAAGGATCCAAAAGATTTACTGCAAAATGGAAGAAAGTATCTGCGCAGGCATCAGGATATCAGATCCGTTACAGTATGAAATCTTCCATGGCTAAATCAAAAATACTGACAGTCAAAAACTACAAGACGACATCCAAAAAGATCACACGTCTTAAGAAAAAGAAGAAATATTATGTTCAGATCCGTACATATAAAACAGTATCCAAAGTAAAATACTATTCTGGCTGGAGCGGTAAGAAAACAGTTGTGACAAAATAAAAGGATAGGAAAAGAATGTCCATGAAAATAAGAAAAGGATAAAGCTATGACAGAGATTCAACATGAACTGATCATGCCCAATGAGGATCTTCCGTTTAAGATGTTCCTCTTTGAAGGCAGAGACGGCAATTATATCAGGGAAAAACACTGGCACAGGTCGATCGAGATCTTTGCAGTCTTTCAGGGAACACTGGAGTTTTATTTAAATGATCAGGAATATTTATTAGAGTGTGGAGATTTTATTATTGTAAATTCCAACGAAGTACATTCCATTCATGCACCAAAGGAAAATATGACTGTTGTGCTCCAGATGTCTCTTGATATGTTTGAGAAATATTACACTGGGGATCAGTTCATTTGTTTCGCCCATGCCCCGCAGGCACAGGATGAGCAATTGATGGAAATGATCTGTGAGATGTATATGGCATATTCCGATAAGCATTGCGGCTATGATCTGAAGATTCAAAGTCTGTTTTATGACATGTTATATCTGATGGTCACAAGATACCGAGAGATCAATGTACATCCAGATATTTTACATCAACATAAACAGTTAACGAAATTATCGGTGATCACAGATTACATGAAAGAACATTACAAAGAAGAACTGTCCTTATCTAAGCTGGCAGAAATATTCGGGTATTCTCCATCCTATTTATCCCGAATGTTTCAGAAATACGCAGGGATCAATTATAAAGACTATTTACAGGCAATCCGCACAGAACATGGGTATAGGCAGCTGATAGAGACCGATATGACGATCAGTGATATTTCCATGGAAAATGGATTTCCGAACAACAAAGCATTTTCCAAAGCCTTTTATAAAAAGTATGGGATCATGCCTGCTGAATTTCGAAAAAGACAAAAAAGTGCCATAAATGAGATAAGTAATTAGTCGAGAAAACAAAAGCATATTGTTATAATCTCCTTATAAGTGATAAATGGAAAAGATAAAAAACATCCATATCATGATTATAAGGAGATTTTTTTTATGAAGATTCAAAACGTCAATGATACATCTTTTAAAAAGTACGGAAAAATTTTAAAAGGTTATCCAGCCGATAAGATTTTAAAAGAAATGCAGCACACACCATTGCCAGATGATGTGATCTATGTGCCATCTGTCGACACATTAGAAGCAACAAATGATGCCAAAGTATTTAAAGAAAAAGGATTCGGTGGTTTAGAGATTCAGATTGGATACTGCAATGGAAATAATCATAAGTTAAATGGATTAGAATACCATAGATCTTCAGAAATCAATATCGCAGTCTATGCAACAACACTTCACTATGCACCATGCAATGCAGAGGGTGAGAAAGGTTTCCGTTGTGTTGTGATCCTTCCAAAAGGAACAAATGAAGATCTTACATTCACTCCAGATAAAGATGGAGAAGACAAACTTTTAACCGCCCAAAATAAATGGCTGATCGCACATGAAGAAGCTGAAATACCTGGAGCATTTTGTGGATTAGTCGGAGAAAATATCACACTAAAATAATCAAATATTGAAAGGATGGAGAGTCAAATGAGTAATATGCCAAAAGTAAAGATCGGAATCGTAGCTGTCAGTAGAGATTGTTTCCCAGAAAGTTTATCAGTGAATCGTAGAAAAGCAGTCGTAGAAGCATATACAAAGAAATATGGAGATGCAGATATCTATGAATGTCCAGTTTGCATCGTGGAAAGCGAAATCCAGATGGTTGAAGCATTAGAAGATATCAAGAAAGCCGGATGCAATGCCTTAGCCGTTTATCTTGGAAACTTCGGTCCAGAGATCGCAGAAACATTACTTGCCAAGCATTTTGAAGGACCAAAAATGTTCTTTGCAGCTGCAGAAGAGAGAGGGGATAATTTATTAGATGGACGTGGAGATGCTTACTGTGGTATGCTGAATGCAAGTTATAATCTGAAATTAAGAGGTGTGAAAGCTTACATTCCAGAATATCCAGTTGGTAATGCCGAAGAATGTGCAGAGATGTTGCATGAATTTGTACCAATCGCAAGAGCTGTCGTTGGATTAAGCAGCTTAAAGATCATCAGTTTTGGACCTCGTCCATTAAACTTCTTAGCATGTAATGCACCAATTCAGCAGTTATACAACTTAGGAGTAGAAATCGAAGAAAACTCTGAATTAGATTTATTCGAAGCATTCAATGCACACGAAGGTGACGAAAGAATTTCAGAGATCGTCAAAGAAATGGAAGCAGAATTAGGTGCAGGAAATAAGAAACCAGAGATTCTTTCCAAACTTGCACAGTATGAACTGACATTAAAAGACTGGGTAAGAGACCACAAAGGTTACAGAGAATATGTAGCAATCGCAGGAAAATGCTGGCCAGCATTCCAGACTCAGTTTGGTTTTGTCCCTTGCTATGTCAACAGCCGTTTAACAGCACAGGGAATTCCAGTATCTTGTGAAGTAGATATTTATGGTGCATTAAGTGAATTTATCGGTACAGTTGTCAGCGAAGATACCGTGACATTACTTGATATCAACAACACAGTTCCTCATGATCTGTATGAAGAAGATATCAAAGGATCTTACGATTATACACAGAAAGATACTTTCATGGGATTCCATTGTGGAAATACAGCAGCAGAGAAGTTATCTTTCTGTGAAATGAAATACCAGAAGATCATGGCAAGATCTCTTCCAATCGAAGTTACACAGGGAACACTCGAGGGAGACATCAAGCCAGGAGACATCACATTCTTCCGCCTTCAGAGTACAGCAGACTGTAAATTACGTGCATACATCGCACAAGGAGAAGTTCTTCCAGTTGCAACAAGATCTTTCGGAGCCATCGGTATTTTCGCGATTCCAGAAATGGGAAGATTCTACCGTCATGTACTGATTGAGAAAAATTTCCCTCATCATGGAGCCGTAGCATTTGGTAATTTCGGAAAAACATTATATGAAGTCTTTAAATATGTCGGAGTGCCGGTAGAAGAGATTGGATACAATCAGCCAGCCGGAGTCAGATATCCGACAGAGAATCCTTGGGGATAAGATCGGAGGTTTGTATGTTATATATTGGTGTAGACCTTGGAACATCAGCAGTAAAATTATTATTGATGGACGAAAAAGGCGGAATCAAAAAAATCGTTTCCAAAGAGTATGACTTGTATTTTCCACATCCAGGATGGTCTGAGCAGAAACCAGAAGACTGGTATACACAATCCATGGAAGGAATCAAGGAACTGATCAGTGAATGTGATAAGTCACAGGTTGCTGGAATCAGTTTTGGAGGACAGATGCATGGACTCGTAGTCCTAGATGAAAATGATAATGTGATCCGTCCAGCGATCCTATGGAATGACGGACGTACACAGAAGGAAACAGACTACTTAAACAACGAGATCGGAAAAGATAAACTATCAGAATACACAGCCAATATCGCTTTCGCAGGATTTACCGCACCAAAGATTCTGTGGATGCGTGAAAATGAACCAGACAATTTTAAAAAGATCAAAAAGATCATGCTGCCAAAAGATTATCTGGCATATAAATTATCTGGAACATTTTGTACGGATTATTCCGATGCATCCGGAATGTTATTGCTGGATGTAAAGAATAAATGCTGGTCTAAACAGATGATGGAAATCTGTGGAGTGAGCGAAGAACAGCTTCCGAAACTGTTTGAAAGTTATGAAGTTGTCGGAACATTAAAAGAAGATATTGCAGAGGAACTTGGATTATCCAAAGAAGTCAAGATCATCGCAGGAGCCGGAGATAATGCGGCAGCAGCCGTAGGAACTGGAACAGTCGGAGATGGAATGTGTAACATTTCCCTTGGAACATCCGGAACGATCTTCATTTCCAGCAAGACATTTGGCGTAGATTCAAATAATGCATTACATTCTTTTGACCACGCAGACGGATATTATCACCTCATGGGATGTATGTTAAGTGCAGCATCCTGCAACAAATGGTGGATGGATGAGATCCTAAAGACAAAAGAATACAGCAAAGAACAAGAAGGAATCACCAAGCTTGGAGAAAATCATGTATTCTATCTTCCATACTTAATGGGAGAGAGATCTCCACACAATGATCCAAAAGCCAGAGCAACATTTATCGGAATGTCCATGGACACAACAAGAGAAGAAATGACACAGGCAGTGTTAGAAGGAGTTGCATTCGGACTTCGTGATTCTCTGGAAGTTGCAAGAAGTCTTGGAATCAAGATTGAACGTACAAAGATCTGCGGTGGTGGAGCAAAAAGTCCATTATGGAAGAAGATCATTGCAAATGTGATGAATCTGAAAGTCGACGTGATCGAAAGCGAAGAAGGACCAGGATATGGAGGAGCGATGCTTGCAGCCGTTGGATGTGGAGAATATAACAGCGTACAGGAAGCAGCTGGTAAACTTGTGAAAGTTGTGGATACGGTGGAACCTGATGCCAAGCTTGTTGCGAAGTATGAGGAGAAGTATCAGCAGTTTAAAGAGATATATCCGGCACTTAAGGGTGTATTTCAGAAATTTGATTAATTGTAGGGTAACTATTAACTAAATATAAATAATGAACAACAAAGAACAGATATGTATAAGGATTCAATGAATTCAAAAGCATATCTGTTCTTTCTTAAATTTATGATCTTATTGTAGAATCTGCATTGCGATCATGATAATGATCACAAGAATAAAAAATCCTAAAATGCATTTTGCAACAATCACCTTATTTTGCCACCAAGGCAATTTGATATCTTCATCTTCAGATGTATCGTAGTCATTATCGTATAACAGTTCATTGATCAAGGATTCTGCCTTAGCTTTCTGATCTTCTCTAACATAAATATCCGTTCCATAAACAGAATACCCCATCGCAATACTCATATATTCTCCTGTTCCAGGCTGTTTGGACATGCTTTCAATTCCGTTTTGTTTTAAATGATCATGGATCATCTCAGCCTGAATCTGGTCGGCTGCGTTGAATACTTTTGTGATCTTACCCTCCATAATTGCTACCTCCCTTATTGAGTAAATATTCAGTAATTTTATATATTAATAATTATAGTTTAGCATTGTATGATCAGAAAAACAACAAGTATTAAAGAAAAGCAAAAATATATATATTATGATGAGAGTGTCAAAAGTATAAATTAATTATAATAAAAACTGGGAATAATTCATAGGAAGAAACATAAATGAAACGAAAAACAGAATCGTTGCATGACTTTTGCAACGAAAAACGAAATCGTTGCAAAACGATTGCAACGAAAGTATAATAAAAGAAAAAAGGAGTTGAGAAAGATGAGAGAAAATAGGTATTTAGAATATAAAGAAAATGCAAATTCTAATACATTTATGAAAACGATCAGTGCATATGCAAATTATGGAACAGGAAAGATTATATTTGGAATTACAGACGATGAAGAAGTTGTTGGGATTGAGAATCCAGAAGATGCGTGTTTAAATTTGGAAAATAAAATTAATGACAGCATGAAGCCTGTACCTCAGTATCTTTTAGAAATAGGAAATGACTCCACAATAACGCTCACTGTGTATGAAGGTCCATATAAGCCATATTTGTATAAAGGAAAAGCATATAAAAGAAGCGATTCTGCTACGATAGAAGTAGAAAGAATCGAATATAACAGATTAGTTTTAGAAGGAATGAATCAATCCTTTGAAGAATTATCAGCAGGAAAGCAAGATTTAACATTCAAACATTTAGAAGATGAACTGAAAAATACAATGCACATAGAAAAACTTAACATGGATATTCTCAAGACATTAGAATTATATTCCGATAAAACAGGATTTAATAATGCAGGTGCATTATTAGCAGATCAGAATACATTCAAAGGAATTGACAGCGTGAGATTTGGATCAAACATTGATGAGATTATGGATCGTGAGACTTATGAAAATATATCCATTTTAGAACAGTTTTCAAAAATCATGCAAATGTTTCAGAAATACTATCAATATGAAAAAATTGAAGGAAAAGAACGAAAACTTGTTGATAAAATCCCAGAAAAAGCCTTTCGAGAAGCAATTGCAAATGCTTTAGTACATCGTGCATGGGATGTGAATGCATCGATCAAAATAAGTATGTACGAAAACAGGATTGAAATATCTTCTCCTGGTGGTTTACCATCAGAACTTAGTGAAGAAGAATATTTAAATGGACAAATATCAATTCTACGAAATCCAATCATTGGAAATGTATTTTTCAGATTAAAATACATTGAGAAGTTTGGAACAGGAATTTTAAGAATCAATTATGCCTATGAAGAATCAATTAAAAAACCAACATATAAGGTATTTGATAACTCAATCATGATTAACCTTCCAGTGTTTGAAACAAAAGGAAAGTTAACAAAAACAGAGCAACGACTCGTTCAATTATTAGAAGAAAATGATGAAATGAGCAGAAAGCAGATAGAAACAGAAATGCAGCTGGGAAAAGCAACAGCAATACGGCTGTTAAATGATTTGGCAAAAAGAAATATTATTTGTAAAAAAGGTGCAGGAAGAGCGGTAAAATATACAACGATCGGGAAATAGAAGAATCTATTTCCTTTTCTTATTTTATAAACAAATTCATATTAGAATATGTTAAAATAGTTAGAAGAAGCTAACTTAAATCATAAAGGAGAAAATGCCATGTCAATCTCATCCGATAAATACAAACAAATGTCCATCAAAGAATTTACAAAAGCAGCAAAAATCTATGATTCCGGAAAATCAGGAATTTATGAAATGTGTAAATATGATTATCCAAAAGTTTTAAAAGAACTAAAAAACAAAAAATTCAATGATGTCCTGGATTGCGGCTGTGGAACCGGACCAATGATCGAAATCCTATGTGAAAAATATTCAGACAAACAATACACAGGATTAGATTTAACACCAGAAATGATCAAAAAAGCAAAAGAAAAGAATCTGCCAAATACGAACTTCGTAGTTGGTGATTGCGAAAAACTTCCATTTGAAGATGAATCCTTCGATGTGATCATTTGTACAAACAGTTTTCATCACTATCCAAATCCACAGGACTTTTTGGATAACGCATATCGTGTGTTGAGAAAAGGTGGAAGATTAATTTTGAGAGATTATACATCATCTGATTTTATTGTGTGGCTTATGAATCATATTGAGTTGCCGCTTGCACATTTGGTTGGGCATGGGGATGTGAAGATTTATAAGAAAGAAGAATATAGGGAGATGCTTAAGAAAGCTGGATTTCGGAAGATGAAAGTGGTGAGAGAAGAAAAATTCCGGTGTCATGTTGTGGCTGTGAAATTGTAATTTGTAGTTCCTCTTAATCTTAGTATCTGCAAGATCTTAAACTGCCAATAAATATATTGCCTAAGTAAGATTTAAAGAATATATGGAATAAAATGTAAAAAATAATTATTGTAAATAAATAGGAATTAATGTAAAATAAAGTCATAAATCGATTTATAACCACACAAACTGTATAGAAATAAAATCTATAAAGTAACAGAAACATAAGGAGATTCATATGGCAGAAAAACTAAAGGATAAATTTAATGACGAAGAATTAAGAATCAGGGCAACCAGTGATGAGAAGATAACAGTAAAACTAACAAACAATTATGCTTTTCAGAAGATATTTAAAAATACTAAGATTATAAAAGGATTCCTAATGGCATTGCTAGATCTAAAGGAATATGAAATTAAAAAAATTGAGATTACAGATCCGTTTACGTTGGGAGAAAATAATGAAGAAAAAGAAGGAATTCTTGATATTAAACTGATCTTAAATCAAAACAGAAAGATCAACATTGAAATGCAAAATACATATCAGGATGATTGGACAGAACGAAGTCTCTTTTATAATTGCCGAATGTTCACTGATGG
This sequence comes from Anaerostipes hadrus, assembly GCA_036312945.1. Classification (GTDB taxonomy): domain Bacteria; phylum Bacillota; class Clostridia; order Lachnospirales; family Lachnospiraceae; genus Anaerostipes; species Anaerostipes hadrus_C. Next base: position 11,985 of record JAXJNA010000059.1, read on the forward strand.
ATTTCAAAAAGGACATCCTTACGGAGAACTTCCGCCTTGTATTCATGTAGGAATCCTAAGTTTCAATCAAATGATAAGCCCAAATTATTACCATAAATTCTGTCTCATCGATGAGAAAACGAAGGAGATATATAGTAGAAAATTTCAATTTCATATGTTAGAATTAAAGAAACTGGAGAACGTAAAAGAGAAGCAAAAAAGAAGACCTTTATATCAATGGGCAAAACTGATAGCTGCACAAACATGGGAAGAGCTAGAACAGGAATCTAAAGGTAATAAGTATATGGAAAGGGCGCTGGAAGAGATGATAAAGATCAGTCAGGATGAGAAGGAACGATATCTGTATCTGAGAGAAGAGATGGCAGAAAGTGACAGAGTCAGTCAGATACAAAGTGCGCAGAGAATTGGACGTGAGGAAGGAATTCAGGAAGGAAAAATATTAGGAAAAAAGGAGGGCGAAATATTAAAGTTAATTATGCTGATACAAAAGAAAATGAAACGAGGAGATACTCAAGAAAAGATAGTCGATGATCTAATGGAAGATGAAGGTGTAATTAATCCTATTTACCAATTAGTACAAGAAAATTCTGATAAAACAACTGAAGAAATTTACAAGATGTTAGATTTGTAGAGCAACAAGGGTTATGAGTTGATTTTTACTCATAACCCTTGTTTGCATTTTATAGGAAGTTGTTTCAACTTATATGTAATAATTATCAAAATTACTATTGACATTTTTTCTCACATGTATTATTATAAATACATAATAACAGTAATCATTACTATTTTGCGTAGATAGAAGGGAGAAAAAATTATGGCTAAATTTTATCGTTCAGAGGATAGAACCGTAGTATTAGAATTATTCGGAGCAGGAAGCTCCTTAGAGAATTTAAAAAGTTTAAGAGCAAATACAACAGATGCCGCAGTAGAGAAACATCTGCCTGTTGTGACACAGGAAGGAAATAAGATCACAGTAGCTGTATCTTCCGTAGAGCATCCAATGCTTCCAGAACATTATATTATGGGAGTATATATTGAAACAAAGAATGGCGGACAGCTGCATAAATTTGTACCAGGGGATAAACCAGAGGCAGTATTTACATTAGCTGACGGAGATGAATTTATCGCAGCATATGAGTATTGTAATCTACATGGATTATGGAAATCTGAAGTATAGAATTATAAAATTTTGGGAAAATATATAGAGTTATCGGATAGAAATCTACAAGGAGGAAGAATCATGGGAAACAATAAATATGAAGGAACACAGACAGAGAAGAATTTATTAGAAGCATTTTCAGGAGAATCACAGGCAAGAAACAAGTATACTTATTTTGCATCCGTTGCAAAGAAAGAAGGATATGAGCAGATGTCTGCATTGTTCCTTAAGACGGCAAATAATGAAAAAGAACATGCCAAAATGTGGTTTAAAGAATTAGCAGGAATCGGAGATACAAAGGAAAATCTTGCTGCAGCAGCTGAAGGTGAAAATTACGAATGGACAGATATGTATGAAGGTTTTGCAAAAACCGCAGAAGAAGAAGGATTCCCAGAACTTGCAGCAAAGTTTCGAGCAGTTGGAGAGATTGAGAAACATCATGAAGAAAGATACCGTGCACTTCTTAAGAATATTGAGACTTCACAGGTATTTGAAAAGAGTGAAGTAAAAGTATGGGAATGCCGTAACTGCGGACATATCGTAGTTGGAACGAAGGCACCAGAAGTATGTCCAGTGTGTGCACATCCACAGAGCTATTTTGAGGTGCATGAAGAAAACTATTAGATTTTAATTTGTAAGTTGGCCAACTGTAGATTTTGAGTATATGATAAAAAATAAATAAACGATCGGAAGAGCAGCTAGAGAATTTTCCTCACGTTTTTTACAGATCGCTGATCCGCCGGCTTTCCTTGCGTAA
>JAXJNA010000060.1:0-74260 GCA_036312945.1 Anaerostipes hadrus
AGAGAGATGTCAAGAAGGGACAGCTGCTTACATATGATGATATCGAATTAGATAAGAGCACACTGATCTACAAGTTAAGAAAAGAACAGGATGCTATGTACGGAAGAAACGTATTATAGAAATAAAATACTCATACTTTCCTGCCGTATCTTTATACGGCGGGAAAGAAATTAAAATGGTGAATGTAAATTAGGAGGAAAACGGATGTTAGTAACTTTAAAAGAATTACTTGACCAGGCCAAAATAGAGCATAAAGCGGTAGGTGCATTTAATGGAACTACATTAGAAGCGATTCGTGGTATTATTCAGGCAGCAGAAGAATTGAATTGTCCAGTAATTCTGCAACATGCACAGAGTCATGATGATATCATTGATCTAGAAGAAATCGGACCAGTTATGAAATATTATGCAGAACGTGCAAAGGTTCCTGTAGCACTTCATTTAGATCATGGAAGTTCTTTTGAACGATGTGTACAAGCCTTGCGTTTAGGGTTTACGTCAGTTATGTATGATGCATCAGCAAAAAGTTTTGAAGAAAATGCCGAAGAAACAAAAGAGATCGTGAGAATCGCACATGCAGTAGGGGCAAGTGTAGAGGCAGAACTTGGACATATCTTTACATCTGAAGTTGTTCACGGAGAGGGTGGTTCCGCAGACAGCAAGGATGATTATGATGATCTTGATGATATTTATACAGACCCAGAAGTTGCAAAGAAATTTGTAGAATTAACTGGGGTTGACTGTTTAGCTATTGCGTTTGGTACAACACATGGAGTATATTTAACGGAACCTAAATTAGATCTTCCTCGTGTTGCAAAGATCAGAGAAGCTGCTAACGTACCATTAGTTATGCATGGTGGATCCGGAGTTTCTGATGAAGATTACGCTGTTGCGATCGAGAACGGAATTTGTAAAGTGAATTACTATACATATATGAATGTTGCTGGAGGAAAAGCCTCTAAAGAATTCTGGAAAGATGATGAAACAAATTTCTATGATTCTATGGCGATCAAAGCAACAGAAGCGATCAAAGAAGATGTAAAACGTGCGATCAAAGTATTCCAAAAGTTATAGAAAAGAGGGTAAAAATGGCAGTATATAAAGAAACGATAGAGGTAAAATCTCATGGGAAAACACCAACATATATTGATATTACAAAAGATGTAAGAAGAGTTATCGAAGAAAGCGGAATTCAAAACGGTATCTGTGCTGTGATTTCTCCTCATACAACATGTTCTGTATTCTTCGAAGAATTCTGTCATGATTATAATGAAGATGGAGATGAATTTTTACAGGAAGATTTAAATAATGTTCTTGCTAAGATCATTCCAGACCATGTATCTAAAGATCAGTATGTATATCCAGGAGAAGAACATTATAAGGCGGTAGAAAGTTGGCCAAATGCTGAAGATTATCTTCCGGGAGGAGATAGAACAGCGCTGTTTAATGGCGATGCACATTTAAAATCAACATTATTAGGTTCTAGCGAAACTTTTGAAGTAGATAATGGAAAACTCGGAGTTGGTACAACAGGATATGTGTATTTCGCAGATTTTGACCGTACACGTCCACGAACAAGAAAATGTAAGATCATAGTTCTTGGAGAATAAGGAGGAAAGCACCATGGCAAAAGCACAGTCACCATTTTTAATTGTCAATCCTAAGTCATATTTATATGGAAAAGAAAGTCTTGAACTAGCAAAAGCAGCCGACCAGGTAGCTAAAGATACAGGACTTCAGATATATTTCACATGTCCATATGCTGATATACGAATGATCAAAGAAAATACAACTGATATCATCGTATGTGCACAGTCAATGGATCCATTGGTTCCAGGAAGAGGAATGGGGCATGTGTTACCAGAGTCATTAAAAGAAGCTGGAGCTGAGGCATTATTTTTAAATCATGCAGAGAATCCAAAGACAGTCAGTGATCTGTATGCAACGATCAAACGAGCAAAAGAACTCGATATGATCACAGTTGTATGTGCAGATTCAGTCGTAGAAGCCAAAGCAGTTGCATGCATGGATCCAGACATTGTACTTGCAGAACCAACAGACCTGATTGGAACAGGTCAAGTAGCAGATGACTCTTATACGATTGAAACAGTGAAAGCACTGAATGCAATTAATCCAAACGTATTGGTAATGATCGCATCTGGTGTAAGTACAGCCGAAGATTGCTACAATGTTGTAAAACTCGGAGCAGACGGAACAGGTGCAACCTCCGGAATCTTAAATGCACCATCTCCTGCACAGAGAGTTAGAGAAATGGCAGAAGCCATTGTTAAGGCAAACAATGAAAAATAGAAGTTAGAAAATAGTTTGTTCACTTGTTATTAGATAGATCCATACAAAAAATGAGAAGGAATTCAAAGTTCCTTCTCATTTTTTGCGATTTTGCATCTGCAAACTCATTCAGTAGTTAGGATAAAAAATAACTATTGTGCCTGGTTCATAGGAAAGACATCAGCTACTTCACTGATCACAATATAAGCTTTCGAATCGATTTTTCGAATGATATTTTTCATTGTAGTGATCTGGAATCGGTTGAGAATAAAATAGATCATTGTTTTATCCTCACCAGAATAACCACCACGTGCAGCAAGTCTTGTCATACCTGTCTGGAATTCTTTGGATAAAGCATCGCAAATATCATCTGCCTGATCCGTTACGATGATCGCACATTTTGCACGGTCAAATCCTTCGATGATAAAGTCGATCGCTTTGATCGCTGCCATATAAGTCACAATAGAATATAGCGGAAGGATCCAGCTTTGCAGACAGAAACCACAGATGGTATATAAGATCACATTGTAAACCATAACAAAAGCACCAACGGAAATCCCAAGCTGCTTAGAAAAGATAACTGCCAAAACTTCAATTCCATCCATTGCTCCGCCAAATCGAAGAGAAAATCCACTGGCTGTTCCAGTGATCAAGCCACCAAACAAAGAACAAAGAAGAAGATCAGTTCCTGCAAGTGGAGAAGCAATGCTTACATTGATCGGAAGAACATCTTCGATCAGCCATGCAAAGATAGAATAAATGACAACCGTATAGATCGCATAAATCGTAAAAACAGGACCTTGTTTTTTTAATCCGTATAGAAAAAGAGGAATGTTCAGAATTAATAAAAACATGGATAGTGAAAAGGTGGAAGGTGTTAATTGTCCGAGTAACATAGAAGTTCCAGAGATGCCAGTATCATATAATTTTACCGGGGCAAGAAAGATCGTCACACCGATCGCGTTAATGATACCAGCAAAAGTGAGAACCAGAAAGTTTCGTCGTTCAAAGTCAGATAAAGATAGTTTCATGATCAGTCGCCTCCTTTGTTGTGTATAAACTATGATATGATGTAAGTGTCAAAAGTATAAATTGCGTTTGTGCTTGCACAAATAAGCAATTTATACTTATTGACACGCCGAACAACGAGAACGGAATAAAATGGTGTGAACGCACCATTTTATGGGAGTTCGAGGTGTTCGAGGATTGTGGAATTGCGTAGCAATGGAACAATCCGGGTACATCAGAGAGTGGCAAAATTTACTTTTGACACTCTCATCATGACATTAGATTAACATAATTTTTAGATATATGCTACAATAGAAACAGCAATTAATATGACCAAAGAAAGGATCTTCCTGCATGAAGATAAACGAAAAACTAATAAGATCACTCACTGAAACAAAATATCTCAATGTAGATAATACAGATAGATACCGCCCGATCATCCGTTTTTTCTATCTTGAATATGAGAAGCTAAGATACTGGATGTACCCAGAAGAAGTCTTTGAAGAACTTCACAAAGAAGAATATTTCAAAGATTATACAGAGGAGCAATGTCGACAGGATCTGGAAGTTTTGACAAGGTGGGGGAATCTTTCTGCGATTCAGGATACAAAAAGAGTTACTTCTATTGAAGAATTTAAGAATAAGAAATATCGATATCAGTTGACAGACTATTCTGTAGAGATTGAGCGAATGGTGATAAGACTTGAGAATCTGTCGATTGAAGGGGCGTCTTTGGAACCAACTTTATTAGAGAAGATCAGAAGCAGTCTTTCAGAAATCTCGGATATTTTAAAAGAAGATGATGAACATTTATATGGCTGGTGGGAAGGATTGAATTCTGATTTTAGAAGATTGAATCAAAACTATCAGGATTATATGCGAGACTTAAATAGTATGAAAGCAGAAGAGATGATGAAGACAAAAGCATTTTTGCTGTTTAAAGATCGTTTGATCGAATATCTTAGAAGTTTTGTAAAGAGTCTCCAATTAAATGCAACGAATATTGAACAGCTGCTTTCAAAATTGCCAAAAGATCAGATTCAAATGATCTTAGAACGACTGACGGAATACGAATTATCTATTCCAAGGATTGATGTGGAAGTGACGAGACAGCAATTATGGGATAAGATTCACGGACGTTGGGCTAGTATTGAGAATTGGTTTTTAGGAAGTACAGGTTCAGGTTCTGAAGCAGGAAAGGTATTTGATACGACCAATGAGATCATTCGAAGAATTACAAGATATGCAACACGTATCAGTGAACAAAACAATAGTGGAGCTAATAGACGTGAAGAATACGCAAAGATCGCACAACTATTTTGGAATTGTGACACACTGGAAGAAGCACATCGATTATCTGCAGTTGTCTTTGGGATTGAGAAACCATTGCATTTAAAGGGTGATATCAAAAGAGAAACGGAAAGTATCAATAGCGGTGTATATGAAGAAAACCCAGCGATGTTTACAGTCGTTCCAAGAGTACGGACTTATCGTGAGAAGTCACAACGAAAAGGAATCGTTGATCGTACAAAAGAAAAAGAGAAAATGAAACAGGAGAATTTAAAGAAGCTAAAACAACAGCAGGAATTATTAGATAGTTATGTTAAAGGAAATCGTCTGGAGTTTGCTTGCCTGCCAGAGATCGAACCATATGTAAGAGATACTTTTTTAATGTGGCTGTCAAAGGCTTTAGAACATAAGGAACAACAAGCGAAGACAGAAGATGGAAGAACATATTATATCGAACAACCACAGCAAGATAGAAGATGTATACTCAAATGTAGTGATGGGACATTTGAAATGCCAGCATATACGATCGTATTTAATGAGGAGTAGGGATTATGAAACCATTGGAGATACTATTAAGTAAGCGATGGATCTTAAAGGATCGAGAGAAGGAATTATATTATCAGTTAAAAGATGAGATTGGGAAAAGCAGAGATTTTCTGACAGAGAAATTAGGATATCAGGCGATCATAACACCGAATCTTATAAAATTAGAGAAGATACCAGCTTATGCACAAAACTGGATGGGAATTCAGGATTTTTCGGATCGTTTGGAATACATTTTTCTATGTATGATCTTGATGTTTTTAGAAGATCGTGATGCAGGAGAGCAGTTTGTGTTATCAATGTTGACAGAATATATTCAAGCAAATATCAAAGAAGAACAGATTGACTGGACGATCTACAGTTATCGTAGACATCTTGTCAAAGTGATGAAATATTGTGTCAAGCTTGGAATCCTTGAGATTGATGATGGAAGTGAAGATAGTTTTATGAAAAGTGATGAGGGAGAAGTTTTATATCAGAACACAGGAGCGTCCAGATATTTTATGAAGAACTTCTCACGAGATATTTCTGATTATCATAGTCAGGAGGATTTCTTAAAAGAAGAATGGATCGGGATGAATGAAGATCGTGGAATTATAAGAAGACAGAGAGTTTACCGTGCCCTTTTGATGTCGCCTGGAATTTATTTAAATGATGATACAGAAGAAGACTTTGCCTATGTCAGACATTATCGTGGAATGATCGAGGAAGAGCTAAATCGTTTTTTCGATTGTGAATTGCAAGTGCATAAGACCAGTGCATTTTTGATCATGGGAGAAGATAGCAATCTGGGGAGATCATTTCCAGAAGAGAATACATTATCAGATATTGTTTTGTTATGGTGTAATTTATTCCGGCAGAAGATTGCGGACGGAAGCATAGAAGTACCAGCAGGGGAAGATATTGTGATCTCAAGGCAGCAGTTTCTGATGATATCAGAAGAATGCAAAAGGCAGTACGGAAGTGGATGGATCAAAACATACAGGGAGATGACAATGGGCGAATTTTGTAAAAAGTTAAAAGAATACATGATCCTTATGGAGATGATCATGGAAAAGTATGACCAGATCATAGTGTATCCGATCGTTGGAAAAGTAGCAGGATGTTATCCAAAGGATTTTAAAGGCGGTGAAACAAATGAATAATAGTCGATGGAAGATGAACAAAATAGGATTACTGGATTTCTGGTATTACGATGATCAGGAGTTTTATTTTCTAGACGGAAGAATGTTATTAAGAGGCTCCAATGGTTCTGGAAAATCAGTTACCATGCAAAGCTTTATTCCGCTTCTTTTAGATGGCAATATGCGCCCGGAACGACTAGATCCATTTGGTTCCAGAGCACGTAAAATGGAAAACTATCTGTTAGAAGATGGTGATGGAAGAGATGAACGAACAGGATATCTCTATATGGAATTTAAACGAAAAGATGTTGAAAATTTTTTAACGATCGGTATTGGGTTAAGAGCCAGAAGAGGAAAGAAATTAGATCCTTGGTATTTTTGTATTACAGATGGAAGAAGAATTGGTAAAGATATTTTTCTGTACAAGGATTTAAAAGAAAAGATCGCATATTCAAAAACAGAATTAAGAAACAGGATCGGAGATGGCGGACATATTTTTGAAAGCCAGAAAGAGTATGCTGCTTATGTGAATCAGGTACTTTTTGGTTTTGAGACAATGGATGAATATCGGGAGATGTTAGAATTGTTGATCCAGTTGCGTACACCAAAGTTGTCCAAAGATTTTAAACCAACGGTGATCAATGACATTCTTGGAAATTCCCTGCAGACATTATCAGAAGATGATCTAAGACCGATGTCAGAAGCCATTGAAAATATGGATGGATTAAAGACGAATCTTGACAATCTAAAGGAAAGTCTGGAAGCAGCAAAACAGATAGAGAAAGTATACGATCAATATAATCAGATCGTGTTATACCAAAAAGCTGCAAAATATAAAAAAGAAACTGCTCAGTACAATAAGATAAAAGATCAGTTAAAAACTTTAGAAGCAACGATCAAGGAGACAAAAGAAAAATATGAACAGGAATTACAACATCATGAAGAATTAAGTACAGAGCAATCTGCAAGGCAGGAAGAGAGACGTTCTCTAGAGCATAATGATGCAACGAAATTAAAAGAGCAAGAACAGATACTTACTAAACAGATCACAGATCTGGAACAAAAGATTGAAGAAAAACAACGTCAATTGGAGCAGAAGAGAGAAAAACAGATTCAAAATGATGATCGTATAAAGAGACTTCAAGATGAAAAAGAACAGTCAAAAGAAGAGATCAAAGATATATTTGATGAGATGGAAGAATGCATTTCGGAAGCAGCATTTGATGAATTTGATTTCATGAAAGACGAATTTGAGAAATCAGAAGATGAAGGCTTTGATTTTCACGCACATCGACAGATATTAGAAAGATATCAGCAAAAGATACAGGATGGGATCAATGTGCTTGAAAAAGAGAGAAAAGCACAAGATCAGTATGACGAACATCTTAAGAAATTAGATGAATTCCGTGCTCAAAGAGAAAGTGCAGAAAGAGAACATCATCAGTATGAGAATCAATTTCAAGAGATCAAAGAAGAACTGACGGAGAAGGTTTATCATTGGGAGAAAGATACAAAATTACTGAAGTTAGAAGATGAACAGCTGCAAGCGATCAGCCGTATGATCAAAGGGTATATATTTGGAACAGATGAAGGAAAGATTTATGAGATCATTCGTCATCAGAAATATATTATGGAAGATCGGTTGCGGGATGAACAGAGAATTTTAACTGCTCACAAAGAAGATATTGAGACACAATTAGAAGAAAAAAGAGCACAATTAGAAGAATGGAAGAATAAAAAAGATCCAGAACCTCAACTTTCAGAAGAAGTTTACAAGAACCGAGAACTTTTAAAAGAATATCAGATCGAGGCAATTCCATTTTACAAAGCAATTGATTTTGCGGATCGATTAAATGATGAACAGAGGAATCGTTTAGAAGAAGCACTTTACAGGATGGGAGTTTTGAACGCACTGATTGTAGAGGAAGAAGATCGTTCAAGAATCGAATCATTAGATCAGGGAACTTGTGATACCTATATTTATGGAAGTGTAGAGCATGTAAAGAACAATATGCTGGAATTGTTAAATATCGATAATGAAGAGAATGACATTTTATTTTACCAAAAGATCTCCAATGTACTTTCTTCCATCGGATATATAAGTTCAAATGAGAAAGAAGTATCTACTTGGATCCGCGAAAATGGTAATTTTAAAATCGGAATTCTGGAAGGAACGATCACAGGAAATTATCAGGCAAAATATATCGGAGCAATGTCCAGAGAACGCTACCGCAAGGAACAGGAACGGCTCTTAGAGGAAATTTGTGAGAATTTGCAACACGAGTTAGATGTCAAACAAGAAGAAATCAGACAAAATGAGGAACAGATTACATTATTACATAAAGAAGAGGAAATATTTCCTGAATTTCAGGATCTAAAGATCGCAGCTAAGGAGTTTGATCAAAAGGAACATATACTTTCTATGGTTGAACATCAGGTAAAGGAGCAACAAGAAGTTGTAGAAACTTCAGCAAAATCTTTAAATGCGATTCACCTGGAAGTTCAAACAATCTGCAGTGGAATTTATCTTGCAGTGCGATTGGATGTTTTTATGAAAGTGAAAGAAAATCTGGCTGAATATCAAAAACTATTAATGAAACTACAGTTAGAACATCAGACGTATTTAAACAGATTATCAGATATCAAAGGAAAGCAAGAATATGCACAGGATATCGAAGTAGATATTGATGAGATCTTATATGATCAAGGACAGGCAGAAAGACAATGCCATGAAATAAAAGTACAAAGAGATCTTGTGATCGATCAATTGAGTTTAACAGATTATGAAGAGATCAAACATCAGTTAGATCAATGTCTGGAACGTATTGCAAAACTACCAGCAGAAATAGAAAGATCTATAGTGAGAAGTACTTCTTTACGAAAGGATCTGGAGAGATTCAAACAAGATCTGGAAATAAAAAATATCGATCAGGAACAACAAGCGATCATTGTTGGATTTTTAAAAGATGCATTTTGCATGGAGTTAAAACAGGGGCTGGTTGATCTTGATTTAAAAGCGGATATTCAAACGGAAGAAGGAATCCGGCAATTGTCTAATATGATCTGTAAAACATATCGAGATGTTGCAGAAAGAAGAACACAAAATGATGCATTTGCACTGATTCAGGAAAACTTTCAGAGAAATAAAGTATATCTGCATGAATATTTTCCAACGATCCATACGATGTTTGATGATATTTCGGTACCAGAAAGTTTAGGTGAATTCCAGATCAATCGAATCAATATCACTGGAAAATACAGAGGTGTCACAATTGAATTTAAGAAACTTGTGGAGAGATTAAATGTGGATGTTGAAGAACAGGCCAGATTATTAAGTGACAGAGACAGAGAATTGTTTGAAGATATTCTTGCCAATACATTAAGTAAGAAAATCCGTGCCAAGATTCAATCTAGTAAGCGGTGGGTTGATAACATGAATCAGCTGATGGAATCTATGCAGACATCCAGTGGATTAAAGTTAAGTTTGAAATGGAAGAGTAAGAAAGCGGGAAAAGAAGAACAATTAGATACAAGAAAATTAGTAGATATTTTACAAAAAGATTATGATATCATGAGGGAAGAAGAAGTTTTACAATTAAGTCAGCATTTCCGTTCAAAGATTGATGAAGCACGTAAAATGTCAGGTGAATCTGATGGAGTACAGTCTTTCCACAGTATTATGAAGGATGTTCTTGATTACCGTAAATGGTTCGAATTCCAGTTGGAATATCAAAAAACAGGCGAAAAGAAAAGAGAACTTACAGACAGAACCTTCTTTACATTTAGTGGAGGAGAAAAAGCAATGGCAATGTATGTTCCATTATTTTCAGCGGTTGCGGCAAAATATGAAGGTGCAAGAGAGGATGCACCAAGGATGATTTCCCTAGATGAAGCATTTGCGGGTGTGGATGAGATGAATATCAAAGATATGTTCCGTCTGATGGTTGAGTTTGAATTTGATTTTATGATGAATTCACAGATTCTATGGGGAGATTATGAAACTGTTCCAGTGATCGCAGTATACCAGCTGATCCGTCCAGAGAATGTCAAATACGTGACTGTGATCTCGTATGTATGGAATGGAAAAGTCCGGAGTCTGGTAGATAAAATAGGTGATGAAATTGAGAAAGGATAAAAACTCAGAATATGACCAGTTGCTGCAGGAAGCGGTCAAATATTTTAAAAAATATCCAGTATTTCACAAGATATTTTCAGGCTTTCGTAAAAAATACGAAAGTCTTGGACATCTTGGTGGTACAGTTGTTATTAAAAATCTGACGAAAGATGAGAAGATGCAATTGTCGGGATTCTTTCAAAGAGATTTTTACAAGAATAAAACAATCTCTATTTCTATGCAGAGGATGGAGAAAGCATTAAAAGATAGTAAATTTGAATCGCTTGAATGGATGGATATTCTGGAAGCATACTTTGACCATAAAATGATCTGGAAAAAAGAAGTGTTGCAAAAGGAAAATGAAAAACAAGAGTTGTTTTTTGATCTGCTTCTAAAAGAAATAAAATCGGATGTTGTAAGAGAATGGCTAAATGACCGCATCAGAGAAAGATCATCGATCTATCAACGCCTGCAAAAAGAATACAAGAATTGTCCAGATGCACTAAAAGTATTGTTGCATTCTATAGAATCAGGGATAACAAATCTTCCTGCGTTTTTCGATAAGAAGGAAAGACTTGCTGTATACGCTGCACAAGTAACAGGCAATCCGCATTTTTTTGATTCGAATACAACTGCGGAGATTTTCCTGTTTGATTTTATATCCTATCATTTTCACACGCAAAATGAAGAAGGACTATCAGATATGGAATATCGAAATCAGCAGTATTATACGGCAGGGATCATAAGAGACGATCTTTCAAATTATGTAACGGCTTATGGGATTCATGCAAAAGATACAGATTCCGTTTTACATTCAGGGATTGAAGGATTTTTTGACAGGAAAGAACCAATATTGCTTACATTGTATACATTAAGTAGGTTAAAAGAGGTTTATGGAGAGAAGGAAATTTATATTTTGGAGAATCCATCGGTCTTTTCATGGCTTTGCCAGCAATATCCAGAGAAAAGTTTTGTTTGTACAAATGGACAGTTAAGATTCTCAGCTTTTGTATTATTAGATCAATTATCCAGAACATCGGATCTGTTTTATTCTGGTGATCATGATCCAGAAGGATTATTGATCGCTCAAAAATTAAAATTACGTTATAAAGAACGCTTAACTTTATGGAATTATTCGAGAAATCTTTATGAGCAAAATCTGTCAGATGTAACATTAAATGAACGAAGATTAAAGCAGCTGGATCAGATATTCATTGAAGAACTTCAAGAAATCAAAGAAGATATGAAGTATCAAAAGAAGGCAGCTTATCAGGAAAGTATGTTGGAGAATTATATATTGCAATAAGGATGAAAAAGATAAAATCCCTCATGTATGATGTTAATTAAGAAGTTTCATATATCATACATGAGGGATTTTTAATGTGATTTCATATTTATGATCTTAATTCCTTTGCTGCAATCACGAGATTCTTAAGACTCTTTGTCGTTTCTTCCTCACCGCGTGTTTTCAGCCCGCAGTCTGGGTTTACCCAAAGTTTTTCAATCTCAATTTTTTGAAGCATCTTTTCAAGAGCAATCTTGATTTCTTCAACAGAAGGTACTCGTGGAGAATGAATGTCATAAACACCAGGACCAACTTCTGTTTTGAAATTGTTTTCTTTTAATGAATCAAGAATCAGAAGATCAGATCTTGATGCCTCAAATGTGATAACATCCGCATCCATATCATCGATCGCAGGAATGATATCTGTAAATTCACTATAGCACATATGTGTGTGAATCTGCGTTTCTGGTTTTACTTTACTGTGTACAAGACGGAATGCAGGAATTGCCCAGTCAAGATATTCGCTATACCAATCAGATTTGCGAAGAGGCAGTTTTTCACGCAATGCAGCTTCATCAATCTGAATGATCTTAATACCATTTGCTTCAAGGTCTAAAACTTCATCACGGATTGCCAAAGCAATCTGATAAGTACTTTCCTTGATAGAAATATCTTCTCTAGGGAAAGACCAGTTTAAAATCGTAACAGGACCTGTTAACATTCCTTTCATTGGATGATTCGTAAGACTTTGTGCGTAAACGGACCAGTCAACCGTCATAGCTTCTGGACGGGATACATCACCCCAGATGATCGGTGGTTTGACACAACGTGTTCCATAAGACTGAACCCATGCTTTTTCTGTAAACAGATATCCATTTAATTTCTGACCAAAATATTCTACCATGTCATTTCGTTCATATTCCCCATGAACAAGAACATCCAGATCGATTTCTTCCTGTAATTTTACACATTCCTTAATTTTTTTACGGTTAAAGGCAATATATTCATCTTCTGAGATCTCACCTTTTCGGAAAGCACTACGATTCTTCTTGACATCAGAAGTCTGAGGGAAAGAACCAATTGTTGTCGTTGGAAGCAATGGAAGTTTGAATACATCTTTTTGAATTTTCTCACGTTCAAAGAAATCAGGAAGACGTACAAAATCAGCATCATTGATCTTGGAAACACGTTTTGCAACTTCAGGATCATAGCAGTTCTTACGATTCTCAAATAATGCAAGATTCTTTACAAATACTTCGTGTGTTTCATAAGAATCAAGTTCACTTAATGTTTTTAATTCTTCAAGTTCTGTTAATTTTTCTTCGGCAAATGCAAAATGTTTTGTATAATCAAGATCAAGTTTTGTTTCATTTTTCAATGTATATGGAACATGCAGCAGAGAGCAGGAAGTATTGATCACTGCAGAAATATTGTTATTCTTTAACCACGCAAGCACAGATAAAGATTCTCTATAATGATTTCTCCAGATATTTTTCCCATTTACAACTCCGGCAAATAAGAGTTTATCTGTTGGAAATCCATATTTCTTGATCAGTTTTTTCGTTTCTTTTCCTTCGATAAAATCAAGTCCAATCCCATCAAAATTAAGTTTTATAAGATTTTCATAGATATCTCTTACATCTCCAAAATAAGTCTGAAGCAGAATCTTAAGAGTACCTTTCTGTGAAAGAAGTGCTGTATAAATCTGTTCCACTAATTTGATGTCATCATTAGTAAGATCATGGACGAGATAAGGTTCATCAAACTGAATCCATGAGATTTCTGTTTCCTGAGATTTTTTAAGAAGATCTGTATACGCTTTAATGACTGGTTCTATAAAATCATTCAGCTCTTTTTTTCCTGTATAACGGATCAGTTTTAATAGAGTAAATGGACCTGCGATCACAGGTTTTGTATGGATATTCAGTGCAAGTGCTTCATTGAATTCGTCAAAAAGCTTTGTTCCAGTTAATTTTACTTCTGTATCATCTTCAATTTCAGGAACCATGTAATGATAATTGGTATTAAACCATTTTTTCATTGCAAGCGCACGAACATCTCCATGATCTCCCTGATATCCACGAGCCATTGCAAAATAAGTATCGAGATTGGATAGATTTAATTCTTTATAACGTGCTGGAATGATATTGAATAAAACAGCAGTATCAAGAAAAGTATCATAAAAAGAAAAATCATTGGAAGGGATCAGACCAAGACCACTATCCTTTAAAAGTTTCCACTGTTTTTCACGAATTTGTTTTGCAATTGTCTGCAAAGCATCTTGAGAGATTTCATGTCTGAAATATTTTTCTGTTGCAAATTTTAATTCACGCAGGCTTCCAACTCTTGGGAAACCAATGATTGATGTAAGCATAGTTAAATCTCCTTTTCTAGCTAAAAATCTATTGTTTGTTTTTGTTATCCTTATTATAGTTGGGGATAAAAAAGGTGTAAAATATATAAAAATATGCGTTTGGTATAACCTAGGGTTATGGTGAATGAAACAAAGAAAGGACAAAGAGAGAAAAATATTGTTTGACTACAATATCTTAAAAAGAGATAAGATCAAAAAGAATGTTATAAAATAGTTTGAATAACATATTCATCTTTGGTATAATAAATCATATCAGTATGCAGAAATACAGGAGGCTTTTACTATGGAGAATAAAAGTAGTTACCAGATAAACGAGCAGGGAGTGCTCGGGGAAGTGAAAATTGCAGATGATGTGATCGCAGTGATCGCAGGGATTGCAGCAACTGAAGTGACAGGAGTTGCCAGAATGTGTGGGAATATCACGAATGAACTGGTAAGTAAACTTGGAGTGAATAATCTGTCCAAGGGAGTCAAAGTTGTCGTAGAGAATCATCATGTAAGAGTCAATCTTGCATTAGAACTTGACTATGGAGTTAGTATTCCAGAGATTTCTAAAAAAGTTCAGGATCGTGTGAAAGCGGCGATCGAGAACATGACAGGATTAAAGGTCAGAGAAGTTAACGTCCGTGTCACAGGCGTTGCAGCAGAAGAAGAGTAAGAAAGAATATAAAGCAAAGTCAGACGGGACTGATCACAGTTCCGTCTTTGTATCGCAGAAAGGAACCCTAATGAAAAGAAGTGAGGTAAGAGAACATATTTTCAGAATTTTATTTTGTGTAGAATTTTGTGAGAAAGATGAATTTGAAGATCAGGTTGAATTATATTTTCATGGACATGAAAATATCAATGAGAAGACACAGAGAGAAATTACAGAGAAAACAGAGAATCTGATCGAACATTTAGATGAAATCGACGAACAGATTTCTGCACATACGAATGCATGGAATCTAGAGAGACTTGGAAAAGCTGAATTATCTATTTTAAGACTTGCAACATATGAGATCTTATTAGATGAGCAGGTGCCAAGAAAAGTAGCGATCAATGAGGCAGTAGAACTTGCAAAGAAATACTGCAATGAAAAGGCAGCACCATTTATCAATGGTGTTTTAAGTAAGATTGGACAGGATATGGATGAAGAGTAAAGTTTTTTCTGTAACACAGATTAATACTTATATCAAACGAATGTTTCAAAGCGATTATGCCTTAAGGAGGATTTCGATCAAGGGACAGGTATCAAACTGTAAGTATCATTCTTCCGGGCATATTTATTTTTCATTGAAAGATGAAGAAAGCCAGATCTCTTGTGTGATGTTTGCAAATGCAAGATATAATGGATTGCAGTTTGAATTAGAAGATGGACAGGAAGTCATTGTGGATGGAAATGTCAGCGTCTATGAGCGTGGCGGCAGCTATCAGCTATACGCACAGGAGATCCGTTTAAATGGAATCGGAGAATTATATGTTGCATATGAGATGTTAAAACAGAAGCTTTATGAAGAAGGATTGTTTGACCACGAGATCAAGAAACCGATTCCAAACAATCCAAAAAAGATCGGTGTGGTAACGGCAAGAACAGGAGCAGCAATTCATGATATCATTAGTACAGCAAAGCGTAGGAATCCGTATGTACAGATAATATTATATCCTGCTAAAGTACAGGGAGAAGGTGCATCTGATACGATCGTTTCTGGAATTCGCACTCTGGACCAGTATGGAGTTGATACCATCATCATCGGAAGAGGTGGTGGTTCGATCGAAGACTTGTGGGCGTTTAATGAAGAGAATGTCGCAAGAGCGATTTACGAAGCAAAGACACCGATCATTTCTGGGACAGGGCATGAGGTGGATACTACCATTGCAGATTATGCGGCAGATCTTCGTGCGGCGACACCGACAGCAGCCTGTGAACTTGCAGTCCCAGATATCACAGAAGTGATGGAAGGAATCGCAAACAGAGAATATACAATGGCTACATTGTTAAAACAGATCATCCGGCGTTATCAGATGAAATTGCAGAAGTATCAGATCGCAATTGCAAATTACGATCCCAGATTTCAACTTCAGGAACAGAAGATGCATTTGTCAGAATTAGAAGAACAGATTCAGCAAGTGATGAAGAATAAGATGACAGGGTATAAGCACAAACTGGAATTGTACACAAAAGAACTTCATGGGTTATCACCAACAGCGAAATTGATCAATGGATTTGGATATTTAGAAGATCAGGATGGTGAGCCAGTTACAAGCGTTCACAAAGTGAAAGAGGGAGATCAGATTTCCTTAACGATTTCAGATGGAACGATCCTTGCAATGGCAAAACAGATCAGAACAATGGATGAAAAAGGGAAGTAAGAAAGAGGAAGTTTATTATGGCAAAGAAGAAATTTGATATTGATCAGGGTTTTCATCAGTTAGATGAAATTCTTACAAAGCTTTCCAGTGAAGAGATCAAACTTCCAGAGGCTGTCAAACTATATACTGAAGGAGTAAATCTTGTGAAACAGTGTAAGGATTCTCTGGACAAAGTAGAAAAAGAACTGATCGTATTAGAAGAGAATGGGGAAGAACATGAACTTTAAGGATGAGATGAAACAAAAGGTTGCACAGATCGAAATTATTTTAGATGAATATCTGCCAGCACAGGAAGGGTTACAAAAAACAGTTTTAACTGCAATGAATACAACTGTCAAGGCGGGAGGGAAGCGTCTTCGTCCAATGTTGATCAACGAGACATATCAGATGTTTGGTGGAAAGGGAGACATCGTAAAGCCATTTATGGCAGCGATTGAAATGATCCATACGTATTCTCTGATCCATGATGATCTTCCGGCACTTGACAATGATGATTACAGAAGAGGTCAGAAGACATGTCATATCGTTTATGGAGAAGATATGGCGATCCTTGCAGGAGATGCACTTCTTAATTATGCATATGAAGTTGCAACGAAAGCATTTGATCTTGCAGAGAAAGACCAGATCATGAATGTAGTTGAAGCGATTAAGATTCTCGCCAGCAAACCTGGAATCTACGGAATGATCGGTGGGCAGGTTGCAGATGTTGAACTGGAAGGTACACCGCTTAGTATGGAGCAGATTTTATTTATTCATAAGAATAAGACATCTGCATTGATCGAAGCATGTATGATGATCGGAGCAGTTCTTGCAGGAGCATCCAAAGAAGATGTTCTGAAGATGGAAGAATGTGGAGAATATATCGGACTTGCATTTCAGATTCAGGATGATATTCTGGATCTTACAGGAGACGAAGAAGAGATCGGGAAACCGATTGGAAGTGATGAAAAGAATCACAAAACGACTTATGTGACATTAAAAGGATTAGAGCGTTCACAAAGAGATGTAGAAGATATTTCAAAGAAAGCAATTGATATTTTAGAAAAATATGATAAGGGAGATTGTTATCTTACAAATCTTACAAGATTTTTGATCCATCGAACACACTAAGGCAGAGAGGAAGAGGGAGCATTATGCTAGAGTATATTAATGATCCGAATGATATTAAACAGATTCAGCCAGAGGACTATAAACTTCTGGCGAAAGATATACGTCGTTTTCTATTAAGAAATGTCAGTCGCACAGGGGGGCATCTGGCGTCGAATCTTGGAATAGTAGAACTGACGATGGCGCTGCATCTTGTTTTGGATTTTCCAAAAGACCAGCTGATCTTTGATGTAGGACATCAGTCTTATGTGCACAAGATCTTAACAGGAAGAAAGAATGGATTTGAGAATCTGAGGCAATTTCATGGGATGAGTGGATTCCCGAAGAGAAAAGAAAGTGATTGTGATGCGTTTCACAGTGGACACAGCTCCATGTCGTTATCAGCAGCGCTTGGGATGGTTACAGCAAGAGATATCAATCATACGGATGAGACGATTGTTGCGGTGATCGGAGATGGTGCGTTGTCTGGCGGAATGGCATATGAAGCATTAAATAATATGGCAAGACTACGCAAGGAGAAGAAGAATCTGATCATTATCCTGAACGATAACAAGATGTCTATTGCGGAGAATGTCGGTGGAATGTCTGCGTATTTGAATAAAGTACGAACAAGAAAAGAATATGTGGAATTTAAAGGAAATGTGGAACAATCCTTATTAAGAATTCCGGGAATCGGGAAGGAATTAACAACAATTCTTAAGAAATCAAAAGATTCGATCAAACAATTATTTGTTCCGGGAATGTATTTTGAAGATATGGGTATCACGTATGTTGGACCTATTGACGGGCATAATGTTCCCTTGATGGTAGACACGTTAAATAGAGCGAAACAATTAGATGAGCCGATCATTATTCATGTGGTAACGAAGAAAGGAAAAGGATATCGTCCTGCGGAGCAGAATCCAGCCAAATTTCATGGAATCAGTCCATTTTCCTTAAAGACAGGAGAAGTTTTAAAGAAATCGGACAATCCATCGAACACAGCGGTATTTTCAGATACACTGATCAAAGAGGCGAAGAAAGATAAGAAGATTGTTGCGGTAACTGCCGCAATGCCGGATGGAACAGGTCTTGGAAAGTTTAAAAATCATTTTCCAGATCGTTTCTTTGATGTAGGGATTGCTGAACAGCATGCAGTTACATTTTGTGCAGGAATGGCATCAAGAGGTCTAAAGCCTGTATTTGCGGTATATTCAACATTTCTTCAAAGAGGTTTTGATCAGATCTTACATGATGTGGCAATTGGGAATTATCCAGTTATCTTTGGATTGGACCGCTCAGGGCTTGTTGGAGCAGATGGAGAAACTCATCAAGGTATTTTTGATATTCCGTATTTATCTATCATTCCAAATGTGACGGTGATGGCTCCGATCAATGGAAAGGAATTATCTGAGATGCTAAAACATACGCTCCATCATGCAAAAGGACCAACCGCGATCAAATATTCCAGAGGAGAAGCAAGCTCTTTGTATGAAGATCAATTTGAAGAGTTGCACTATGGAAAAGGCCAGATACTTAAAGAAGGAAAGGAAGCTGTGATCATTGCAGTTGGAAATATCTTTGAAGAGGCAGATAAGGCGGAAAAGATCCTTAAAGAAGAAGGATATGAGATTGGTTTAGTTAATCCAAGATATATCAAACCATTTGATCAGGAGTTGATCATGAAATTGTCACAGACCTATGATAAGATCATGATCATAGAAGAAGGCGTATTAAATGGTGGATTTGGAATGATGGTGAATGAATTTTTGAGTGAGCATGATTACAAAGGTGAAGTCAGATGCCTTGGAATAGATGACCAGTTTGTAGAACATGGTTCTGTAAGTGAGTTAAGAAGAATGTTGAAGATTGATGGAGAAAGTATTGCAGACTCCATCAGACAATGGATGAAGGAATAGAGAAATGAAGAAAGAACGTTTAGATGTACTGCTTGTCAAGAAAGGGCTTGCATCTTCCAGAGAAAAAGCAAAGGCGATCATTATGTCAGGAATCGTTTTTGTAGATGGTCAGAGAGAGGATAAAGCAGGATCAACTTTTGATGAAAAGCAGGAGATCATTGTAAAAGGAAAAACTTTAAAGTATGTCAGTCGAGGTGGATTAAAGCTTGAGAAGGCTATGAAGAACTTTGATATTGTATTAAAAGACAAAGTCTGCATGGATGTTGGAGCATCTACGGGTGGATTTACAGATTGTATGCTGCAAAATGGTGCAGTGAAAGTATATTCTGTTGATGTCGGACATGGACAGTTAGACTGGAAACTAAGAAACGATGAGAGAGTTGTTTGTATGGAACGCACGAATATGCGTTATATGACAGAAGACGATATTGATGAAAAGGCATCATTTGTTTCTATTGATGTTTCTTTTATTTCACTGACTAAGATCCTTCCAGCGGTATATCGAATTTTGAATACGGGAGGAGAAGTTGTTGCACTGATCAAACCGCAGTTTGAAGCAGGAAGAGAAAAAGTTGGCAAGAAAGGTGTTGTACGAGATCCAAAAGTTCATGAAGAAGTTATTGAGAAGATCTGTGATTTCGCATCTACGAACGGGTTTGAATTATTACACCTTGATTATTCTCCGATCAAAGGTCCAGAGGGAAATATCGAGTATTTATTACATATGAGAAAAACAGAGACAATGGAGAATGGACATACAATGACAGACCAGATTAAGGAAGTGGTGGATGCATCACATGCGGATCTGGCAAAGAATAAGGAATAACATGAAGAATTTTTTGATTTTAACGAACGAGAAAAAAGATCCAGGATTACGTATTTCCAAAAAGATTCAGGATTATATTGAGAAACAAGGTGGAGTCAGTCAGAGAATGTGTGATTTTACAAGACATGTTCAAAAAGACATGAACTGTATCACAAAAGACACAGAGTGTGTGATCGTTTTAGGTGGAGATGGAACGATGCTTCATGCGGCAAGATTGATCGTAGATCATGATATTCCGATGGTTGGGGTAAATCTTGGCACATTAGGATTCTTAACAGAGATTGAGTTATCTAAGCTTTATGATGGTTTGGACGGATTGTTAAATGATACGTTCCAGATTGAGGAGAGAATGATGTTAGATGGGCGTGTGATCCATGAAGATCATGAGACAGATCATCTTCCAGCACTCAATGACGTCGTGATCGCAAGAAGTGGTTTTTCAAGAATTATCTCGTTTCGTATTATGGTCAATGGCAAATTGCTGGATGTATATGAAGCAGACGGGATTATTGTTTCGACTCCGACAGGATCCACAGGATATAATTTATCAGCCGGTGGGCCGGTAGTGAATCCGAAAGCAAATGTTATCTTGATCACTCCGATCTGTCCACATTCACTGCAATCGACCAGTCTTGTTCTTTCTCCAGAAGATGAGATTGATATTTATATTGAGAATGTGAGAGAATCCCAGTTAGAGGAAGCCTACGTTACATTTGACGGTCAGGTTGCGAGAAAACTTCAGCCAGGAGATGTTCTTCAGGTGCGTAAATCAAAGAAGATTGCAAGGATCATTAAAGTGAAAGGAGACAGCTTTTACAGAATCCTTCGAATCAAAGTTGGAGGTCAGAATGAAGAAAAATAGGCAGGAAGCGATCATTGAATTGATCCAGCAATATCCAATTGAGACACAGGAAGAGTTGTTGTCAAGATTAAATCAGATCGGCTTTAAGACAACGCAGGCAACGATTTCAAGAGATATCAGAGAACTGGCATTGATCAAGAAACCGGATGTAGATGGAAAGCAGATTTATTGCCTGATCGATCAGGAAGATGAGACTTCAAGAAAGTATCAGAGGATCCTGGCGGAAGCGATCATTTCCATGGAACTAGCAGAGAATATGCTGGTCGTAAAAACAGTATCAGGAATGGCAATGGCATCTGCAGCGGCACTTGATTCTTTAAATATCATTGGAATAGTTGGGACGATCGCTGGAGATGATACGATCATGTGCGTCATGAAAGATAAGAATATTGGAAGAACTGCAATTGCTGAGATCGATCATATGATCAAAAAATTAAAAGAATAAATATACAGAGAGGAAATCTATGCTTCAGAATTTACATGTAAAGAATCTTGCGTTGATCGACGAAGTGGAAATTACATTTGATGAACATTTAAATATACTGACTGGAGAAACCGGTGCAGGAAAATCTGTCTTGATAGGTTCCATAGAAAGTGCACTTGGGAAAAAAATATCAAAAGATATGATCCGACCGGGAGCAAAAGAAGCAGTCATTGAGCTGCTTTTTTGGATTGAAGATCAAAAGCTGATCAAAGAAATCGAAGCTCTGGATCTGGAAGTAGAAGACGGTCAGATCTTCATCAAACGTGTGATCAACGAGAAGAGAAGTATTAATAAGATTAATGATAGTACAGTAACACTCAATACGTTAAGAGAAGTTTCCAGACGTTTATTTGATCTGCATGGTCAGCAAGAACACCAAGTACTGTTAAAAGAGAAAAATCATTTAAGTATGCTGGATCATTTTTTACCTGAAAACGCAAGATATTCCTTAGAACAGTGCAAAGATCTTGCAGGAGAATATCACGAGATTTCAGCGAAGATAAAAGAAATATCAATAGATGACCAGCAAAGATTAAGAGAGATGGATTTCTTAAAACATGAGATTTCAGAGATTGAGAATGCTAATCTTGTCAAAGGGGAAGATGAGGAATTAGAAACGGTATATCAAAAGATCGTCCATAGCCGAGATATCATTACTTCTTGTCAGGCAGCACGTATGTTGACGGGATATGAGGAAGAAACATCGATTGGCAATC
The DNA here is from genome assembly GCA_036312945.1 of Anaerostipes hadrus. Taxonomy (GTDB): domain Bacteria; phylum Bacillota; class Clostridia; order Lachnospirales; family Lachnospiraceae; genus Anaerostipes; species Anaerostipes hadrus_C. Next base: position 22,273 of record JAXJNA010000060.1, read on the forward strand.
AGTTAAGTGAAAGCATAAGAAGAATGCAGGAGATCAGTCATTTAGATCCTCAGATCTCAGGATTTTATGAACAACTGTTGTCAGTGGAAGATCTGTTAAATGGTTTTCATCAAGAATTGACGACATATATGGAGAATATGGAATTTGATGAGCAGACGTATCAGGAAGTGGAAGAACGCCTAAATGTCATTAATTCTTTAAAAGACAAATATGGTCCATCGATCGAAGATGTTATAGCATATGGACAAAAGGCAGAAAAACGATATAATATGTTGTGTGATGCAGAACATGAGATTGAAACACTAAAGAATGAACAAGAACGCATCAGGGAACGATATCTTAAGGAAGCGAAGAATCTGTCAGAACAAAGATGCAAGGTAGCAAAGACACTTGCAGGCAATATTACAAAAGCATTAGAAGATCTGAATTTTTTAGATGTCAGATTTGAGATTGAAGTTACGAAAAAAGACCAGATTTCAGCAGATGGAATGGATCAGATCCGTTTTATGATATCGACCAACCCAGGTCTTCCAATGCGTCCGGTACAAGAAGTAGCATCTGGTGGTGAATTATCAAGGATCATGCTTGCACTCAAATCAGTAGCAGCACAGGCAGATGGTGTAGATACGCTGATCTTTGATGAAATTGATACTGGGATCAGTGGAGAAACTGCCAATCGTGTAGCTAAAAAGATGGCAGTGATCTCAAAGGATCATCAGGTGATCGCGATCACACATCTTCCACAGATCGCAGCGATGGCAGATAGTCACTACTTCATTAGAAAACAAACCGATCAGAAGAATACGCAGACAATGATCCGGAAATTAAACGAGTCAGAATCGTTAAAAGAGATTTCAAGAATGATCAGTGGGGATCAATGGAGCGAGACATCGATGGAACATGCAAAAGAAATGAAATCTTTGGCAGATCAAACAAAATTATACTGAGTATGGGAGCGGTAATCTTCACATAATAAAAAGGATATATCAATGATGATATGTCCTTTTTTAGGAGGAAGAATATGAAAAAATACACTTACCGCAAATTTTTAATTCTACTTTTTATGGTCAATTTAATCGCAATAGCTGCAGTTTATATAAAATACTGTAATGCCCGGCTTCCAGATACGATTCATATCAACAAGGGGGAAACAGTTTCTCTTTGTTATGATGTACCAGTCAGTGCAACGATCGATCATCAGACGATTCAACTTGATCAGCCCATTGTATTCAAACAATGTCACATGGGTCAGTATGAAATGAAAACCAATTTGTTTGGTGCGATTCCATTAAAGAAGATTAAAGTGAAGGTCGTAGATGACCAAAAGATCACACCAAGCGGCGAAGTGATCGGTGTCTATGTAGAAACAGATGGATTGTTTGTGCTTGATACGGATCAGTTTACCGGAGAAAACAGCATGGAATATGCACCGAGTAAAAACAAATTATATCGTGGAGACTATATCAAAAAGATTGATGGAAAAGATATTGTATCAAAAAAACAATTCATTGAGAAAGTCAATCAAAGTCAGGGAGAATCTGTGATATTAACGGTCCAAAGAAGGACAAAAATGATGCAGATCAAGATCAAACCAGAACGTTCAAAGACGGATCATATGTATAAGATTGGAACATGGATCAGGGATAACACCCAGGGAATCGGTACGATGACTTATGTAAAAGGTACATCATTTGGAGGATTGGGACACGGTATTTATGACACGGATGCAGGCACACTTTTAAAGATCAAAGGTGGTCTTTTGATGGATCCACAGATTTATTCCGTAAAAAAAGGAAAATCAGGAGCACCAGGAGAGATTGTCGGAAGTATTGAATACAAGGAAGAGAATATTTTAGGTTCCATCAAAAAAAATACGGAAAAAGGAATTTATGGAACCATATCAAAGAAACAACAAAAAGCATACAAGATAGGATATCGTCAAGATATCAAACCAGGAAAGGCCTATATTCTTTCCAATGTAAGTGGTACTATGAAACAATATGAGATTCGGATCAATAAGATCGTACCATCCGACAAGGATGTGTTAAAAAGTATGGAGATCGAAGTGACCGACAAAGAATTATTAAAGCTTACCAACGGAATCATACAAGGAATGAGTGGCAGCCCGATCCTGCAGAATGGGAAACTGATTGGTGCTGTTACACATGTTTTTGTAAACAACCCAAGGAAAGGGTATGCTATTCTTATGGAAACAATGCTCTATGAGATGGAGAATTAGAGCAAAGGGGAATGCAAGCTGTTTTTAAATTATCAGTCGTTACAATAGAGAAATAAAGGAGGGAAAGAGATATGAAGATTCTGCATCTTGGAGATCTGCATCTTGGAAAGAGAGTGAACGAGATACCCATGATCGAAGACCAGAAATTTATATTAGATCAGATCGTTACATTAGTAAAAGAAGAAAAGATAGATGTTATTTTGCTATGTGGGGATATCTATGATAAGGCAATACCAACGATCGAGGCGATTCATCTGTTGGATGAATTTTTAGATGAACTGAGTGATCTTAAAGCAAAAGTATTGATGATCAGTGGAAATCATGATTCATCGGAAAGATTGTCATTTGGAAGAAACTTATTTAAACGATCTAATTTATATATTGCATCACAATTTAACCAGGAAATCGAAAAGATCACGATCAAGGAAGATGGATATAAGATTAATTTTTATATGCTTCCATTTGTAAAGCCAGCGTATATCAATCATGTATTAAAAATTCAGGCAGAAACTTACGAAGAATGTTTTGAGCATCTAATGAAGCAAGTGAAGATCAACGAAGATGAGACGAATATCCTGTTGGCACATCAATTTGTAACAGCTGGCAAGAATTCTCCAGAATTATCAGATTCCGAAACAAGCAGCCTAGGAGGGATTGATAACATTGATTATCGTTTATTTGATGCATTTGACTATGTAGCACTTGGACATATCCACAAGCCGCAGGCAATGGGGCGTGAAATGGTAAGGTATGCGGGATCGATCTTAAAATATTCTTTTTCAGAAATTCACAAAGATAAACAGGCAACGATCCTTACGATCAGTAAAAACAAGCAGATTTCCCTGTCCCATCATTTGCTAAAACCATTACGTGATATGAGGGAAATTGAATGTTCGTTAGAATCATTGTTAAAAAGAAAATGTGAAATTGGAAATGAAGAAGATTATATGCATGTCATTCTGACGGATGAGGAGCAGATTTTAGATGCAATCGGGAAAGTACGTACGGTTTATCCGAATGTTATGCAGATCAGTTTTAAAAACCGTCGTCATATGATGCAATATGAAACCATTCAGATGAAAGAAAACCAGATCGCAGATCAAAATCCAATGGAATTATTTGAACAGTTTTATAAAATGCAAAATCATATTGACCTGGATGAAAAAAGAGCACAGATGGCAATATCCATTTTTGAGGAGGTGATTCGTTGAAACCGCAAAAATTAATATTATCTGCATTTGGACCATTTGCAGAGGAAACAGTGATTGATTTTACCAGATTTAAAGATGGGATTTTTTTGATCTCAGGAGAAACAGGTGCAGGGAAAACGACCATTTTTGATGGGATCTGTTTTGCCTTATACGGTGAACCAAGTGGTTCTTATCGGAAACAGGATATGTTAAGAAGTGATTTCGCCAAAGACGAGACAGAAACGAAAGTGACCTTCTTATTTTCGCATCGCGAAAAGCAGTACAAGATTGAAAGGAATCCATCCTATATGCGAAAGAGCAAACGAGGAGACAAAATGACACGACAGTCTCCGTATGCAGTATTATATCAAGAAGATGAGATCGTAACAACAGGAAGCCAGCAAGTTACCGCACAGATGGAAGAGATCCTTGGAATGGACCGTATGCAGTATCAGCAGATTTCAATGATCGCTCAGGGAGAATTTTTAAAACTTCTTTATGCGAAAGGAAAAGAACGGAGTGAGATCTTTCGTAAGATTTTTGGAACATGGTATCTATATGAATTTCAGGAAAAGATCAAACGCAGACATCTTTCTTGTAAATACGAATATGAGAATCTTGGGAACACCTTGTTAGAGCAGGAAGATAACATTTTTGTATCAAAAGATGCAGAAGAATATGAAGAATATACACGGTATTTAAAACAAGAACATCAAATTGTAGAATTTATGGATGTAGTAAAAAGATATCAGTATCGAAAACAACAAGAATATGAGAATTTCCAGAAGCAAAAAGAAACACAAGAAGAATTATTTCAGAAGCAACGGGTTGTTTTTTCGCAGATAACAGAGAAGAGACAGAAGATCAAAGATGTAAAAGAAGAAATTAAAGAACTTATAGTACAAGAAAAAGAAAATAAAGCAGAACAACGAACGATCAAAAAAGAATATGATCAGATTCAAAAGGAATTGCCGAAACTACATAAAAACGAATTAAGGCTTCAAGAACTGCAAAAACAAACAAAACAATATAAAGAGCTGGAAGTATTAGAGAAAAAAAAGGAATCTTTAAAGAATGCGAAAGAACGTATGATCAGACAGCAGGAAGAGACGGAACAAAAAAAAGAGAACGAAAGACAAAGAGAATTAAAACTGCTGGAATTTCTTGGACAGGCAGATGAGATTGAAACACAATACGATCATTTGCAAAAAGAAGAATTGAAACTTCATGTACAGACAGAGAAAAATTATGAACTGTGTAAGGAGAAAGAAGATTATTTTGAGAAACTTCGGAGTTATGAAGAGGCAGGAGAAGCTTATGCTAAGATCAGAATGCAAAGAAAAGAATACAAAGATCGATTATCAGACTGGCAGGATCGATATGACTGTAATCAAGCGGGACTTCTGGCAAGAAATCTGATAGAGGGTCATCCATGCCCGGTTTGTGGATCATTACATCATCCAAAAACAGCAGATTTTAAAGAAAGTGATATCACACAGGAGATGCTTCGAGCACTTCGTGAAGAAACGGATTTGATCGATCAGCAATATAATACTGCATTTGCGAAAGTAAAACAGAGGAAAGGTATTGTTGAGACATGTAAAGAGCAGCTTTGCAAAAAAAGTGGAAAAGGATCAGAAGAGTTTGAAAAGCTTGACGAGATCTATGAAATCTCTTTGCAACAATATAAAAAAGTAAAAAAAGAATTTGAAAAAATCAAAAAACAGAAAGAAAAGGTAGCTGAACAAAGAGTAAAAGTTGAAAAATCCAAAGAAAAACAATTAAACTATGTGGAAAAACTGCAGGAAATTGCCGGAAAATCACATGAAAAAGATAGTTTATATAAGCAGACAGAAGCCAGAATAGAAGAAATCTGTAAGAACCTTGAATATAAAACATATAAAGATGCCAGTGAAGAACAGCAGCGATTATCTGATGAGATTGATCGGATGAAAGATGCTAAAGAAGAAATGGAAAAGAAAAAAGAAAGTATTGAAATACAAGGGGTTCATATCAAAGCTGCCATTGAAGAAAAAGAAAATACACTTTCAAGTATTACAAAACAGTTGGAAGAACAGAAAGAGATGAATGAAGAGATTTCAGATTTTAGAAAATTTGAAACAAAACTTCATCAGATGAAAAAAGAAATACGAAAACAAAATCAGAACCTTGAACAATTAAATCAACATATCTCTGTAAACGAACAATCCATAAGATTTATGGACAAGAAGATGGAAGAATATAAAGAAGCAGAAATGAACTATACATTGTTAAAAGATCTATCCGATACAGCAAATGGAGAACAAAAAGGAAAGACAAAGATTTCATTTGAACGTTTTGTGCAGTCGGTATATTTTGATCTGATCTTGGCAGCAGCCAATGAACGATTGTCCGTTATGAGTGAACAAAGGTACTATCTGCTTCGAAAAGAAGAAAATGATATAAACAAAGGATCTTCTGGTCTGGAATTGGAGATTCTCGATGAATGGACAGGAAAAAGAAGAAATGTAAGATCATTATCTGGAGGAGAATCATTTAAAGCAGCATTATCTCTTGCATTAGGATTAAGTGATGTGATCCAGAACAAAAAAGGTGGGATACAGGTTGATACAATCTTCATTGATGAGGGATTTGGTACTTTGGATACGGATTCTTTAAATAAGGCAATGCAGATCATAAATTCACTGTCTTTAGAAGGAAATAAGCTGGTTGGAATTATTTCACATGTCGATGAATTAAAAGATCAGATCGATCAAAAGATTGAAGTTTATAAAGATCATGCAGGAAGTAAAGTGAAATAAAAAGGAATTGCAAATTCTTATGACAGGAAGCTGAAGACATGATATACTAGGAGAGAAAGAAAATAATCTGTCAAGAATTGGAACCTTGTACAGATTTGAGAACAGAGAGGAGCTGATGCATGCCGAAGCAGATCAGATTGTTGCGACAACAACAGAGTTACTGGATGTCATATGGAATCATCGAAGCGAGAAATTATATATTTAACAATTTACGCAGCGAAATATGACATAGATTTTAAAAAATAGAATTAATTTTGTCGAATTATGTCGAATCCTTTGGAAATCAACCAAAACTTGCGAAGAAATATGGGTTGTTTGTAAACTTAAATCAAATATATAATTAATTTGTAGAGAAAAACAGAATGGGAGGACTGAAGATGAACAAGATTAATGTGGCTATTGCAGATGACAACCAGAGAACTGTTGAGATGATGACAGAACTGTTAGAACAGGAAAGTGATATTGAAGTAATCGCAAGTGCGGATGATGGAGAAGAAGCATTGCGTATCATCAAGGAAAAACAGCCGGATGTTGTATTACTGGATATCATTATGCCGAAACTTGATGGAATTGGTGTATTAGAACGTTTGCAAACAGAAGATCTAAGTAAAAGACCGATCATTATTATGGTCTCCGCAATGGGACAGGAAAATGTCTGTGAAGAGGCTATGGAATTAGGAGCATCTTATTTTATTTTAAAACCGTTTGATCTAAGAACGATCATTAAGCAGATCAAACAGGCAAAGATCAAACAGCAGATTCCTGAAAGACCATTCGTTTCTGTACCAGAGAAGATTCATGGATTGACAGAAAACCAGTTGGAGATCATCATAACGAATATGATACATGAGATCGGGGTTCCGGCTCATATCAAAGGTTATCAGTACTTAAGAGATTCTATTATGATGGCAGTCTGTGATATGGATATTTTAAATTCCATAACAAAACAGCTGTATCCGTCAATCGCACAGAAGTTTGATACGACACCAAGCAGGGTAGAACGAGCGATCAGACATGCGATCGAAGTTGCCTGGGGAAGAGGAAAAATGGACACGATCGATGCATTGTTTGGCTATACGATTCATGCAGGGAAAGGAAAACCTACGAATTCAGAATTTATTGCATTGATCGCAGATAAAATACGCCTGGAATATGGGGATGAAATACTGATCGAGGAAAAATAACAGCATAAGACATCATAATCATGATCAGGAGGTTGAAAAAGTTGAAAAAGAAGTTAAATATTTTAATTGTGGATGGGGACGTATCAGAAGCAGAGGAATTAGAAAATGAACTGCATAGAGAGTTTGATATTGTTGGAACAGTATTCGATGGAATGAAGGCAGTTGATGGGATCATCAAAAAGAAACCAGATGTTGTCTTAATTGATATCATGCTGCCATATATCGATGGAGTCGGGGTGATCGAAAAATGCAGAGAATGTATGGAATATGAACAATTGCCAGTATTTATTGTTTTAACATCGATCGGTACCGAGAAATTGATCGAATGTGTCAATCATATGGATATTGATTACTGTATGATGAGACCATTTAAGAATGAGGTATTGTGCCGCAGGATCAAACAAGTTGCAAAAATCAAAGGATTAGATCAGAAGATCATTCAGAGAGAAACAGAAAATAATTTTAAGAAAAATGATCAAAGAACAGTGATCGATCATGAATTTCATATGAAACAGGATGTGACAAAGATCATAAGAGATCTTGGAATTCCGGCTCATATAAAGGGGTATCAGTACATTAGAGAGGGAATTATCATGGCGATCGAGGATATTAATATGATGAATTATATTACAAAGTTATTATATCCAACAATTGCGAAAAAATACAAAACGACATCAAGCAGTGTAGAGAGAGCGATCCGGCATGCGATTGAGGTAGCATGGAGTCGTGGAAAAGTTGAATTGCTGGAAGAGATGTTTGGTTATACGATAAGTTCTGGAAAGGGAAAGCCGACAAATTCAGAATTTATTGCATTGATCGCGGATAAACTAAGACTCGATTATCATATGAATGCATCTTAAGATGATGATGAGATAATATAAGATGCATATGGACGAATACAGGGAGATTGTCTGAAGGAGAAAATATGGATGAAAGACATAGAGTTTTAATTGCAGACAGTTATCCAGACGAGGCAGAACAATTAAAGAAAGAATTATCAGGAAAATATAATGTAATATCTGTAAGAGATAATGGGGTGGATACATTAGATGATATTATAAAATTAAAACCTGATCTTGTAGTTATTGATCTGATGCTTTCAGAGATTGATGGGATTGGTGTGATTGAAAAATGCAGGGAATTGATAGAACCAGATAAAATTCCAGCATTTGTTGCATTAACAATGCTCGAGAATAGAGATCTGATGGAATGTATCAGACGATTAAAAGTTGATTATTGTATGATGAAACCGTTTCAGGCAGGAATTCTTGCAGAGAGAATTTCACAGATGATACGGATACGCTCAGTAAATAATGATATTCAAAAAAATGAGAAAGCATTGCATGGACGATCAAAAAGAATGTGTAGCGTGTGTGGAACGAATGATGTTCGAAGACAGATTAGCTTTTTGGTTAGGAATTTAGGGGTGCCTGCACACATTAAAGGGTGCCGTTATATGAAATATGCGATTTTAATGGTGATAGAAGATTGTAATCGTGTAAATTATATTACAAAATTATTATACCCTGAGATCGCAAAGAAATATAAAACAACGACTAGCAGTGTTGAACGTGCGATCCGTCATGCGATCGATATTGTATGGATTAAAGGAAACCAAGAACTTTTAAAAGAAATTTTTGGAACATTTGTGATGGAAGGACAGGAACGTCCGACAAATTCGCAATTTATTGCAGCAGTTGCAGATTGGATGCGGCTGGAACATCGGATAAAGGTTTCATAAGAATGAAAATATTTTGGAGGATAAGATGAAAGAATATATTCCTGACTATTATAAGGATTTTCAGTGCATTGCAGATCAATGCAAAGATAGTTGCTGCATTGGATGGGAGATCATGATCGATTCTAAGTCCTATAAAAAATACCAGAATGTTAAAGGAGAATTTCATGACAGATTGATGAAAGGCATTGATCATGCAGAAACTCCAGCATTTCATCTTGATCATTGTGACCGCTGTGTGTTTTTGAATCAGAAAAATTTATGTGACATTTATATTGAATTGGGAGAAGATGCTTTGTGTGAAATATGTACACAACATCCGAGATTTCATAATGAATATGGAAATATTCGTCAGACAGGGCTTGGAATGGCATGTGAAGAAGCCACACGGCTGATGTTTGAGACAGAGGAATTTGGATTATGTCAGATTCAGGGGACGAATACAGAGCCAACGGACGACTTTGATGAAGCAATTTTAGAAATTCAATTATGGGTATTGGATTTGCTGAAAAAGAAAGAAGACCCAGTGGAACAAAGAATAGAACAGGTATTTGACGTGGTGCAGATGATCCAGGATCATTTGAATCAGGCGGGTGAGATTCTGGATACATGGAAAAATGATCATGTAAAGAAGAATCATGTATTAAGTCAAATGCGAGAAGAAACATATATCAAAAACTGGATATCTATATATCAGGAATTAGATTTTATGGAGCCAAAGATTCAGAAGATGTTTTGCAAGATGGAGCAAATGCCATTCATGATCAAAGAACAACAAATGGATGAGTCTTATATGGAACATTTGATGAGTTATTTTATTTATCGTTACTTTATGAAATCCTGTGAAGATAATAATCTGATCGATAAAGTTAAGTTCGCAATTTTAAGCTGTTTGATGATTGAACAGATGAATGAATATTGTAAGAGAAATCATATTTTGAAGACACCGCAGGAGATTGCTCGAATTTACTCAAAAGAGATTGAATATTCGCAAGAAAACATGGAAATCATTTTTGAAGAGCTATTATTTGGATAAATCATGATACCAATATTTATAATTTATAATAGTTCAGAGAAAATAACTAATTTAATAAAATCGAAAGTGAAATATTATGAGAATTCGAAAGAGAAAACCAATAGGGAAAAAGACGATCAAATACATAGAGAAATTGTATGAGGCATATTCAAGGAAGTTATTTTATATTGCAAAGAATCATGTAAAAGACGATGATCTAGCACAAGACGTGGTGCAAAGTGTATTTGAAAAAGCATTGGTATATCCGGAAGGTATTTTGAAGGTGCCAGAGAAAGAAGTATTTTATTTTCTTACGGCAATAACAAAGAATGAATCCTTTACATTGTTGAAAAATGAAAAGAATAATGAACATGAGAGTCTTACATATGAAGATGGATCAGAAGGAGATTTTGTTGAAGATCCTAGAGATAATTATCTGCAGATGATCGACCTGGAATCTTTAAAACAGAATCTGGCGGCGTTACCGCGAAGACATCGAGATACACTCTTATTTCGATATGTTTATGGATTGAAATGTAAAGAAATTGCAGATTTATTTAGAATTACAGAGCGAAGTGTTAAAAATCGCTGCAGAGAAGCAAGGGAATTGCTCAAACAGATGATGGAAGCAGACGAATCGTAATTAGGATCAATATAAAAAGGTTAGCAGTGTGATCATACTGCTAACCTTTTAAAGTTATTGATTTGTTGCATTTTTCATAAGTTTAGATCCGACTTCTTCATAATTATCTGGGAAGAAGATATGAATGGTATTTTTACCGCTTTTAATTTTTTGTAGTTTTAATTTGAATGTTTGTGTATGCATATCAGTGGATACATCAGCGGAATTGAAAGCTTCAATTACGTTTGATACTAATTGTTTCTTCGCATCAGATAAGTTCTCAATGTGAAGCGGTTTTAATTCATCTAAAGTAGTCTGCTTCGCTTGTTTAAAAATGTCCAGATAATTGATATATTGGCTAGACACCTTAACCGTTGCAGTTTTCTTATCCTGATCTGTTACTGTAATCTTGTGGTCTAAGGAAGAAAGTTTACTGCTGATCGCTTTATAGATATCGTTTGCTTGTTTCTTAGTGATCGTAACGCCTGCATTCTTAAAGCTCTTCTGAAGAGTTGATACCAGGGATGTCTGATATGTTTTTAAGGTATCAGATGCTTCAGATTTATCAATTCCAAGATCTGTCATCGATGTTGTATCTTGTTTTATGATCAGATCATAGAATGCCTCCATGGTGTCATCAGGTTTTGAGTTACTTGTGCTTTGTCCACATCCGGCAAGGGATAACAGTAATAAGACTCCTAATATGCCAGACAGGATCTGTTTGAAAATCCTACGTTTCATACTTATTGTTCCTTTCTAGTTTATTCATATTTCATTATAGAGATTTTGGCAGGTAAAGTCAATTACTGTCGAATGACACCTGTAAGGGAATAGCTCAATTGACGAAGAAGATCATTGTGTGATACACTAGATAACCGAAAGATAAAAAGGAGAGTTGTGTATTTATGGCGAATAAAACATATGATGCTAACAGTATTTCAGTATTAGAAGGACTGGAAGCTGTTAGAAAACGTCCTGGGATGTACATTGGAAGTGTATCTACCAAGGGATTGAATCATTTAATATATGAGATAGTAGACAATTCGGTCGATGAATTTCTTGCAGGATATTGTGATGAGATCACAGTATCTCTAAATAAAGATGGAACGGCAACTGTTACGGACAATGGACGAGGGATTCCGGTCGGAATTAATGAAAGAACAGGAAAAACAGCGGTAGAGATGGTATTTACCATGTTGCATGCAGGAGGTAAGTTCGGAGATGGAGGATATAAGATTTCTGGAGGACTGCATGGAGTTGGTGCATCAGTTGTTAATGCTCTTTCAACCTGGCTTACGGTAACTGTAAAACAGGGAGGAAAGGTTTACCAACAGAGATATGAGCGTGGAAAGATCATAACACCTCTTGAGGTGATCGGTACCTGTAGAAAATCAGATACAGGAACAAACGTCCAGTTTTTGCCAGACCCAGAGATTTTTGATAAGACATATTTTAAAGCAGCAATGGTTAGAAACCGTTTGCATGAGACTGCGTATCTGAATCCAAAACTTACGATTCATTATGTGAATGAACGAGAAGGTGAAGAAACAACAGTTGATTATCATGAGCCAGAAGGAATCTGCGCTTATGTAAAGAAATTAAACGAAGGAAAACAGATGCTTCATGAACCAGTATATTTTAAAAGAACGATCGATGGAATTGAGGCAGAAGTGGCATTTCAGTATACAGAGGATTTTGGGGAGAATATCCTGGGATTTTGTAATAACATTTATACGATCGAAGGTGGAACACATATCACAGGGTTTAAGACGAAATTCACTACGATCATGAATCAATATGCCAGAGAGATCGGGGTATTAAAAGAAAAAGATTCGAATTTTACCGGAACAGATGTGAGAAATGGTATGACAGCGATCGTTTCCGTCAAACATCCAGAACCAAGATTTGAAGGACAGACGAAGACGAAACTGGATAATCCAGATGCAGCCAAAGCAGTTGGAGAGATCGCGGGAGAAGAATTGGTTCTGTATTTTGATAAGAATCTAGATACCTTAAAAAAAGTGTTGGCATGTGCGGAAAAATCAGCGAAGATCCGTAAAGCGGAAGAAAAAGCGAAGACGAATATGCTGGTAAAACAGAAGTTGTCAATTGATAGTAACGGAAAACTGGCGAACTGCGAAAGCCGTAAAGCAGAAGATTGTGAGATTTTTATTGTCGAGGGAGATTCTGCTGGCGGTTCTGCAAAAACAGCAAGAAACCGAAAGACACAAGCAATCCTTCCAATTCGAGGTAAAATCTTGAATGTTGAGAAAGCTACGATGGATAAAGTTCTTGCGAATGCAGAAATTAAAACAATGATCAATGCATTTGGATGTGGTTTTTCTGAAGGGTATGGAAATGATTTTGATATCAGTAAGCTTCGTTATCATAAGATCATTATCATGACAGATGCCGATGTGGATGGTGCACATATTGCAACATTACTTTTGACGTTCTTTTATCGTTTTATGCCAGAATTGATCACGCATGGACATGTATTTCTTGCAACACCACCGCTTTACAAAGCAATGCCAAAAAAGGGCGAAGAAACTTATCTGTTTGATGATGCAGCACTGACAAGATATCGTGCAGAACATAAGGGAAGCTTTACTTTACAGCGCTATAAAGGTCTAGGAGAGATGGATGCACAACAGTTATGGGAGACAACGCTGAATCCAGAAAGCCGTACATTAAAACAGATTGAGATCGAAGATGCCAGAATGGCCTCCGATGTTACTTCTATGCTGATGGGAAGCGACGTACCACCTCGCAGACAGTTCATTTATGAAAATGCAAATGAAGCGATGCTAGATATATAAATAGAAAGGAAACAATAGATAATGTCAGAACATATTATTAAAGCAGAATTTTCTGAGGTTATGCAAAAATCATATATCGATTATGCGATGAGTGTTATTTGTGCAAGAGCACTTCCAGATGCCAGAGATGGATTAAAGCCAGTACAGAGAAGGGTTTTATATTCCATGGATGAGTTAGGACTTCGTTATGACAGGCCACATCGAAAATCTGCAAGAATCGTCGGGGATACCATGGGTAAATATCATCCACATGGTGACAGTTCCATCTACGAATCTCTGGTTGTTATGTCTCAGGATTTCAAAAAAGGTGTGCCGCTTGTTGATGGACATGGAAACTTTGGTTCCATAGAGGGAGACGGCGCTGCGGCCATGCGATATACAGAAGCACGACTTCAGAAGATCACGCAGGAAGCATATCTTGCAGATCTTGACAAAAATGTAGTTGATTTTGTATCGAACTTTGATGAAACAGAAAAAGAGCCCGAAGTACTTCCAGTTAAGGTGCCAAACTTATTGGTAAATGGAGCAGATGGAATCGCTGTTGGTATGACAACGAGTATTCCACCACATAATTTAGGGGAAGTTGTTGATGCAGTGAAAGCATATATGCGAAAAGAAAGCATCACAAACGAAGAACTGATGGAATATATAGAAGGTCCGGATTTTCCAACAGGCGGTCTTGTGATCAATAAGAAAGACTTGTTAAATATTTATTCTTCAGGAACAGGTAAATTAAAATTAAGAGGAAAAGTAACTTTTGAACCAGCAAAGAAACGTGGGGAAAAAGATAAACTGGTAATTTCAGAAATTCCATACACAATGATCGGAAATAATATTTCTAAGTTTTTATCAGATACCGTAGCACTCATAGAGAACAAAGTGACAACAGATATTCTGGATATTTCCAATGAATCTTCTAAAGATGGGATCCGAATTGTATTAGAACTTCGAAAAGGTGCAGATGTTGAACGTTTAAAAAATCTTTTATATAAGAAAACAAAACTTGAGGATACATTTGGTGTGAATATGCTGGCGATCGTTGATGGACGTCCAGAGACACTGGATCTTAAGGGAATCATTGAAAATCATACGCAGTTTTATTATGAAGTAACAAGAAGAAAATATAAAACATTACTATCAAAATTATATGAACAAAGAGAGATCAAAGAAGGGTTGATCAAAGCATGCGATATGATCGATCTGATCATTGAGATCATTCGTGGAAGCAAGAGTCAGAAGGAAGTAAAGGCATGTCTTACCAAAGGAGATGTTGGCAATATCCGTTTTCAGTCTTCAGATTCTATGATCGAAGCAACCAAGCTTTCTTTTACAGACAAACAGGCAAGTGCGATCCTTGATCTTAAATTATACCGCTTGATCGGATTAGAGATTTTGATGTTAAAAGAAGAATATGAAGAGATTCTTGCAAAGATTGAAGAATATGAAGATATCTTAAATAATGAGAAATCTTTAAAGAACGTGATTCGTAAAGAATTAGATAAGATTAAAAAAGAATTTGGACGCGAGCGAAGAACTGTGGTCGAAGATGGAAAAGAGGCAGTTTATGTTGCAGCACCGGTCAAAGAAGAGACGGTTTATTTTGTGATGGATCGTTTTGGATATTCCAAGACAATGGACAAGGCAACATATCAGAGAAATAAGGAAAATATCTTAAAAGAATACAAGTTTATTGTACCTTGTATGAATACAGATAAGATCTGTATCTTTACCAATCTCGGAGTGATGCACCAGATCAAGGTACTGGATATTCCAGCCGGAAAATTCAGGGATAAAGGGGTACCAATTGATAATTTATGTAATTATGACAGTACAAAAGAATATATCATTCAGGTGTTGGATGCAGAATCAATGATTCATTCATCACTTTTATTTGCAACAGCAAAAAGTATGTTAAAAGTGATGGATGGAGAGTTGTTAAATGCAGCAAAGAGAACTGTGCAGGCAACTAAATTATCGGAAGATGAGTTGATCGAAGTGATTCCGGTAGATTGGACAGAAGGATCCGAAGACAAAGTAGTTCTTCAGACGAAAGAAGGAGTTTTCTTAAAATTCTTGCTTTCCGAGATCCCCAAAAAGAAGAAAAGTGCATTAGGTGTTCGTGGAATGAAGTTATCAAAAGATGATACACTAACGAATATTTATGTGATGGAAGCACAGAATATCAGTTCTATCATATATAAAGAAAAAGAACTGGAATTTCATCGGTTAAAACTATCAAAAAGAGATAGCAAAGGAACTAAAGTCCGCAGATAGATCTAAGATAGAAAGGAAAAATCATGGTAATTGACTTGATCATACCAACATATAAGCCAGGAGACAAGTTTCAGGAATCATTAAAACGACTTGCATTGCAGACAAGAAAACCAGACCGTATTATTTTAGTTAACACAGAGGCAGAATTTTTTGATGAGGAAATGATCACTCCATATGATAATGTAGAAGTTCATCATATTAAAAAAGAAGAATTTGATCATGGGAAAACAAGAGATTATGGAGCATCGCTTGCCAAAGAAGCTGATATTTTAATGTTTATGACAGATGATGCGATTCCAAAAGAT
Source organism: Anaerostipes hadrus (assembly GCA_036312945.1). Classification (GTDB taxonomy): domain Bacteria; phylum Bacillota; class Clostridia; order Lachnospirales; family Lachnospiraceae; genus Anaerostipes; species Anaerostipes hadrus_C. The sequence continues at coordinate 38,460 of JAXJNA010000060.1, forward strand.
AAATATATGGTGGAAAATCTGATCAAAGCATTTGATGATCCAATGGTAACGGCTGCTTATGGAAGGCAGATGGCTGACCCTGAAAAAAATTATATTGAGTATTATACAAGAATCTTTAATTATCCGTTGGAAAGCAGAGTTAAAACAAAAGAAGATCTGGATACTCTGGGGATTAAAACATTTTTCTGTTCAAATGTATGCAGTGCTTATCGAAGATCAGAGTATGATGCAATGGGAGGTTTCGAGCATAAAACAATCTTTAATGAGGACATGATCATGGCTTCAAAGATGATCGAAGATGGAAAGGCAGTTGCCTATCAGGCGGATGCAAGGGTATGGCATTGGCACGATTACAAAGCGATACAACAGTTACATAGGAATTTCGATCTTGCAGTGTCACAAGTAGATCATGGAGGATTATTCCTTAAGGTGAGATCGGAATCGGAAGGTGTAAAAATGGTTATTGCGACGATCAGGCATCTTTTCAAAAAAGGAAAAATATATCTCATTCCAAAGTATGTGATCGATACAGGATTTAAATTGATCGGATATAAACTTGGAAGAAATTATAAAAAACTGCCAAAATGGATGGTTTTAAAACTTACGATGAATCAGACCTATTGGAAAGCTTAACAAAAACTTAATAAAATCACCTACTGTTTTTTCATATGATATGATATAATCTATAATGATAAGCAGATAATTGTGAGGAGGACACGAATGAAGATTAAGAAGTTTAAAATTATCCTAAGTCTGTTTTTGATCATAGGAATTGCTGCAGGGGGAGTGCTTGGATATTATGATGCAAGATTAGAAGCAGCGGTGAGTAATAAGAATGGAAGTACACTGACAGATGTAAAGGTAGATGATAATCTGACATTTAATAAGAATGTTATTAATATCTTATTAGTTGGATCTGATCATGGAGCCATCAAAGGCGATCACGGAAGATCCGACAGTATTATGATCGCAACGGTCAATTTTAAGACAAAAGAATTAAAGCTCACATCTTTGATGAGAGATATGTATGTTGAGATTCCAGGACATGGACATAACAAGTTAAATGCAGCTTATGCATTTGGTGGTGTGGAATTATTATACCAGACGATCGCTAAGAATTTTGGAATTAAGATCGACAATTATTGTGTTGTTGATTTCTCAACATTTGAGAAAGTTATCAATAAAGTTGGCGGTGTAGAAATTTCACTGGAAGAAAAAGAAGCAAAATACCTGAATACAACAAACTACATTTCAAAGAAGAAATACCGTAATGTAAAGGTTGGAAAACAGACGTTGAATGGAAATCAGGCATTAGGATATGCCAGAGTTCGTTACGTTGTTTCTAAGAAATACGGAGATGGAGACTTTGGAAGAACAGGTCGTCAAAGAGCGGTACTTCAAGCAGCACTTAATAAAGTATTGCAGCAGAGCCCGACAAAGATCGCAGATATTGCGTTAGATTCATTAGCTGATGTATCAACAGATATGAGTGCGAAATACCTGAAGAGTCTGGTATTGAAAGTTGTTCAGATGGGGACGACAGAGATCGATCAGATGAGGGTGCCATTAGAAGGTACTTATAAGATGGGAAGAGCACAGAGCAATATGTTCGTATTCTTTATAAACTTCAGTGCCAATAAAGCAGCTATGAATTATTTCTTATTTGACAAAGGCAGTGAAAAAGACTGGGCAAAAGAATATGGAGGAACATCGTCTGTTGAGACATTTGGATATTCAGGAACATCATCATCTGACTCAACAAGCAGCAGTTCATCATATTCAACATCTAGTACAAGAAGCAGCTATCAGCAGGAAAGTTACAGCACAACAAGCAGCAGTCGTACGACTTATAGTACAAGTTCTACAAGTACGAGAAGTACAGAAGAACGTGTGACAGAAAGTACAACGTCACAGCCACAGACATCTGCACCAAGACCAACCACAGCACATCATACAACGACAGCTGCGGCGACAGAATCAACACCTTCTGGTGATTCTGTTGAAGAAGAATAAACAAAAATAAATTAAAATGAAAATGTGTCAAGATAGAATCACTGTCATATCATATTCTTTCTTGACACATATTTGTATAATTGGTAGAATAAAAAAAGTTACCAATACCCTGTAATATACCATTACGGTGATAAAATAAGACAAAGAAAGGAAATAAAAGATATGCGACAGATCGTTCTTTCTATTTTAGTAGAGAATACTCCCGGGGTATTAAGCCGAATTTCTGGTTTATTTACAAGAAGAGGGTATAACATAGACAGCATCACAGCATGTACGACACAAGATCAGAAGTTTTCAAGAATTACGATCGCAGTCAGCGGTGATGATATGATCTTGAAACAGATCAAGAATCAACTTTCAAAATTGGAAGATGTAGTGAAGATTTTTGAACTAGAAAGCAGTAAGTCTGTTTGCAGAGAATTGATTCTTGCAAAGATCCGTGCAAATAAGACAGAGAAACAGGAGGTTATCACGATCGCAGATATTTTCAGAGCGAAAGTTGTGGATGTATCCAAAGATAATCTGATGATCGAGTTAACTGGGAATGTGAATAAGATAGAAGCATTTATCAATCTGATCAGTGATTTTGAAGTGATCGAAATTGTGAGAACAGGAATCACTGGTTTATCAAGAGGAGAAAATAACTCCCATGTATTTTAATGAGAGTAACGGGTCAGGACCCTTACTATAAAGCCAAAAAAAATGGAGGAATGAAAAATGGCAAAGATTTATTATCAAGAAGATTGTAACTTATCACTTTTAGATGGAAAAACCATCGCTATTATCGGTTATGGAAGCCAGGGACACGCTCATGCCCTTAACTTAAAAGAGTCTGGATGCAATGTTATCATTGGTCTTTATGAAGGAAGCAGATCTTGGAAGAGAGCAGAAGAACAGGGATTTGAAGTGTACACATCTGCAGAAGCTGCTAAGAAAGCTGATATCATCATGATTCTGATCAACGATGAAAAACAGGCTAAATTATACAAAGAAAGTATCGAACCAAACTTAGAGCCAGGAAATATGTTAATGTTCGCTCATGGTTTCAATATCCACTTCGGATGCATCACACCTCCAAAAGATGTGGATGTAACTATGATCGCTCCTAAAGCTCCAGGACATACAGTAAGAAGCGAATATCAGGCAGGAAAAGGAACTCCTTGCTTAGTAGCTGTTGAACAGGATGCTACAGGTAAAGCATTAGATTTAGCACTTGCTTATTCTTTAGGAATTGGTGGAGCAAGAGCTGGTGTTCTTGAAACTACATTCAGAACAGAAACAGAAACAGACCTTTTCGGAGAACAGGCAGTACTTTGCGGTGGTGTTTGTGCATTAATGCAGGCTGGTTTCGAAACATTAGTAGAAGCTGGATATGATCCAAGAAACGCTTACTTCGAGTGTATCCATGAAATGAAACTGATCGTAGACTTAATCTACCAGTCAGGATTCGAAGGAATGAGATATTCTATCTCTAACACAGCTGAATATGGTGATTACATCACAGGACCTAAGATCATCACAGAAGATACTAAGAAAGCTATGAAACAGGTTCTTACTGATATTCAGGACGGAACATTCGCTAAAGACTTCTTATTAGATATGTCTGATGCAGGATCTCAGGTTCACTTCAAAGCTATGAGAAAATTAGCTGCTGAACATCAGTCTGAAGTTGTCGGAAAAGAAATCCGTAGCTTATACAGCTGGAGCAACGAAGATAAATTAATCAACAACTAGGATTTATTTATCTTACATAAGAATATAAAAGATCAGAGATTTTTAATTTCTGATCTTTTTCTTTTATGCAGGAATATTTGGATGAAACTAATACCTTAAAGGAGGAAGGAAAACAATGAAATTTGTAATTCAGAGAGTAAAAGAAGCATCGGTAAAAGTAGATGGTGAATACACAGGGAAGATAAAAAAAGGATATTTGGTTTTGATCGGTGTAGGGCAGGAAGATACAAAAGAAGAAGCCGATAAATATATCCGTAAGATGATCAATCTTCGTATTTTTGAAGATGAAAATGGAAAAACAAATTGTTCATTAAAAGATGTGGATGGAGAATTGTTGTTAGTATCTCAGTTTACGCTTTATGCAAACTGCAGAAAAGGGAATCGTCCAAGTTTTACACAGGCTGGAGATCCAAAGAAAGCAGAAGAATTATATGAGTATATCATTAACGAGTGCAGCAAGGAAATAGATGTTGTACAGACAGGTATTTTTGGAGCACATATGGAAGTTGCTTTAATAAATGATGGACCATTTACGGTTGTCCTTGAAGATCTATAGTGGTAAAATAAAAGTGACAAATGATCATGCTAAATTAGAGAAAGGATGATGACATATGGATTTCACAAATGGAATGAAAAAAGCATTTCTTGCAAGTGTAGGTGCAGCAGCAACAACTGCAGAAGTTACCAAAGACATTCTTGAGAAAATGATTGAAAAAGGTGAACGTACTGTAGAACAGGGAAAAGTGTTGAATCAGGAATTAAAGCATAATGCAAAACAGAAAGTCAAAGAACATGTATCTGTTCAAGTGACAAAGAAATATGATAAAGCATTTGAATGTGTTGATGAAATGTCTGCAGAAGATCTTGCACTTTTAAAAGAAAGAATTGCAAAAGCAGAGGCACTTCAGAAAGAAAAACAGGAAGCTGAAGAAGATGTTGAAGTGGAAGAAAGTGAAGAAAATGAAGCAACGACAGATTCAGAGGCGTCACAAGTACAAGAGGATGAAACTGAACAATAAGAGGTACTTATGAAACAGGAAACAGGAAGACTGAAAGAGATCCTTCATGTATTAAATCAGCATCAGGTCACACATGGAATCGATCCAGAGAAGTTATGCAATATTTTAGAAGATCTTGGGCCAACTTATGTAAAGCTTGGACAGATCATGTCAATGCGTTCAGATATATTGCCAGAGAAGTATTGTCATGAGTTAGCAAGACTTCGCACGGATGTAAAACCGATAAGTTTTGATGAGATATGTGAGATCTTGAACAAAGAACTTCATAATGATCCTGGTCAACTATTTCAGAAGATTAACCATATACCGGTTGGTTGTGCATCGATCGCACAGGTTCATGAGGCCGTTTTAGGAGACGGCAGTAAGGTTGTATTAAAAATCCAGAGACCGCAGATTAAACAGATCATGGCAGAAGATATTGCTCTGTTAAAGAAGGCTTCTGGATTTTTAAATTTTGCAACAGGAACCAGCGAATTGATTGATTTTAGAAAAGTCATTGATGAGTTGTGGGAGACATCCAAAGAAGAAATGGATTTTCTAAAAGAAGCACAACATTTGCAACGATTTTATGAAGACCAGAAGGATGTCGCATATGTGACATGTCCGAAAGTATATAAGGAATATTCGAATGAACATTTACTGGTGATGAGTTACGTTGATGGAATCCAGATCGATCATATCGAGGAACTTGATCGTAATGGATATGATAGGAAGGAGATTGCTCAGAAAACAGCACAGAACTATTGTAAACAGATTTTGGCGGATGGTTTTTTTCATGCAGATCCACATCCAGGAAATCTATGGATCAGTGGTGGTCAGATCGTATGGCTTGATCTTGGAATGGCAGGTAATTTATCCGAACATTATCGTGCGATCATGAAACGTGCGATCACAGCCATTCTTAAAAATGATATTTATGAACTCAAGAATGCATTCTTATCGTTTGGAAAACCGACAGAAAGGATTGATCATGCTAGTTTGTATACAGATCTTGATGATATGGTTGGAAAATACATGAATATGGATTTTGGGACCATGGATCTTGGAGAACTGATGGAAGATGCAATAGGGCTTTTGAAGAAACATAAGATTGCGATCGAGCCAGATATCACGTTGCTTGCAAGAAGTATGGTGACTATGGAAGGAACATTGAAATTATGTTCTCCAGAAGTGAACATGATACAGATATTGACTTCTTACATGTCTGCGAATATGTTTCATGAGATTGATATAAAGAAAGAGATAAGACATGCTTTAAGAGATATTTATGGATCATCTAAGAAATCTCTGGAGATACCTGCACAGGTATCAGATCTTTTGAATATTACAAAGAATGGGCAGGTAAGGGTAAACATTGAATCTGCGCAGATAGAGAAAGCAGGCAGAGAATTAAAAAAAGGATTTGAGCATCTGCTGCTTGTATTAATCGTGATGGCACTTTGGTTTAGCTCTGCAATTTTATGTCTAAGTGATGTAACACCGAGAGTGTTAGGAATGCCATATCTTAGTGTGGCAGGATTTATATCTGGGTTTCTGATCGTTTTGTATGTATTGATCCATATGTTGATTCAGAGAAAGAAATAAGAATAATGATAAAACAAATAGGAACATTAAACATTGAGATTGAGCGAAGGAAGATCAAAAATATAAATATCTACGTGAAACCTCCAAACGGAGATGTTTTGGTAACGGTGCCAATGAGAGTTTCCAACGAAGAGGTTTTTCGTTTTCTTAAGAAAAAAGAAGACTGGATTTTAAAAAACCATGAAAAAGTAAAAAACAGACAAAATTCACTACAGCAGGAAATTAATCTGGAACAAAGAAAATGGCTGGAAGATAAGATCATAGAATATGCAATGAGATGGGAACCGATCATGAAAGTTCATGCGAATGGTTTTACGATTCGAGATATGAAAACAAGATGGGGAAGCTGTAGTATTCACAGTAAAAAGATTCGGATGAATCTGCAGCTGGCTGTAAAACCAGAGGAATGTGTGGAGTATGTTTTGGTACATGAATTATGTCATCTTTTAGAACCAGGTCATAATCAGAGATTTTATGATCTGATGAGTCAGTTTCTTCCGGATTGGAGGGAACGTAAGCAGAAACTAAATGAAAAAGTGTGAAGAAAGTGTTAAAATCCATTTTTTATCTTACATTTTCTATTAATTTGAGTTATGATAAAGCGTAAAGCTCAAAAGAAGGAGAAAAGACGATAACGAATGATGAATAACGAAATGACAAAATCAAACGAACAAAATATATTAGTCGGGATCGACGTAGGATCTACGACAACCAAAATAGTAGCAGTTGATGCCAATGACCGTCATCAACTGTTATTTTCTGATTATGCAAGACATCATGCAAATCAGATTGCAAGTGTGATCCGAAGCATTAAGAAGTTTTGCGGACATATAAGAGATAAAAAGATTAGATTGTGTCTGACTGGTTCTGGGGCAAAACCAGTGGCATCTATTTTAAAAGTACCATTTGTGCAGGAAGTTGCTGCTAATGCGATCGCATTACAAGATCAGTTTGACCAGGTCGGAACGGCAATTGAATTGGGTGGACAGGATGCCAAGATGATCTTTTTTAAAGATCCTGAAAATGGACAGTCACAAAGTGTTTCTGATATGCGTATGAATGGAAGCTGTGCGGGTGGAACGGGAGCATTTATTGATGAAATTGCATCCGTATTAAAAGTACCAGTGGAACAGTTTAATGAGTTGGCACAAAAAGGAACACATTTATATGATATTTCTGGAAGATGCGGGGTATATGCAAAGACAGATATCCAGCCACTTCTAAATCAGGGAGCAGCCAAAGAAGACCTTGCGTTATCCGCATTCCATGCGATCGCGAAACAGACGATCGGAGGGTTGGCACAGGGACTGGAAATTAAAAAACCAGTTGCATTTGAAGGTGGACCATTAACATTTCATCCAACGCTGGTAAAAGTTTTTGCTGAACGCCTGGATTTGAAAGAAGATGAGATCCTTTGTCCCAAACATTCAGAATTAATGATCGCATATGGGGCAGCACTATCTTTGGAAAAGATGTTTGCAGACAGCAAACCAAAAGATGTGAATAAAATGTTAGTAATACTGGAAGACGCACAGAAAGATCATTCCCACGTCTCAGGAGAAATTGCAAAACCATTTTTTGAATCAAAAGAAGAAGAAAATGCTTTTAAAGAAGTACATAAGAAGAAACAGGTGACATGGAAGAAACCACAAAAAGGAGAGGTTGTTCGATGTTTTCTTGGGATTGATGCAGGAAGTACCACAACGAAATTTGTATTATTAGATGAACAAGAAGAAATTCTGGATTCTTTTTATGCACCGAATGAAGGAGATCCGCTGAAAGTAGCGAAAGAGGCCTTGATCCGTTTAAGAAAACGATATGAAGAAGCAGGAGCAGAATTAGAAATTTTATCAGCTGGTACGACTGGGTATGGAGAAATGCTGTTTTCTAAAGCTTTTGAAATCCCTTGCCATACGGTTGAGACGGTAGCGCATGCAAGAGCTTCTGAAAAATATGTCAAAGACGCCTCTTTTATTTTGGATATTGGCGGACAGGATATGAAAGCAATCTGGTTAGAGGATGGAGTTATCACAAACATTTTATTAAATGAGGCATGTTCTTCTGGATGCGGTTCATTCCTTGAAAACTTTGCATCTTCTTTACATATTCCGACAAAAGAGATTGCAAAGAAAGCTTTTGCATCTAAAAACCCAGCAGTTCTGGGAAGTCGCTGTACGGTATTTATGAACAGTAGTATTATCACGGAACAGCGAAATGGTAAGAATCCAGAGGATATTATGGCCGGATTATGCAGATCGATCATTCAAAATGTATTTACAAAGGTTATCCGTGTATCAAATCTTGATTCTCTTGGAACTAAGATCGTGGTACAAGGTGGTACTTTTGAAAATGATGCAGTCTTACGTGCGATGGAAGAGTATGTAGGAAGAGAAGTGATCAGAGCACCATATCCAGGGATCATGGGTGCGATCGGTGTTGGATTGATCGCAAAAGAGCAATATGAGAAGAGTACAGAAGATGTGAGTACATGGGATCTTCGTGATTTAGATACATTTTCTTACGAGCAGCAGGCGAATGCACCTTGTCCATTTTGTACGAATCATTGTCAGCGAACGATTATTCAATTTTCAAATGGGAACTCCTGGGTAACAAATAATCGATGTGAAAAAGGTGAGATCATCGGAGATCCAAGAAATGATGAGGTAGGAAAGCAGTTAAAAGAAACGATTCGAAAAACACAGAGCATTCCAGATTTATTCCAAGAGCGAAAGGAATTATTATTCAAAGAATATCCTTATCCAGTTCCTAAAAAAGAAAGAGATATCACGATCGGAATTCCAAGAGTGTTATCCTATTGGGATACGATGCCATTTTGGACAACTTTTTTCAAAAGTTTGGGATACAAAGTACAGTTGTCGGATGAAAGTACGAGAGAGATTTATGAAAGCGGGTTGTCAGCAGTGACATCAGACACGGTATGTTTTCCAGCAAAACTTGTGCATGGACATCTTAGAAATCTGGTAAAAAAATATCATGTAGATCGTATTTTTATGCCATCGATCACAACAGTACCGCCAGAGAATATGGAAAAAACAAGTGAGTCTATGTGTGCGGTGGTAAAAGGTTATCCGATCGTTATCAGGAATTCTGATAATCCACAGGATAAATGGAATGTGCCATTTGACGCACCATTATTCCATTGGCATACGAAAAAGGACAGACAGCGTCAGTTGGTAAAATATATGGAAGATGTATATTATGTCTCAAAAGAAGAGGTTATGAATGCAATGCACACAGCAGATCAGGCACAGAAATCTTTTGACCAACAGTTAAAGAAACGAGGAGAAGAGATCCTAAATGAAGTGAAGGAAAAGAATGAATTTGCAGTTGTTTTAGCATCTCGTCCATATCAGAATGATACACTGGTCAATCATGATCTGTCTAAGATGTTTACAAAAGCAGGCATCGCAGTCTTAACCGCAGATTCTCTGCCAGAAGTAAATCAGACAGAACTCTCAAAAAGCCGTCTGGATATTGTAAATAACTATCATGCCAGAATGTTATCTTCTGCAATTTTATGTGCGCAGAGTGAGCATCTGGAATATGTACAGCTTGTAAGTTTTGGATGTGGACACGATGCCTATCTATCCGATGAGATCACGAGAATGATGAAAGAAATTTCTGGGAAAACACCATTGATCTTAAAAGTAGATGAAAGCGACAATCAAGGACCGTTGGGAATCCGTGTGCGTTCTTTCTTGGAGACAGTGAAAATGGGACGTGAGAAACATCAGAAATTAGAAGTAAAAGAATTGCAAGAACCATATCCAGTCAAGTTTACAAAAGAAAACAGGAAAGAAAAAATCGCGCTGGTTCCAAATACATCACATGCATTTTGCAGAATTATGACAGCTGCATTAAGAGGACAAGGAATCCGAGCGGTTGCTTTGGATATGGGGCGTGAAGAAGCAATTCGTTTAGGAAAGAAATATGTACATAATGATATCTGCTTCCCAGCACAGATCGTCATCGGAGAAGCATTGGCAGCACTGGAAAGTGGAAAGTATGATGACAAAGATGTCGCGATTGTTATGGGAAAATATGTCGGAGATTGTCGATTGACACATTATGGGGCGTTACTAAGAAAAGCTCTTGATGATGCAGGATATGAGCATATTCCGATCCTGACAAATGATGATGTAGATTCCCATAACATGCATCCGGGATTTAAATTAAATCTGGCATCTTCTGTAAAAATCGCATTCGCATTACCGATGATTGATGTATTAGAGGAATTACTGCGAAAGATCCGTCCATATGAAACAGTCAAAGGAAGTGCGGATGAAGCGTTTGACAAAGCTCTTGATCATGTGATCGGAGGGTTGGAAAAGTCAGGAGTTCCTGGTGCAAGAAAAGGATTTAAGAAAGCTATTTCTATCATGAAAAATATTTCTTATGATCGTACGAACTTAAAACCACAGATTCTGATCGTTGGGGAATATCTTCTGAATTTCCATCCAGGAGCAAACCATGACATTGAAAAATATCTGGAAGAAAATGGATTTGAGATCATTGAAGCACGTATGACGGATGTTATCCGTAAGACATATTTTTATCAAGATACACAGATCAAGGAATATCATTTAAATAAACCAATAGATCAAAAGATCTGGTTTCGGACAGCGGATATGTTCTTTGATCTTGCACACAGCCTGACCGATTCCATTGCAAAAGGACATCCTTTATATAAACCAGCGATCCGTATGGATGATCTGGTAAAAGACAGTGATCCGATCATTCATCATACATTTGATGCAGGAGAGGGTGTACTGATCCCGGGAGAGATCATTCATCATGCAAAACATGGATGCAAATATTTCTTGATCTTACAGCCATTTGGATGTCTGCCAAACCATGTTGTTGGAAGAGGTATTTCTAAGAAATTAAAAGAAATGTATCCGAATGCACAGATTCTTCCATTAGACTATGATCCAGATGTTAGTTTTGCAAATATCGAAAATCGTTTGCAGATGCTTGTTATGAATGCGAAACAAGAAATCTTGGAAGAAAATGAAGAACGAGACCGCAGAAGAAGTCATCACTATATGGAAAGTGACAAAAAAACATATCGTAGAAAGAAATATGGTGTCGAAAAAACTTCTGGTGTATAAAAATATAGAATTAAATTGTTGAATTTTGTTAAATGTGCTATAATCCATATAGTTTATTCAAAATAATTTGTATGGAGGAGTATCAATGAATATTCAGGAGTTTTACGACAGTATTGATGAAGATTATGAAAATGTAAGCAACCGTATGATGGGAAACCAAAAACTAGTTGAAAAGTTTGTTCGCAAATTTTTGGATGATCCGACCTATGAACAGATCAAAGAAGCGGTAAATAAGATGGATTATGACGAGATTCTTCGAACAACCCATACGATGAAAGGAATTGCAAGTAATCTGGAATTTACACATTTGCAGCACAAAAGTGCAAAAGCAGTAGATATGATCCGTGCAGGACAGCGTGAAGAAGTATTACCGGTGATCAGTGAAATTGAGAAAGAATATCAAAAAGTTATAGAACAGATCCAGAAATTGGATTAAATTGGATAAATAAGAAAAAATTATTAGAAAAACAAAAAGGAACTAACGATTATGCCAAACAAAACAAAAAATATATTTTTTAAGATAATCTCAGGACTCGTTTTGATTCAGGGGGTGTTGCAATTATTGAATCTGTTAGGGCTTGTAGGTTATGGAAGAACGACAACTTCTGCAACAAAGTTTTATCTTGGACTTGTTTTGATCGGCGGCTACGCAGTAGCAGCAATGGTCGGTGGATATACGGGTCTTAAAGATGGAAATACACAGGAAGGATGTAAAAGATGTTTTTATGTCAGTCTTGTACTGATCGCAATTACGATTGCCACGATTATTTTAAATGTTGTATTTAAAGCATATTCAGTAACTCAGTTTGAGGCACTGATCATACCAGTGTTGTTTATGCTTTTTACAATATTAAATAGACGAAAGAATTTGTAAACACAAAGGGATCTTTTTCGATTTCGAAAGAGGTCCTTTTTATAGTTGTTCTTTTCTTGATGATATGATATAATTTCACATAGTGATTTGGCAAAGAAAGAACAAATGAGGTAGACCAATGAAAGATTTAAAAGATATGAAACGTGTGCTTTTAAAGTTAAGTGGAGAAGCACTTGCCGGAGATAAGAAGACAGGATTTGATGAAGCAACATGTGCAGATGCAGCACGTCAGGTAAAGACGTTAGTAGATGAGGGACTTCAGGTAGCGATCGTTATCGGAGGAGGAAACTTCTGGAGAGGACGTACAAGCGAGAGCATGGAACGCACAAAAGCTGATCAGATCGGAATGCTTGCGACAGTTATGAACTGTATCTATGTATCTGATGCATTCAGAACTGCAGGAATGGAAACAGAAGTATATACTCCATTTGTATGCGGAGCATTCACAGAATTATTTTCCAAAGACAAAGCGGTCAAAGCTTTAGATGAAGGAAAGGTTGTATTCTTCGCAGGAGGAACAGGACATCCTTATTTCTCAACAGATACAGCAACAGCACTTCGTGCGATCGAAATTGAAGCGGATGCGATCTTATTAGCAAAATCAATTGACGGCGTTTATGACAGTGATCCTGCTGTGAATGAAAACGCAGTGAAATATGACAGCATCACAATGGAAGAAGTGTTGGATCAGAAATTAGGAGTGATCGACCTGACAGCAACGATCATGTGTCTTGAAAATAAGATGCCATTAGCAGTTTTTGGATTAAATGAAGAAAACAGCATTGAGAATTTAATGAAAGGTGAATTTAACGGAACATATGTAACCGTTTGATAAATTAGGAGGACGAAAGAAACATGTTAAAACAATTTGAAGACAAGATGCAGAAATCTTTAGACAGTATGGCGAATGATTTTATGACAATTCGTGCAGGACGTGCCAATCCCCATGTATTAGATAAAGTCAAAGTTGATTATTATGGAGTTGCAACTCCTGTAGCACAGGTTGGTAACGTTTCTGTACCTGAAGCAAGAACGATCATGATCCAGCCATGGGAGCCAAATTTATTAAAAGAGATCGAGAAAGCGATCTTAGTATCTGATATCGGGATCACACCAACAAATGATGGTAAAGCAATCCGCTTAAACTTCCCAGATCTTACAGAAGAACGAAGAAAAGAGCTTGCAAAAGATGTCAAGAAACGTGGAGAAGAAGCAAAGGTAGCAGTTAGAAATATCCGTCGTGATGCCAATGATTTTGTCAAGAAACAGAATAAAGCCGGAGATTTAAATGAAGATCAGGCAAAAGATGAAGAAGACAAAGTACAGAAGATGACAGATAAATACATCAAACAGATTGATGAAGCAGTTGATGCAAAATCAAAAGAAATCATGACAGTTTAATCTTAATCATCAACAGGGTTGAAATCTCAGCCCTGTTTTGTTTCATGTGAAAAGAAACGAAAGTTATATATGATACACAGGAGGTCCAAATGGAGAATTTAAATATTCCACAACATGTGGCCATTATCTTAGATGGGAATGGAAGATGGGCAAAAAAACGCCATTTACCTAGGAATATGGGACATAGACAGGGAAGTAAAGTGGTGGAACAGATCATTGAAGATGCACATGATCTTGGAATCAAATATTTAACAGTTTATGCTTTTTCAACAGAAAACTGGAAACGTCCACAGGACGAAGTAAATGCATTGATGAAATTGCTTCGTGATTATTTAAAGACATGTATCAAGCGTGCAAATAAAAATAATATGAAAGTCAGAGTGATCGGAGATATCACAGGACTTTCCGAAGATTTACAGGAAAAGATCGTTGAGCTTGAAAAGGCGTCCAAAGATAATACAGGGATCAATTTTACGATTGCACTGAATTATGGAAGTCGTGATGAGATGGTGCGAGCTATGAGACAGATGGCCGATGATCTTTCTAGTGGGAATCTTTCCAAAGATGAGATCACGGAAGAAGTGTTTAATGGATATCTGGATACAAAAGAACTTCCAGATCCAGATCTGATGATCCGCACAAGCGGGGAGGAAAGATTGTCAAACTTTATGTTATGGCAGTTAGCATATACAGAATTTTATTTTACGGATGTGCTCTGGCCAGACTTCAATAAAAAAGAATTAATAAAGGCGATCGAATACTATAATGGACGCGACCGCAGATTTGGAGGAATATAAGTTTATGTTTAAGCAAAGACTGATCAGTGGGATCATTTTAGTATTGATCGCAGCTTTTGGGTTATATATGGGTGGAATTGTGACATTTGCAATGACATTGATCGTTGCATTGATCGGATACAGCGAGATTTTAAGGATCTATCATATTGAGAAATCATCTTTGGCAGTGATCGGATATACAGGCACGATTCTTTATTATGTGGCATTGTTATTTGATCTTGATCAATGGACAACAGCGATTATTATTTTATTTCTGATCTTTTTACTTGGATGCTATGTGGTACGTTTTCCAAAGTATAAAGTGGATCAGATGATGGCAGGATTCTTTGGATTTGTATATGTAGCGGTTATGATGTCCTTTATCTATCAGATCCGCGAATTACAAAATGGAGGAGAATTTGTTGTATTATTATTCCTTGCAGCATGGGGAAATGACACTTTAGCATATTGTACAGGAATGTTGATCGGAAAACATAAGATGTCACCAATTCTTAGCCCTAAGAAAAGCATTGAAGGTTTGATCGGTGGAATCGTTGGCGCTGCAATTCTGGGTGCTTTATATGGATTATATCTAAACACATACATTAGATTTAGTTTTAATCCAGTAACAATGTTCCCAATTGTTTGTGGACTTGGTGGAGCAGTTTCAGTTATTGGAGACTTGGCAGCATCTGCGATCAAGAGGGATTCTGGAATTAAGGATTATGGTACATTGATCCCTGGTCATGGAGGAATTCTTGACCGATTTGATAGTATTATTTTTATTGCACCTGTCATTTATTATCTGACAGTCATGATCTCAGGAGGAGCGATCTAGAATGAAATATATTTCAATTATTGGATCTACAGGTTCCATTGGAACTCAGACACTGGATATCGTAAGAAGTAATAAAGATTTGAAAGTGACAGCCTTAGCAGCAGGAACAAGTATTGATCTGTTAGAGAAGCAAGCAAGAGAATTTCAGCCATCAATCGTTGCTGTATATAATGAACAGAAGGCAGAAGAGTTGAAACTTCGTCTGGCAGATACGAATATAAAAGTATGCGCAGGAATGGATGGATTATTAGAAGCAGCAACACAGGAGCAGTGTTCAATTGTTGTCACAGCAATTGTTGGAATGATCGGAATCCGTCCAACGATCGCTGCGATGAAGGCTGGCAAAGACATCGCACTTGCTAATAAAGAAACATTGGTGACTGCAGGGCATATCATTATGCCAATGGCGGAAGAATTGGGTGTGTCTATTTATCCAGTAGATAGTGAGCATTCTGCGATCTTTCAGTGTTTACAGAGCGGGAAAAGAGATGATCTTGATTCGCTGATCATTACAGCATCAGGGGGACCGTTCCGTAAGAAAACGACGGAAGAATTAAAACATGTGACAGTAGAAGATGCGCTGAATCATCCAAACTGGTCAATGGGACGAAAGATCACGATTGATTCCGCAACGTTAGTGAATAAAGGACTCGAAGTTATTGAAGCCAAATGGTTATTTGGAGTGGACTTTGATGATATTCATGTTGTAGTACAACCAAAGAGTGTGATCCATTCTATGATTCAGTTTAAGGATGGAAGTGTGATCGCACAGCTTGGAACACCGGATATGAAATTACCGATCCAATATGCATTATTTTATCCACAACATAGAAATCTTGCGGGAGAACGTCTGGATTTTGCAAAATTAAAAGAAATTACATTTGAAGAACCACCAGTGGATGTTCTAAAAGGACTTCCTTATGCATATAAAGCAGGTAGGATCGGTGGAAGTATGCCAACAGTTTTAAATGCTGCAAATGAAAAAGCAGTTGCATTATTTTTAGACCGTAAGATTCAGTTTTTAGATATTTATGACATCATTGAAGACACAATGAACGCCCATAAAGTTATTGAGAATCCGACACTTGAAGAAGTGTTAGAGACAGAGCAATGGGTGTATGAACACATAGAAAGCAGGTAGATCATTGAATATTATCATTGCAATTTTAATTTTTGGAATTATTATTATTGTGCATGAATTAGGGCATTTTCTGATCGCTAAGAAAAATGGAATTCAGGTAGATGAATTTTGTATTGGACTTGGACCAACGATCATCGGAAAACAGGTTGGAGAGACTTTTTATTCTGTCAAACTGTTGCCATTTGGTGGTGCATGTATGATGGGAGAAGATGAAGACCGACCGGGAGAAAATGCATTTAATAATAAGTCCGTCTGGGCAAGGATGGCAGTTATTTTTGGTGGACCATTTTTTAACTTTATTTTAGCATTTATATTTTCGATTATTGTGATCGGAATGTCTGGTGCTGACATTCCAAAGATTTCCAAAGTAGAAAAAGATTCGCCAGCATATGAAGCAGGAATCCGTAAAGGAGACACTATGATCAAAGTTGCTGGGAAGAAAATGCATAATTACAGAGAGTTTTCCTACTATATGTATTTAGATTATGATGGAGGGAAAATTCCGATTACGATATTGCAAAACGGAAAAGAAAAAAATATAAACGTCACACCGGAATATGATAAAGAACGGGGGCAATATCTGATTGGGATTACCTGGAATGGATATCAGAAAGTAGGTCCGTTAAAAACGATCGAATACAGTTTCCGAGAAGTAGGATTGCAGGTAAAGATCACTTTAAAGAGTGTAAAGATGTTAGTTTCACAAAAACTTGGTGTGAAAGATCTTTCAGGACCAGTGGGAATTGTCAAAACGGTCGGAGACCAATATACACAGGCTGCTGCCTATGGATTTAAAACAGTATTTTTGACGATGGTAAACTGGATCATTTTGATCAGCGCAAACCTTGGTGTGATGAATCTGTTGCCATTACCGGCACTTGATGGAGGCCGTTTATTGTTTTTGATCATAGAGGCGATTACTGGAAAGGCTGTGCCACAGAATATGGAAGCATTGGTACACACTGCAGGGTTGATCTTATTAATGCTTTTGATGGTATTTGTAATGTATCAGGATATTGTAAAGATTTTCATGTAAAGGGGGATTTGCATGTATACAAGAAATCAGACAAGAGTAATTTCGATTGGAGATGTTAAGATTGGAGGAGGCAATCCAGTTGCCATCCAGTCTATGACAAATACAAAGACAGAAAATGTGGAAGAGACGGTCAAACAGATTCTTGCGCTTGAGAAGGCTGGATGCCAGATCATTCGCTGTACTGTCCCAACAATGAAAGCTGCCCAAGCTTTTACAGAGATTAAGAAGCAGATTCATATTCCGTTGGTCGCAGATATTCATTTTGACTATAAACTTGCAATTGCAGCGATGGAACATGGGGCAGATAAGATCCGTATCAATCCGGGGAATATCGGTGGAGAAGAGAATATCCGCAAAGTGGTAGAAACAGCGAAGAAATACCATGTACCGATCCGTGTTGGTGTAAACAGTGGGTCATTGGAAAAACCACTCGTTAAAAAATATAACGGAGTAACCGCACAAGGACTGGTAGAAAGTGCTTTAGACAAAGTTGCTATGCTTGAAAAATATGATTTTCATGATATGGTAGTCAGTATTAAGTCTTCTGATGTTTTGATGTGTGCAGAAGCATACCGCTTGGTCGCAGACAAAATCGATTATCCGCTGCATGTAGGGATCACAGAAGCTGGAACAGTTTTTAGTGGTAATATCAAATCAGCTGTAGGATTAGGAATTATCTTAAATCAAGGAATTGGCGATACGATCCGTGTATCGTTGACAGGAGATCCAGTCAATGAGATTGCCAGTGCAAAATTGATTTTAAAGACATTAGGACTTCGTTCTGGAGGGATTGAAGTTGTATCCTGTCCAACATGTGGACGTACGAATATCGATCTGATTCCACTTGCCAATCAGGTAGAGACAATGGCTGCAGATTTTGAAAATCTGAATCTTAAGGTTGCTGTTATGGGCTGTGTTGTGAATGGACCAGGAGAGGCCAAAGAAGCCGATGTAGGAATTGCTGGTGGAAATGGAGAGGGACTTCTGATCAAGAAAGGTGAGGTCATCCGCAAAGTACCAGAAGATCAATTGCTTGATACTTTAAGATATGAATTAGAACACTGGGGTGAATAAAATGGAAGTGACAACCAAACCATTTTTCAGTGTATTTCCAGATCTGAAAGTTTCCGACGATGTAAGATCTTTGTTTGAAGATGCGAATATTAGAGAGATCACACTAAAGAAAAAAGAAAATATGCTTAAGATTTCTTTTCAGTGTGATCATCTGATCTCAAGAGTCGATACATGGAGAATGGAACGTACGATCCGGGAACAGCTGTTTTCAAAGCGTTTTGTAAAGATTCGTTTTCAGGAAAGTTATCATCTGTCAGAACAATATAATCTCAAATATCTAATGGAGCATTACATGAAAAGCTTCCTCTTTGAGTTAAAAGGCAAAGGGGAGGTTATTTTTAATGTTGTAAGAAAAGGGGATTACAGAATTGAAGATGATGTGATCACATTTTATTTTGAAGATACATTTGTGAACCGCAATAAAGCCCCAGAGATCAAAGAATTTTTTGAGGTGATTTTAAAAGACCGTTTTTCCATTGATGCAAAAGTCGGTTTTGATTTCTCTAAGACGATCGATCGGAGCCTTAAGATGGAAAGTGATTATCGCTTACAACAAGAAATCCATACGATCGTAGAGCATGCAGATATCGTGGAGAAAGAACAAAAAGAAGAGAAAAAAGCAAGAAAGAAAGCAGCTGCAACGAAAAAAGAGCACACATTTAAGAAAAAACCAAAATATTCAGACGATCCAACATTGTTATATGGACGAAATTGCGATGGCGAGCTGATGGAGATCAAGGATATCTATGATGAGATCGGAGAAGTTGTGATTCATGGGCAGATCACATTTCTTGAGACAAGAGAAATCCGTAATGAAAAAACAATCATCATTTTTCATATTACTGATTTTACAGACACGATCAGCTGCAAGGTTTTCGTAAGAAATGAACAGCTGCCCGATATTTTAGATGGTTTGAAAAAAGGCGGATTCTATCGTATCAAAGCAGTTGCGATGTATGACAAATTTGATCATGAGATCTCTCTGGGATCTGTGGCAGGAATCAAGGCGATTACAGATTTCAGGGAAAAACGTCAGGATACATCCATGGAAAAACGTGTGGAATTACATCTCCATACAGTAATGAGTGATAATGACAGTGTGGTACAGATCAAAGATATTGTAAACCGTGCCTACGAATGGGGACATCCGGCGGTTGCGATTACAGACCATGGTGTGCTGCAGGGATTTCCGATCGCACGTCATGCATACGAAGACTTGAGACTAAAAGAAGATGATCCATTTAAGATCATTTATGGAGTAGAAGGATATTTCGTGGATGACCTTGGAGATCTGATCATTGATTCCAAAGGGCAGTCCCTGATGGACAGCTATGTTGTATTCGATATTGAGACAACAGGATTTAACAGTGTCAATGACCGAATTATAGAAATTGGTGCGGTGAAAGTCGTAGAAGGAGAGATTAAAGAAACATTCAGTGAATTTGTCAATCCAGAGCGCCCAATTCCATATAAGATCACTCAGCTGACAACGATCACAGATGATATGGTAAAAGATGCAGGAACGATCGAAGAGATTCTTCCACAGTTTTTAAAATTCTGCGAGGGCTCTGTTTTGGTTGCACATAATGCAGGATTTGACACAGGGTTTATCCGTGAAAATGCGAAAAGGCTGAATCTTCCATATGATCATACGGTCGTGGACACATTGGGACTTGCCAGATGTCTAATGGGACATCTTGGTAAATTTACACTGGATAATATCTGTAAACATTTAAATATTATACTGGAAACACACCATAGAGCAGTTGATGATGCAACAGCAACAGGGAAGATTTTTGTAGAATTCATTTCTATGTTAAAAGAAAAAGATATTACAGATCTAGATCAGGTCAACGAATTTGCAAATGATAATGTCGATCTGATCAAAAAAGGCCGTATGTATCATGGAATTATTCTGGTTAAGAATAATACAGGACGTGTTAATTTAAACCGCTTGGTATCCGAATCACATTTAAATTACTTTAATCGTCGTCCAAGAATGCCAAAGTCCCTGATCAATAAATACAGAGACGGACTGATCATTGGTTCCGCGTGTGAAGCTGGAGAATTATATCAGGCATTGCTTGATGAACGCTCGGATGAAACGATTGCGAATATTGTATCATTTTATGATTATCTGGAGATTCAGCCAGTAGGAAACAATGAATTTATGATTGGATCCGAACGTGTAGAGAATGTGAATTCGATCGAAGATATTCAGAAATTCAATCAAAAGATCGTAGATCTCGGAGAACAATTCCATAAGCCGGTCGTTGCGACATGTGATGTGCATTTTCTAAATCCAGATGATGCGATCTATCGTTCTATTTTATTAGCTGGAAAAGGGTTTAAAGATGCTGATCAGCAGGCACCACTTTATTTTAGGACGACACAGGAGATGTTAGATGAGTTTGCATATCTTGGAAGTGAGAAAGCCAAAGAAGTTGTCATAACAAACACGAATAAGATCAACGATATGATTGAAAATATTTCTCCGATCCATCCGGATAAATGTCCGCCGGTCATTCCAGATTCAGACAAAACATTAAGAGAAATCTGTTATAATAGAGCACATGAGATTTATGGAGATGATCTTCCAGAACGAGTGACAAGCCGTTTGGAAAAAGAATTAAACTCAATTATTGGAAATGGATATGCGGTAATGTACATCATTGCACAGAAACTGGTATGGGATTCGAATGATCATGGATATCTGGTAGGTTCACGAGGATCTGTAGGATCATCCTTCGCAGCAACGATGTCAGGGATCACGGAAGTAAATCCGTTGCCAGCACATTATATTTGTCCAGAATGTCATTTTGTAGATTTTGACTCAGAACAGGTGCAAAAATATGCGAAGATGGGTATGTCAGGTTTTGACATGCCAGATGCATACTGTCCAAAGTGTGGAGCAAAGATGACGAAAGAAGGACAGGATATCCCGTTTGAGACATTCCTTGGGTTTAAAGGAAATAAAGAGCCGGATATCGACTTAAACTTCTCAGGAGAATATCAGGGAAAAGCACATGCTTATGTAGAAGTTATCTTTGGAAAAGGAAAAGCATTCCGAGCGGGAACGATCGGTACACTGGCAGAGAAAACAGCCTATGGTTATGTGTTGAAATATCTGGAAGAACGAGGAATCAGTAAACGTCGTTGTGAAATAGAGAGATTAGCACTTGGATGTACGGGAGTTAAGAGAACAACTGGTCAGCATCCGGGTGGAATCATTGTAGTACCGCATGATAAAGAAATTTATGATTTTACAGCGGTACAACATCCAGCCAATGATATGAATACACCGATCATTACGACACATTTTGAATACCATTCGATTGACCAGAACCTGTTAAAACTTGATATTCTGGGACATGACGATCCATCTATGATCCGAAGAATGGAAGATATCACAGGAATTGATGCACAGACGATCCCAATGGACGATAAAGGCGTTATGGGATTATTTCATGGAACAGAAACCTTAGGGATCACACCAGAAGATATTGATGGGACACCGCTTGGATCACTTGGAGTACCGGAATTTGGAACAGACTTTGTAATCCAGATGCTTCAGGATACGCATCCACAGAGTTTTTCTGATCTTGTTCGTATTTCCGGTCTGTCTCATGGAACTGATGTATGGCTTGGAAATGCTCAGACATTGATTGAGAATGGAGATGCGGTTATTTCTACAGCAATCTGTTGTCGAGATGATATCATGGTATATCTGATTAATCAGGGATTGGAACAGGAAGCGTCATTTAAGATCATGGAAGGAGTTCGAAAAGGAAAGGGACTTACAGATGAACAGGAACAGATGATGAGAGATCATAATGTACCAGACTGGTATATCTGGTCTTGTAAGCAGATCAAATACATGTTCCCTAAAGCCCATGCAGCAGCTTATGTTATGATGGCATGGAGGATCGCATGGTATAAGGTTTATCATCCATTGGCTTATTATGCAGCATATTTCAGTATTCGTGCGAAAGCATTTTCTTATGAAGATATGTGTCTGGGAAAAGAACGCTTGGATGAAAAGATGAGTATTATTAAGAATACGCCAAAACATGAAGTTAAAAATGCTGATCTTGATCTGCTACGAGAAATGAAGATCGCAGATGAAATGTATGCAAGAGGTTATGAATTTTGGCCGTTGGATATTTATAAGGCAAAGGCAAAAGATTTTCAAGTGATCGATGGAAAGATCATGCCGGCACTTACCAGCATCGATGGTATGGGAGAAAAAGCGGCACAGCAGGTAGAAGAAGCAGCCAAAGGAGAACCATTTACATCCTTGGAAAACTTCCGCAACAGAACAAAAGCACCACAAGCATGTATCGAGAAAATGAAAGAACTTGGAATTATGGGAGATCTATCAGATACTGATCAGTTAAGTTTCGATTTTCTTTGATAATATATGAAAAAACTCTTGTCAAGAGATATTTTTCATGTTAAACTAAATATAGCTTAAGAAAAGATGACTTAGGAGTGGGCATATGTCCACTCCTATTTTGTGTAACAATGAAGAAATAACACTACAAAAGAAAGGGTTGATACATTGGCAAGACGAGTTGATATTGAAACAAAAACAGAAGAACTGGTATTACCGATCATTGAAGCCAACAATTTTGAACTGGTGGATGTAGAATATGTCAAAGAAGGAGCAAACTGGTATTTAAGAGTTTACGCAGACAAAGAAGGTGGAATTGCAATTGATGACTGCGTGCTGATCAGCAGAAGCTTAGAAGAGAAACTGGATGCAGAAGATTTTATCGAAGATGCATATATTTTAGAAGTAAGTTCTCCGGGACTTGGAAGACCACTAAAGAAAGAAAAAGATTATATAAGAAGTGTCGGAAAGTCCATTGACATCAAGCTTTATAAAGCAATTGATAAGCAAAAGGAATTTACTGGTATTTTAAAAGAAAACATGGAAGATCAGATCGTACTAACAATCGAAGATCAGGATATTACATTTGAGAAAAAGAGCATTGCAAGTGCTCGTTTGTCGTTAGATTTTTAAGGAGGAAGAAAGAGAATGAGTGAATTAATTGCGGCATTAAATCAGTTGGAGAAGGAAAAAGGTATTGATAAAGACGTTATCATGGAAGCCATTGAAAATTCCCTGCTTGCTGCATGTAAAAGAGATTTTGGAAGTGCAGATAACGTTGTAGTTAATATGGATCGTGAAACAGGAGATATTTATGTTTATGCGATCAAAGAAGTTGTAGACGAAGTTTATGATCCTGCACTGGAGATCAGTCTTGGAAAAGCAAAGGCGATCGATCAGAACTTAAATCTTGGAGATACTGTAAGAATTGAAATCACACCAAAAGATTTCGGACGTATTGCAGCAATGCATGCAAGAAGCGTTATTGTGCAGAAGATCAAAGAAGAAGAAAGAAGAGTTGTATATGATCACTTCTACTGCAAAGAAAAAGATATCGTAACAGGTGTTGTTCAGCGTTATGTTGGAGAGAATGTAAGTGTAAGCCTGGATGATAAAACAGATGCTCTGTTAATGAAATCTGAACAGATCAGAGGTGAAGTGTTCAAACCAACAGAGAGAATCAAACTTTATATCGTAGAAGTAAAAGAAACAAATCGTGGACCACGTATTCTTGTTTCAAGAACACATCCGGATCTTGTAAAACGTTTATTCGAGAAGGAAGTTGCGGAAATTCAGGATGGAACAGTAGAGATCAAGAACATTGTGCGTGAAGCAGGATCAAGAACAAAGATGGCTGTATGGTCTAATGATAAGAATGTAGATCCAGTTGGAGCATGTGTCGGATTAAATGGTGCCAGAGTGAATGCGATCGTTAATGACTTAAAAGGTGAGAAGATCGACATCATCAACTGGAATGAAGATCCTTGTGTATTCATTGAGAATGCATTAAGTCCATCAAAAGTCGTTTCTGTAGCAGTTGATGTAGAAGAAAAGAGTGCAGAAGTTGTAGTTCCAGATTACCAGTTATCATTAGCGATCGGTAAAGAAGGACAGAATGCGAGACTGGCTGCAAGATTAACAGGCTATAAGATTGACATTAAGAGTGAATCACAGGCAGCTGAAGAAGCAGCGAAAGTCAGTGAAGAACCAGAGACAGATGAATTTGAGATTGAAGAAGATCTTTTTAACGAAGAGATCAATGATGATTTCGTAGAAGATACAGAGAATACAGAAGAAGCTGTTGAAGATTTTGATGCAGAGGATATTGAAGAATAGGAAATATCAGCAGGTGATAAAATGAATCGAAAAATTCCAACAAGAAAATGTATCGGGTGCGGTGAATTAAAAGAGAAGAATCAATTAGTCCGGATCGTAAGATCAAAAGAAGGCGAGATCAGTCTTGATATGACCGGAAAGAAAAATGGGAGAGGGGCATACATATGCCCTGATCCACAGTGCTTAAAACAAGCATTTAAGAAAAAAGGACTAGATCGTTCTTTTAAGATAGCGGTACCGGAATCAGTCTATGAGACATTAAAAAAGGAGATGGAAGAACTTTATGAATAAAGGATTATCTCTTCTAGGTCTTGCATTCAGATCCGGTAATCTGGTCAGTGGAGAATTTGCCGCAAGAGAAGCTGTCAGGAAGAAGACAGCAGCTCTTATCATTGTAGCCAGTGATGCTTCCGATAATACAAAAAAGATGTTTGAGAATCAGTGTAAACATTATCAAGTACCTTTTTATTGCTGGGGATTAAAAGAAGAGCTTGGGCATGCGATCGGGAAGGAGTTTCGAGCGTCGATCGCAGTGACTGACCAAGGTTTTGCAGAAGCTCTTTTGAAACAGCTTGATAAATAAGAATCGCAGGAGGTATATTTATGGCAAAATTCAGAGTTTATGAAATTGCAAAGAAATATAATAAAGACAATAAAGAAATTTTAGAAATCTTGAAAGCCAATCATGTGGAAGTGAAAAACCATATGAGTACCATAGGAGATGAACAGATCAAAATGATCGAGAATGCGTTAAAACCAAAGAAAGAAGCAAAGCAGGATCATAATTCAAAGAAACAGGAAAATTCAAAAAGAAAAGATAATAAAAAAGCACAGAATATGGAAAAGAAAGATAATAAAAAAACTCAGGAAGTAAAGAACAATAAAAATAATTCAAGAAATAAAAATAATGATGGGGATAAAAAGATCTTAAGAAAAGATAATCCTCAGAATTCTCAGAAGTTTGGGAAAAATAACAAAAAGAATAAGAAATTTAACAATAAAAACCAGAACCAGAATCAGGATCATAAGAAAAAGAAAAAAACATCAGGACCTGGTGCCTTTATTAAACCAGAACCAGTAAAGAAACCAGAAGTAGATCCAAATGCGCCAGTAAAGATTCCTCCAGTATTAACACTGAAAGAACTGGCAGATGCATTATCTATTCCTGCAAATGATATCATTAAGAAATTACTGATCAGCGGAGCTGGAATGTTAAATGTAAATTCTGAACTTGATTTTGAAAAAGCAGAAGAGATCGCAATGGAATTTGATCGTCTGGTAGAGATGGAAGAACAGGTAGATGTGATCGAAGAACTGTTAAAAGAAGAGGAAGAAGACGAAACAGATATGATCGTAAGACCACCAGTTGTCTGCGTTATGGGTCATGTTGACCATGGTAAAACTTCTTTACTTGACAAGATCCGTTCTTCTCATGTTACAACAGGAGAAGCAGGTGGTATCACACAGCATATTGGAGCTTATGTTGTTGAAACATCCAATGGAAAGATCACATTCTTAGATACACCAGGACATGAGGCATTCACATCTATGCGTATGAGAGGTGCTCAGTCTACAGATATCGCAATCTTAGTCGTAGCCGCAGATGACGGTGTTATGCCACAGACGATCGAAGCGATCAACCATGCGAAAGCAGCAGGAATCGAGATCATTGTTGCGATCAATAAGATTGATAAAGAAAGTGCTAACATTGAGAGAGTAAAACAGGAGCTGATCGAATATGAATTAGTACCAGAAGACTGGGGTGGAAGCACGATCTTTTGTCCAGTATCTGCACATACAGGAGAAGGAATCGATGAATTATTAGACATGGTTTCTTTAACAGCAGAAGTTTTGGAATTAAAAGCAAATCCAAATCGTAAAGCAAGAGGTATTGTCTTAGAAGCACAGCTTGATAAAGGTCGTGGACCAGTTGCAACTGTATTAGTACAGAAAGGTACATTACATGTTGGTGATGCAGTAGCAATCGGAAGTGCTCATGGTAAAGTTCGTGCAATGATAAATGACAAAGGAAAACGTATTAAAACAGCAGGACCATCTACACCAGTTGAGATCTTAGGTTTAAGTGAAGTTCCAAATGCTGGAGAAGTTATGATGGTTATGGATAGCGAAAAAGAAGCAAGATCCGTAGCAGAGAAATTTATTGCTTATGGACGTGAAAAGATGCTATCTGAGACAAAACAGCAGTTATCATTGGATGATTTATTTAACCAGATCCAGGCAGGAAGCGTCAAAGAATTGAATATCATTGTAAAAGCCGATGTACAGGGATCTGTAGAAGCGGTTAAACAGAGTCTAGTGAAACTTTCTAATGATGAAGTTGCAGTCAAAGTTATTCATGGTGGTGTAGGTGCTATCACAGAATCTGATGTAAACTTAGCAGCAGCTTCTAATGCGATCATTATCGGATTTAATGTTCGTCCAGAGCCAGCGGCTAAAGATGCAGCAAGTGCAGAGAAAGTAGATCTTCGTCTGTATCGTGTTATCTACAATGCGATCGAAGATATTGAAGCAGCTATGAAGGGTATGTTAGATCCTGAATTTGTAGAGAAAGTTACAGGGCATGCAGAAGTACGTCAGATTTTCAAAGCCTCCGGAGTTGGAACGATCGCAGGATCTTATGTATTAGATGGAACAATTCAGCGTGACAGTTCAGCACGTATTATTCGTGATGGTATTGTTGTTCATGAAGGAAAACTTGCATCTATCCAACGTGGAAAAGATGCGGTCAAAGAAGTTCGCAGCGGATTTGAATGTGGTCTTGTTATGGAAAGCTATAATGACATCAAAGAAGGTGACCAGATCGAATCCTTTATTATGGAAGAAGTTCCAAGATAATATCGCGAAGGGAGTAGCAATATGAGAAAAAACAGCATTAAAAATACAAGGATCAATGGTGAGGTTCAGAGAGAATTAAGCCGTATCATCAGCAGAGAGATCAAAGATCCAAGAATTGCACCAATGACATCTGTTGTTGATGCCGTTGTAACATCTGATCTGAAACAGTGCAAAGCATATATCAGTGTTCTTGGAAATGATGAAGAAAAAGAAGAAACTATGAAAGGTTTAAACAGTGCGGTAGGTTATATCCGCCGAGAACTCGCACATTCTATTAATTTAAGAAATACACCAGAGATCACATTTATTTTAGACGATTCCATTGAATATGGAGTGAATATGTCAAAGAAGATTGATGAATTAAATCATGGGAGTGAGAATGAAACACTTTAATGAACAGATTTCAAAGGCCAAAACAATTGCCATTACAGGACACATCCATCCGGATGGGGACTGCATTGGCAGTTGCCTTGCCCTAAAACAGTATATTTTAGATAATTATTCTGGGAAGAAAGTTGATGTTTATTTAGAATCGATCAGCACAGAGTTTCGTTTTTTAAGTCATGCACAGGAGATTATGACGGAGTCGAAAGATGATGAAAGCTATGATCTGTTTTTTGTTTTAGATTGTGGCTCTGAAGATCGTTATGAACCATTTGCAGCAATGGTCAGACGTGCAAAAACATTGATCGGAATCGATCATCATATCAGTAATGATGGATTTGGAGATTTTTATAAGATCGATCCACAGGCAAGTGCAACCTGTGAAGTTTTGTGCCAAATTTTTGAAGAGGATAAGATTTCAAAAGAATGTGCTCAGTGCCTATACACAGGAATCGTGCATGATACCGGAGTGTTTAAGCATTCAAATACAACACGTAAAACGATGGAATATGCGGGAATGTTACTGGAAAAGGGTGTTTCAACTACAAAGATCATTGATGAAACATTTTACCAGAAGACATTTGTACAAAATCAGTTGTTAGGAAAAGCATTATTAAAAAGCCAACTTTATGCAGATGGACAGATCATTGTTTCGAATCTTTCAGAACAAGATTTTGAAGAGCTTCATGCATCGACAACCGACAGCGATGGGATCATTGATCAGCTGCGCATTACAAAAGGTGTGGAAGCCGCAATTTTTCTATATCCGATTGAAAATGGTTATAAAGTAAGTATGCGTTCGAATGAGAAAGTTAATGTTTCAGAGATTGCCAAAACACATGGAGGTGGGGGACATATCCGTGCAGCAGGGTGCTCTATGAAAGGAACACTGAAAGACATTCAAAGTACGATCATAAACGAGATCACAGAACAATTATAAGATAGAGGTTTTTATGTACAACGGATTATTGAATATATATAAAGAAAAAGATTTTACATCGCATGATGTTGTCGCAAAACTTCGAGGAATCCTACGTCAAAAAAAGATTGGGCACACAGGAACTTTGGATCCAAATGCAGAAGGAGTATTGCCAGTCTGCCTTGGAAAAGGAACAAAGTTATGTGATATGTTAACAGGGACAAAGAAACAATATCAAGTAAGTTTTGTGTTTGAAAAAGAGACAGACACAGAAGATATATGGGGAACTGTTACGAAAACACATGGACCGTTAAAAGAAGATGCACCGATCAAAGATACGATTCTATCTTTCATTGGAGAATATGATCAGGTACCACCTATGTATTCTGCAAAGAAAATTAATGGAAAGAAGCTGTATGAACTTGCCAGAGAAGGAAAAGTTATCGAGCGCAAACCAGAACGGATCAGGATTTATGATATTTCAGATATTGAAATCTCTTATCCGGAAGTTACAATGACAGTTACATGCAGCAAAGGTACATATATTCGAAGTCTTTGCAGGGATATCGGACATAAGCTTCATAATGGAGCATGTATGACAAAGTTAGTCCGTACAAGATCCAGTGGTTTTCAATTAGAATATGCACATACATTATCGGAGATTGAGGAAGCAGTGAAAACTGGAAAGATCGAAGAATGGATAATTCCAATTGAAAAGGTTTTTCTAAAATATCAAAAAGGTACCGTAAAGAAAAACTATGATAAGGTTTTGTTTAACGGAAATCCTTTAAAGAAAGAGATGTTTTATGAAATAGATCTCGATACAACAAAGAAACTTCGGGTATATGATGAAAGTGAACATTTTATCGGAATATATTACTGGAAAAAAAATATGTTTTTCCCAGATAAGATTTTTTATGACAACAACCAGTGAGAGGAAGCCATGGAATACATTCATAATACAGAACAATTTCAATTTCATAATACAGTGGTAGCTCTTGGCAAATTTGACGGAATGCATAAAGGGCATCAGTTGATCTTTGATGAACTGATCCAGTATAAGCAACTGGGATATCAGGCGGCTGTATTTTCTTTTGACCGTCCACCACTTAATATGTTAAAACACAAACATATGAGAGTGATCTACACGACCAACGAAAAGATAAAACTTCTTGCAAGAAGAGGAATTGATATTTATATCGAACATCCATTTACAGATGAATTCTCACATTTATCGCCAGAAGATTTTGTGATCAAAGTACTTCTTGAAAAAACAGGAATGAAAGTTTTAGTTGTTGGTGATGATTGTGGATTTGGTTATAAACGTCAAGGAAATGTAGAACTGCTTGAACGCATGTCGAAGGAATATGATTTTAAATTGATCGTTATTCCTAAACTTGAATTAGAAGGAGAAATTGTATCAAGTACAAGAATCCGTCGTTTGTTATCTGAGGGTAAAGTGGAGGAAGCTAACCGTCTGATGGAAGATCCATTTATGATCTGTGGACCTGTAGTTCATGGAAATCATATGGGTGCAGAAGTACTTCAGATGCCAACAGCGAATCAGATTCCATTGGAGGATAAGTTATTGCCTCCAAATGGAGTATATGTTTCAAGAATCCATTATAAAGATGAAACGCATTATGGAATTAGTAATGTTGGAGTAAAGCCAACGATCGAAGGAAAGAAACATATGGGAGTTGAAACATATATTTTAGATTTCCATAAGAATATCTATCATAAAGAAATAGAAGTGGAATTATTGTGTTTTAAAAGACCAGAAATGAAATTTGATTCTCTAGAATCTTTAAGCCAGCAGATGCATGAGGATGCAGAGTTTGCAAGAAGCTATGCAAAAGAGCATTATGGATATGAAGCATAATTGAATATAAAAATGTACAATTTTTCTTTTAAAAATCACTTGTTTGTAGTATAATATTCATAACAAAGAATAACTTGAATATTTTATCCTTTGGGGAAAGGAGCGATTCATATGAGTACCAACACAATTATTACAATCGAACGACAATATGGAAGCGGAGGACACCTGATCGGAGAGAAACTTGCCGAAAGTTTAGGAATCCCTTTTTATGACAGTGAGCTGATTAAAGTTGCTGCAAAGGAAAGTGGAATCTGTGAAGAGATTTTTGAAAGTTTTGATGAGAAACCAACGACCAGTTTCCTTTATTCTTTGGTAATGGATCCATATTCATTAGGATACAATTCCAATTCTTTTGATCTACCATTGAATCATAAGGTATTTTTGGCAGCTTTTGATACGATCAAGGAACTGGCATCAAAAGGACCTTGTGTATTCGTTGGAAGATGTGCGGATTATGCATTAGAAGACTTTGATAATTGCATCAGTGTATATGTACATGCACCGTTCGAGGATCGTATCAAACGAATTGAGAACGAATATGGAATTCCGAGTGGAAAGAGCAAAGAGATGCTGATGAAAAAAGATAAACAACGTTCCAGCTATTACAACTATTACAGTTCTAATAAGTGGGGGGATGCAAAGTCATATGATCTTTGCTTAAACAGCAGTTATTTAGGAATTGATGGAAGTGTTGATCTGATCAAGAAAGTAATTGCAATGAAAGAATCAGAGAAATGATCCAAAATATAAGATGATTTTAAAGACCGTATTATTTTTAATATGGTCTTTTTTTAGAGAATTTTGAATCTTTTTATCTTATTTTAAGCTGTAAAATATAAGAGAGTATATTGTTTTGTCGAAAGATGTGTTAAAATAGAAAACGTTATAAAAAACCATATAAAGGAGAGAGACATATGAAAAAATTTTTAGAAGAATTTAAGGCGTTTGCACTCCGTGGTAATGTCATGGATATGGCAGTCGGTGTATTGATCGGTGGTGCTTTTTCAGGAATCGTTACATCTCTTACAGATAATTTTATTCAGCCAATCATAAAATTGGTTATGACAGGAAAAGTATACACATTAGAAGAAATTTCAGGATATGCCTCCGCATTCGGATCTTCTGTTGTGAATTTTCTGATCATGGCGTTTATCTTATTTTGTCTTTTAAAAGCAATGAATAAGGTTATGTCATTTGGTTCAAAACCAGAGGAACCTGCACAGCCAACTACAAAAATCTGTCCGTTTTGTATGAGTGAGATCGATATTCGTGCAACGAGATGTCCTCATTGTACATCTGTACAGCCAGAAAGCGAAGCAGATCAGAAATAGAAAAGAGTATAAAATGAAAGTAACAATTATACATGGACAGAGTCATAAAGGCTCTACATATCATATTTCCAAAATTCTAGCAGACAAGATTGGCGGGGAAGTCAAGGAGTTTTTTCTGCCAAGAGATTTTGGGGAATTCTGTGTTGGATGTACACAATGCTTTCGTAAATCCGAGACATTATGTCCACATTATGAAAAGATCAGCCCATTAACAGAAGCACTTGATGAAGCCGATGTATTGATTTTTGAAAGTCCGGTTTATGTTTATCATGTAACAGGTCCAATGAAAGCATTTCTGGATCATTATGGCTATCGGTGGATGCTTCATAGACCGGAGGAATCGATGTTTCATAAGCAGGCAGTATGTATATCCACAGCTGCAGGAGCGGGAATGAAGAGTACAAATAAAGATATGGCAGACAGCTTTTTTTACTGGGGAGTGCCAAAGGTATATAAATACGGTGTTCGTGTTATGGCAACTTCGTATAAAGACATAAAACCCAAAATAAAAGCAAAAATTGAGAAAGATACAAATAAAATGGCATATCAGATTAAGAAGAATGCTGGACATGTGAAAACAGGAATAAAGACAAAGATTTGCTTTTATTTTATGAGAATGCTTCATACCAGAGGATGGGATGAGGCAGACCTTGCCTATTGGAGTAAAAAAGGCTGGGATCGAGAAAAAAGACCTTGGAAGAACAACAAAGGAGTGTGACATTAAATGAAATTAAAGAAATTAACAATATCTGCAATGCTGGTGGCAGTTGCAGTCATCTTATCATCATTTTCAATACCAATCGGACCGAGCAGATGCTTTCCTATCCAGCATTTATGCAACGTGCTGGCCGCAGTATTTCTAGGTCCTGTATACGGAGTTTCTATGGCATTTTGCACAGCACTGATCAGAAATTTATTGGGGACTGGAAGTTTACTTGCGTTTCCTGGAAGTATGGTTGGAGCATTTGTCAGTGCTATGGTATTTAAATATACAAGATCAAAGATCGGGGCATATCTTGGAGAAGTGATCGGAACAGGAATTTTAGGTGGAATGCTTTGCTATCCGATCGCATCAATGATGATGGGGCAGAAAGCAGCTTTATTTACTTTTGTG
The DNA here is from genome assembly GCA_036312945.1 of Anaerostipes hadrus. Taxonomy (GTDB): domain Bacteria; phylum Bacillota; class Clostridia; order Lachnospirales; family Lachnospiraceae; genus Anaerostipes; species Anaerostipes hadrus_C. Next base: position 71,797 of record JAXJNA010000060.1, read on the forward strand.
GGACCATTTCTTGCAAGTACACTTTGTGGTACGGTAATTGCAGCTGTGATCATTACAGCATTGTATAAATCAAAAGCGGTCCGTTTGATCGAAGAATATATAGACTAAACATTTAAAGGAGCGTTCGAAGAAGTTACGGGCATAAGGAATTAAGATACAGGAGATACTTTATGGAAAGAGATTTAACGACTGGAAGTATTGGAAGGAATATTTTGAAATTTTCACTTCCATATTTTTTATCATATTTTTTACAGACTTTATATGGAATGGCGGATTTGTTTATTATTGGACAATTTAATGGAGTTGCTAGCACAACCGCTGTTTCTATCGGAAGTCAGGTAATGCATATGATCACGGTTATGATCGTTGGAATTGCGATGGGGACTACCGTTATGATCGGTAAATCCGTAGGTGCAAAACAAAAGAAAGAAACTTCAAAGATCATTGGAAATACTGTCAGTTTGTTTGTATGTCTTTCTATTGTACTTACAGTGGTTTTATTATTTTTTGTTCATCCAATTGTTCGTATCATGTCAACACCGCAACAGGCAGTAGAAGGAACAACCGCATATTTAACCATATGTTTTGCGGGAATTCCTTTGATCACTGCATATAATATCATCAGTTCCATTTTCAGGGGATTGGGAGATTCAAAAAGTCCAATGTATTTTATAGCAGTTGCTTGTGGAGTGAATATCGTTCTGGATTATGTTTTTATTGGAGGGTTTCATTTTGGAGCTTCAGGTGCAGCACTTGGAACGACGTTAGCACAGACAGTTAGTGTGATCGTTGCACTTATTGCAATTCGGAAGAAAGATACTGGTATTTCATTAAAACGCAGTGATCTAAAACCAGAAGGAAAAACATTGAAGAATATTTTAGGGATTGGAATTCCAATTTCCTTGCAAGATGGGTTTATACAGATTTCCTTTATTGTAATTACGATCATTGTAAATCAAAGGGGATTAAATGATGCTGCAGCTGTAGGAATCGTCGAAAAGATCATCAGTTTTGTATTTTTAGTGCCATCTTCTATGCTGTCAGCAGTTTCTGCGATTGCTGCACAAAATATTGGTGCTGGAAAAGATGAACGTGCTGCAAAGACATTAAAATATGCGGTTATGATTTCTGTAACTTTTGGATTATGCATTGCAGTGATCATGCAATTTCTCTCAAATGCTGTTGTTGGGATTTTTACAAGCGATGCGGTTGTCATATATATGGGAAGCCAGTATATTCGAAGTTACATATGGGATTGCATGATCGCTGGAATTCATTTTAGTTTCAGTGGATATTTTTGCGCATATGGGAAGTCAGGAATTTCATTTCTTCATAATGTATTATCTATTGTGCTGATTCGTATTCCAGGGGCGTATTTTGCCTCTAAATGGTTTGCAGACACTTTATATCCTATGGGATGTGCAGCACCAGCAGGATCATTATTATCGGTTATTGTGTGTGTAATCGCATTTGCATATTTAAAAAGAAGGAGAAAATTATGAGTATATTGATTAAAGATACAACAAAAGAAGAACGAGAAAAGATTGTAGCGGAATCCATTGGAAATGTTGCAGGTGCATGTGATGGGTGTAGTGTAGGTATCGTTGAAATGTATCAGGATTATATTGATGGAAAGAAAGAACTAAGAGAAATCAATATGGAGTTTCGAGCAGGATATATTTCTGAGACAAGAAGATAACAAGGAGATAATATAAATGGAAAGCAGAATAGCGATCATAGGAATTATCGTAGAAGATATAGATGCATCTTCAAAGGTAAATGATATTTTACATGATTATGGAATGTATATTTTAGGAAGAATGGGGATACCATACCACGAGAAGGGGGTTAACATTATCAGCATCGCAATTGATGCACCTCAAGATATCATTAATACGTTAGCTGGAAAACTTGGAAAAGTAGAAGGAATCAGTGCAAAAACAACATATTCAAAGATATAGAAAATAGTTCCAAAAAAATGAAAGAAATAGTTGACATACTGTATACAGCTATGGTAAGATAGTCAACGTCGCTGAAAGAGCGGCGGAAAAATATAACAGCAGATTCGGTTTTTGACTCTGAAAAAGAATGAAAAAACTTCTTGACATAAGTGATCAGATGTGATAATCTATAAAAGTTGCTGACGGAGAACAATCAGAACAATAGAGATCAGATCTGAAAGAAAAGTTAAAAAGTTCTTGACAGATAAGATCAGAAATGATATTATATAAAAGTTGTTGCAGAGCAGAACAGCTCAGAACAACAAAATAAATTAAAAAAGTTCTTGACAAACAAAAAGAACTGTGATAAAATAATAAAGCTTCTTATACACAAGAAGCGGATCACAAAAGATCTTTGACAACTGAACAATAAGACAACCTTGAAAATTCTAATGAATTTTTCAGATGATTTTAGTAAAAATCAACGAACGTTCTTTATAAGAACAGTAATTAACAAGGATAAA